>DATARX010000446.1:0-6934 GCA_036263955.1 Rhodopila sp.
AACATCCTGCGCGTGTCGAAAATGCTGGCGGCGATCACCGGCTTCGATGTGCAGCCGAACAAGGCGATTGTCGGCCGCAACGCCTTCGCGCATGAAGCGGGCATTCACCAGGACGGCGTGCTGAAACATGCCGGCACGTATGAGATCATGCTGCCGGAAAGCGTGGGATGGCAGAAATCCAGCCTGGTGATGGGCAAGCACTCGGGTCGGGCGGCGTTCCGCGACAAGCTGAAGACCCTGGGCTACACGATCGGCGACAACAAGCTGAACGACGCGTTCCGCCGCTTCAAGGATTTGGCCGACCGCAAGAAGGTGGTGTTCGACGAGGACCTGGTCGCGCTGGTCGATGACGAGGTGATGCGCGACCACGAGCGGATCCGCTTCGTCTCGCTGGACCTGCATGCCGGTTCAAAAGGTCCGGCGCGGGCGGAGCTGGAGCTGGAGGTGGACGGCGTGGTGCAGTCCGCGACCGCCGCCGGCAACGGGCCGGTGGATGCGACGTTCAACGCGATCCGGGCGATCTTCCCGCACACCGCGGATCTCGTGCTGTTTTCGGTCGGCGCGGTCACCGAGGGGACCGACGCGCAGGCGAAGACAACGGTTCGGCTGGAGGAAAACGGCAAGATGGTCGACGGCCAGGGCGCCGATGCGGACACAATCGTGGCCTCGGCCCGCGCCTATGTGCATGCGTTGAACAAGCTGTTGGTGAAGCGGCTGCGGACAGAACCGGCGGCGCTGTCAGCCTAACGGTATCGCGTCATGGTTCGGCCACCCGGGCCATGACGCTACGCCCCCTGAAATTCAGTTATATCCCCAGAAACCACTGCTTCCCGTGCTCGGCGCGATGCTCGGACCATATGTCGGGCCGAATGTCGGGACGCCCGGTGTCGGCGTGGCTTCCGCCCGGCTCGCGTCGGGCGCAGCCGGCGGCGGCGAATTGCCGGGACCGGTAATGCCGTATTTGCTGGGATCACCCGAACAGGCGGCGACCAGAGACACAAGGGCAAGGGCAAGAATAGTGCGCATGACAGGATTTTGCGCCTTTACCGGCCCGCCTGTCCATCGGGTTCGCCCGACTGTCCCGTCGATGTTGCGTGCCGGATGTGAACCATTCGGGTCGCCGGATCCTGACCCGCATCCCGATCCCTATCGTCAGCCTCAGGCGATCACACGCTAGCGCTTCGGGGCGGCCTTCGTCCCATCCTCCTGATGATGCGCCGTCTCCGTGGCGTGCCGATCGGATGTCGGCGTTCCGGTGGGCTTTTCGTGCGTGTCGCGCCGTTGCAACCGCCCTTCCTGGTCTTCCGCGCCGGTAATACCAGAATTGGCGGGTGGATCACTGGCAGGGAAACTCTCTTCCAAGGTCCTGTCATGCGCGCGGTCGGACTGTGCCATAGCGGCTCCTTTCTCCCGGCACCGACGCCGGTGATTGTCTGAAACGCTTGGAATCGATCCACGGTTCACCTTCACGTTCGAAGCCGGCCATGCGATGGTGTCGGCATGACAGCACCTGTTCGCATTGGCATGCTCACGCCCTCCTCCAATACCACGCTGGAACCGGTCACGACCGCGATGCTGGCGTCCCTCCCATCGGTATCGGTGCATTTTTCCCGGTTTCGCGTGACCGAAATCGCGCTGACCGGCGACGCGTTGGCGCAGTTCGACGACCGCCCCATCCTGGCGGCAGCCGAACTTCTGGCACATGCGAAGGTCAATGTGATCGCTTGGAACGGGACCTCCTCCGGGTGGCTGGGCTTCGATGCCGATGAGCGGCTGTGCGATCGGATTGAAGCCGCCACCGGCATCCGCGCCAGCACCTCGATGCTTGCGCTGAACGAAATTCTCGCCGCCACCGGCGTCAAGCGGTTCGGGTTGGTGACGCCCTATATCGACGCCGTGCAGCAGCGCATCGTCGAGAACTATGCGAAACTTGGCATTGCCTGCGACGCCGAACGACACCTCGGTATCCAGGACAATTTCGCCTTCGCCGAAGTCTCGCCGTCGACCCTCGCCGCCATGATCCGAGAGGTAGCGAGCGAAAAACCGGACGCAATTGGCGTGATTTGCACAAACCTGCGTGCGGCACCGCTGGTTGCGGCGCTCGAGGCCGAAACCGGAATTCCCATCTACGATTCGATCGCCACCGTCGTGTGGAAAAGCCTGAAACTCGCCGGGATCAACCCGCAGGGCGTCGGCGACTGGGGGCGCGTATTCCGGGTCTGACCAGTCAGCCCGGAAGCCGAAGACCGCGGCAAACCGATCGTGTTCTACCGACCGTGTTCTGCTGATCGTGTTCTGATGATCGTGTTCCGGGGATTATCAGTGCAGCGTTACGGACGCGGGCGCGGCGCCGGCGACGCAGAAAGCGAGACGGATCCGTAGCGCATCGAGAACATCGTACATCGAGTCGAATACACCGACCTCGGTCAGCGCATCCCAATGCACCTGGTCCATGCGAAGCCCGCACGCCTCCCGGCTGATGACGAAGCTTGGTCCCATCAAGTCGTCGCCGTCTTCCGGCAGGAGCACCAAAGTGGTCTCCTCGGAGCAGATGCCGACCAGGTCGACGGACCAATCCGGCGCGATTTCCATCAGTGCGCGTCGCACGAGCAGCAAATCGGCCTCGCCAAGCGACGGAACCCGCACCGTGACAGCCGTATCACAACTGATCTGATCGGACCGGCGCTTGATCGGCATGAGGATCTCCAAACGTGCAATGCGAATCGCACCAGATAAAGCCAAACCGTTATTCTTGTCGCACACCGCCTGTGCAAAATAAAGTATCTTTATGCGATTATTGAATATAAAAAGATACTCTCCAGGCAGAACATGGTCCCGGCCGCTTGCAAGATCCCGGCCGCTTGCAAGGTCCCGTATGGGCGGTCTGGGCGGAGGCTCATCAGATCCGGCCCCGCGCGTCTTCGATTATCGAGTCTGCGTCCGTCGTCAGGCGGTGCCGACACATCTTCGTCGGCCACCGGCGTCCTCGACTGCCCAATCCGGCCGGCGCTCGCCCCCTATCGGCGAGCCGAACGGGACGCCGCGGCGGAACGGCGCGCCAGCGTCAAGACCGCGTTCCGGCATAACGCCTGATCCGGCCATCCCGTGCGCTTGCAGCCCCGCTCCGCTTCCGCCAAAGCCGCCATCGCCGCCGTCAACGTGGTGGAGGGCCACAAACCTAATGAACGCGTGAACGCCCCGACCTTCTGATAGAACACCGGCGGCCGCAGCCCCTTCACCGCATCGCCCGCCGTCAATCCATGCTCGTCCATCGTCAGTCGCGCCCGGTGCAACCGCTGCAGATGTCCAAGAGCGGCGCGCAGCACCTGGACAGGCGCCGCCCCTTCGGCCACGGCCGCTTCCAGTGCCCGGTCGGCGGTCGCCACATCGCCGGTGGTCGCGGCGAACAACGCGTCATCCAGCGACAGACCCGCCAGGTCACCGACGCAGGTCATTGCCGCGTCCAGATCGACCCGGGCGCCCGGCCCCACATACAACGCGAGTTTCTCGAGCTCCGCCCGCGTCGAGGCCCGATCGGCGCCGAGCTGCTGTGACAGCCAGGACAGCGCGTCCGGCTCGATACCGGCGCCATTGACCCGCAGCGTCTCGCGGATCGTCTCTTCCAGCGCCCGCCCCTCTTCCGGATAGCAGCCGATCGCCACGCCGTCCGTTGCGGCCTCCAGCGCCGTCCGCAGCCTCGACCGCGACTGGATGGTCGGCCCTTCCAGCACCACCAGCGCCGGCGCCTGGCTTTTCAGCACCGCCTGAACCGGGTCGGTCGCCGCATCGGTCACATCCCGCACCCGCACCACGCGCCGTCCGCCCATCAGTGACAGACCGGCCGCCTCATCCGGCAGACGCTTGATCTCCTCGCGCGGCAGCTCCGAAACCAGGAAGGGATCGTCCAGCGATCCGGCGACGGCGCGCACCAGCGCCTCGGCACGGTCGCGGATCATCCCGGCATCCTCGCCGAACAGCAGGACCACACGGCACTCACCCGGATCGCGCAGGAAGGCCTGGATGCGGGCCGGTTGCAGCTTCACCGGAGCTAAGTGGGCTGCTTCGCCGCCCGCTGGCGGAACCAGACGGCAAGCCGGGTCGCGATCTGAGTCGCCAGTTCCTCCGCCATGCGGGACTCCTCCGCTTCGGTTTCCAGGTCGGATGCAAAATACTGCGAGTCAAAGACGTTCACACCGTCCATCGCGCGTGCGCTGCCCGAGGTCAGCACCGTCCGCTTGGGATCACGGCTTCTCAGGCTCCAGGTCGCAGTGCCGATAAGCCTGATCCGGGTAGCGATCGAGTCGGTATTGATCCCGATCCCTTGCCCGCTGATGCCATAGGTAACCGCCAGATCATATTCAGCGGGCGTTCCGGAATCATTACCCAGACGTTCCTGCAGGGCCTGCCGAAGAACCTGCCCAGGCCGTTCAGGGATGATCCCGACGTAGACCGTGGCCAGTTCCCGTTGCGCGACGCCAGCTTTGCCGGACGCGGTCGGCATATAAACCGGTTGAAATCCGCAGCCGCTGAGTGCCGTCGCCAGGGCACCCAGCGAACCGAGACACGCAATACGGCGGCTGACCAATGGCTTCATCCGGCGACCACGAAGTTGACGATACGGTTGGGGACATGAACCCGTTTGACGACGCGCTTCCCTTCCAACGCCTTGGCGACGTTTGGATCGGCCATCGCTTCCGCCAGCACGATATCCTCTGGCGCGTTTGGCGCAACCTCTATCGTGGCGCGCAACTTGCCCATCACCTGCACCGCGATGGTAACGCTTTCGGCGACCAGCAGCGCCGGTTCGGCCTCCGGCCAGGCCAGTTCCGCGACCAGATGGCCGTTGTCGGGAAACAGCCGGGCGTACACTTCCTCGGCCAGATGCGGCATCATCGGGCTGCCGAGACGGGCCAGGGTTTCCACCGCCTCCCGCCGCGCCCAGGCCAGGCCGGGTTCCGGCGCGGCGCGTTCGGCGTCGGTGATGGCGTTGGCGAGTTCATACAACCGCGCAACCGCGACGTTGAACGCAAATCCCTCCAGCGCCTCGGTCACCGCGGCGATGCAACGATGCGTGGCCCGCCGCAGCGTACGGCCGGCGGAGCCAAACGCGTCGGGCATCATTTCGGCGCGCACCCCGTCCAGCGCTTCGGCCAGACGAAACACCCGCTGGGTAAAGCGGAATGCCCCGGCCGCGCCGGATTCCGTCCACTCCATGTCCCGATCGGGTGGGTTGTCGGACAGGATGAACCAGCGCGCGGTATCGGCGCCATAACGTGCGATGATGGCGCCCGGGTCGATCGTGTTGCGCTTGGACTTGCTCATGGCCTCCACGCTGCCGACCGTCACCGGCTCCCCGGTCTCCCGATGGGCCGCCGACCCGTCGGTGCGCTTTTCGACCTCTTCCGGGTACAGCCAGCGATTGTCCGCGCCGCGATAGGATTCGTGGTTGACCATGCCCTGGGTGAACAGCCCGGCGAACGGCTCATTCACCGAGACATGGCCGATATCCTTCATCGCGCGGGTAAAGAAGCGCGAATACAGCAGGTGCAGGATCGCGTGCTCGATGCCGCCGATATACTGATCGACCGGCATCCAGTGATCGACCGCCGCCTTGGTCATTGGCACGCCGGCGGTGGGCGAGCAGAACCGGGCGAAATACCACGAACTGTCGACGAAGGTGTCGAACGTGTCGGTTTCCCGCCGCGCCGGCTTGCCGCACGCCGGGCAATCGACGTGCTTCCAGGTCGGGTGATGATCCAGCGGATTGCCCGGCCGGTCGAACGTCACGTCGTCCGGCAAACGCACCGGCAACTGGTCGTCCGGCACCGGCACCACGCCGCACGCATCGCAGTGGATCACCGGAATCGGGCAGCCCCAGTAGCGCTGCCGCGAAACACCCCAGTCGCGCAGCCGCCAGTTGACGATGCCCTGGCCGACGCCAAGCTTCTCCAGCTTTTCGATCGCCGCGCGCTTGGCTGCATCGACCTCCAGCCCATCCAGGAAGCCGGAGTTGAAGATCGTTCCCGGCCCGACATAGGCCTCCTTCGCCAGCGAGAAGGTCGCCGGATCGGCGCCAGGCGGCAGCACCACCGGCGTCACGTCCAGGCCATACTTACGGGCGAAATCCATGTCGCGCTGGTCGTGGCCGGGGCAGCCGAAAATCGCGCCGGTGCCGTATTCCATCAGCACGAAGTTGGCGATCCACACCGGGTACGTGACGTCGGGGATGAACGGGTGCTTAACCCGCAGCCCGGTGTCGTAACCCAGCTTCTCGCCGGTCTCGATGGTGGCCTCGGAGGTGCCGCGGCTGCAGCACTCCGCCACGAACCGTTCCGCCGCCGGATCGCGGGCGCTGACGGCGGCGGCCAAAGGATGCTCCGGCGCGATCGCCAGGAACGACATCCCGAACAGCGTGTCGGGCCGGGTCGTATAGACTTCGACCGTCTCATCGCTGCCGTCCAGGCTGAACGCCAGCCTGGCGCCCTCGCTGCGGCCGATCCAGTTGGCCTGCATCAGCCGGACGCGTTCCGGCCAGCGGTCCAACTTGTCCGGCGCGTCGAGCAGTTCCTGGGCATACTTGGTGATACTGAGGAACCTCTGGCTGAGCTGTTTCTTCTCCACCGGCGCGCCGGAGCGCCACCCCTTGCCGTCGATCACCTGCTCATTCGCCAGCACGGTGCCGTCGACCGGGTCCCAGTTCACCCAGCTTTCCTTGCGCTCCACCAGGCCTGCCTTCAGAAAATCCAGGAACAGCTTCTGCTGATGGCGGTAGTATTCCGGCTGGCAGGTTGCGAACTCCCGCTCCCACTCCAGCGACAGCCCCATGCGCTGCAACTCGACGCGCATGTTGGCGATATTTTCATACGTCCACTTCGCCGGATGCACGCGGCGTTCCCTGGCGGCATTCTCCGCCGGCAACCCGAACGCGTCCCAG
>DATARX010000114.1:0-2009 GCA_036263955.1 Rhodopila sp.
AATGCGACCGCCAGCATGCGGTCATCTTTTTCGCCTGCCACCGCGCGTGGACTGGCGGCATTCGGGTGGTCGAACGCGATTTCCACCGCGTCGCGCCCGTCAAAGGCTGTGGCTGGTACGGTGCAGCCCACGACGCCCCGCGCCAGCGGATCGAACACATGGACCAAATGCCCGTTCACCGTCACGCGCAACACCTGCGCGGGCAACGCCGGCGGCGCGACAAAGGGCTTCACGTCGAGTTCCAGCCAGAAGGTGCTCCCTGGCCCCGGGTTCGGTATGGTCAGCACGCTGCGCTTGCCGATGGCCCAGGTGAAGCCATTCTCGGGCGCCGACCAGCCGTCGCCGGTGCATCCAGCGGTGTTGCCGGCCTTTCCGAACACGATTTCCGTCCGGGCCGGCGCCGTCGCGGCGTCTCGGTCAGCGCCGAGATGAACACGGTAAGCCATGCGCAGCATCGCCAGCCAGGACGCCACGTCCAGATCGGGCACGTATTCGCGCCGCGCCAGGCGGGAGACGTAGCCCACCATCAGCCGGTCATCGACCTTGACGACCGAACCCGGGGGATGCCCGGGCTGGGCCGCCTGAACCCATAACAGGATGGCTGGACCATGGGCGGCGAGCGCCACCCGCAGATCGATCAGGTCGTTCGCCGTCAGCGGCTCGTTCTGCCGGAACACCATGATCTTGGTTGGATGAGCCAGATCGTCCAGCAGTTTCCGAGCCAGGAAGCCGACCGTGCGGATTTGCTGCCCGTGCAGCAGATCGGGGTCGGCCTCGCCGATTTTCTTCTCCGCGTGGTAGACGAAATCGTACTTGGTCAGCTTGACCATGTACTCATCGTTTTCAGGCTGAATCCGGATCCACTCGGGATCGGCGATGCCATCAAACCGAGCGTCCAGGGCCTTGATCAGCTGGCGCAGCGGCGCGCCGGCGAACCGCAACAGACCCAACGGCTCGACCCCGACCCGGCGCTGCACCAGGCCCAGTTCGCAATTGTCGCCCAGGCTTTCGAATTTCAGCACCAGTTCGCTGTCGGGAAGCGCTGACGCGGCGGCGATCGGCATGGTGAAGTGTTCGGCCTACCTGAACAACACGCCGGCCGCCGCCTGCGCCGCCGCCACGATCGGCGCCGGGAACAGGAAGAAGAAGCCGGTGAACAACCCGGTCGCCGCCACCACGAACGACAGCGAAGCCGGCCGCGGATCGAAGCGTTCCGCCGGCGCGTCGAAATACATCACCTTGATGATGCGGATGTAATAGAACGCGCTCACCACGCTGGTCAGCACGCCGATGATCGCCAGCGTCCACAGCCCGGCCTGCACCGACGCCAGGAAGATATACAGCTTGGCGAAGAAGCCGGACATCAGCGGGATACCGGCCAGGCTGAACATGAACACCGCCAACGCCAGCGCCAGCGCCGGATCGTTCGACGCCAGTCCGGCCAGGTCGGAGATCTTCTCCACCGCCTGCCCCTTGCGCCGCATCGCCAGGATGCAGCCGAACGTCCCCGCCGTCATGAACACGTAGATCACCATGTAGACCAGCGTGCCCCGCACACCCTGGGCATTGCCGACCGCCAGGCCGATCAGCGCATAGCCCATGTGGCCAATAGAGGAATACGCCATCAGCCGCTTGATGTTGGTCTGCCCGATCGCCGCGAACGCACCCAGCAACATCGAGGCAATCGCCACGATCACCACCAGAAGCTGCCACGCCCCCACCAGCGAGGCGAACGATGTGCCCATCACCCGCAGCAGCAGCGCCATCGCCGCGACCTTCGGCGCAGTGGCGAAGAACACCGTCACCGGCGTCGGCGCGCCCTCATACACATCCGGCGTCCACATATGGAACGGCACGGCGGAAACCTTGAACGCCAGCCCGACCAACACGAACACGATGCCGACGACAAGGCCCGGCGAAGCACTCTCCGGCTTCACCAGCAGGTCATGCAGCGACGCCAGGTCCATGGTGCCGGAGAACCCGTACACCAGCGAAATACCATACAGCAG
>DATARX010000051.1:0-2446 GCA_036263955.1 Rhodopila sp.
AAAAGACCTAAAGCCGTGGCAGTTCGTTGCTGTTTGTGTCAGATCTTGTGGGCTTCCAGCGAGGAGGGGTGGAACAGTTCTTCAGGCGTCAGCAGGCGTTGGGACAGGCCCTCGGCGTGGTGACGGCGCAGGAACCGCTCCAGGACGAGGTGGTTGGGGCCGAGTCCGTAGGACCAGAAATCCTCGCCCATCAGGGCCTCGGCGGCGCGTAGCTGTTCTTCCACGAAGGGAAGGGTAACGCGGGCGGCGGCGGGGTCGCGCAGGCGGGCGATGGCGAGGGCTTTCGATTTGGAGAACGCCTTCATGACGGCGGCGGGCAGCCAGGGGTGGCGGTCGGCGAGGGTGCGGCGGATGCCCAGGGTGTGCATGATCGGGAAGATGTTGCTGCGGCGGAACCAGGCGGCGCCGGCTTCCCTCGGGTCGGGGAATAGGTAGTTGACGTGGGGATGGCCGGCGTCGAAGCAGGCGGGGGCGCGCGGGCCGATCACCGCATCGACCTGACCGGCGGCGAGCATTCCGGAGATGGTGGTGCCATCCGGCGCCGATTCGATGCGCACATCGGGGGGGAGGTTCAGGGTGATCTTCTCGACACGTCCGGGATCGTTGTAGCCGCCGCGCACCCAGGTCATGTCGGCGGGGCGGATGCCGTAGTCTTCCTCCAGCACCATGCGGGCCCAGACATTGGCGGTGACCTGGTATTCCGGCGTGCCCATGCGGCAGCCCTTCAGGTCGGCGGGGGACTTGATGCGGTCGGTGCGGACGTAGATCGAATTGTGGCGGAACGCGCGTGACGGAAAAACCGGGACGGCGATGTAGGGACAATTGCCGGCGGCAGTCTTGACGCAATAGCTGCTCAGCGACAATTCGCAGATGTCGAAATCCGCATGCCGGAACGCTCGGAAAAATATTTCCTCAGGTTCCAACAGCATGAATTGGGGATCGACGGCGTCGATCCGGACCAGGCCGTCGACCAGGGGGCGCATGCGGTCATAGTCGCCGACCGCGATCGAGAGCTGTAATTTGGCCATGCTGTTCTCCGGTTTCATTGCGCCAGAAGCGGAATGTCTTTCAGCGGCTTTGGTGGCTTGATGCTGGCGAGGTAGGCCTGGATGTCGCGCACGTCCTGGTCGTTCAGCACCTTTTCGACGTACGGGGGCATCACGTTGGCGGGCTTGCGGATGTAGCTCGCGATGGCGTCGGCGGGAAGCGGGTCCGGGGCGAGGCGGGGGCCAGCGCCGCCCTGGCCGACCGTGCCGTGGCATTCGTAGCAGCCGTCGGCCATGAACAAATGCTGGCCACGGGCGGTGTTGCCGCTGGGCTGGGCCCAGGAAGGCGGTGCGCCGAAGACGGCCAGGGCAGCGGCGACCAGGATTGGTGAGAATCGTTGCATGGCGGCCTCCCTTCAGCGCGGCTGGCAGATGACGTCGATCAAGGCGGGCTCTCCGCTTTTGACGACGTCGATGGCCTTGCGGAGGGCTGGGCCGAGGTCGTTGGGGTCGGAGATCGGGCCGGTGGCCCACATGCCCATGCTTTGGGCGAGCTTGCTGTAGTCGATCGCGGGATCGTCGATGGCGGTGCCGATGCGGGCGCGGTCGATGCCGCGGGCGTGGCGGTTGGCCATGCGCTGGATGTGCATCAGTTCCTGGTGGTAGGCGCGGTTGTTGTGCATCACCGTCAGCAGCGGGATCTTATGGTGAACGGCGGTCCACAGCGCGCCGGGGCAGCACATCAGCTCGCCGTCGCCCTGGATGTTGACGACGAAACGACCCTGCGTGCGGTGGGCGAGCGCGGCGCCGACGGCGGCGGGCCCGCTGTAGCCGACGCCGTAGCCGCCGGGGCCGCCGGTGAACTGGTAGACCTTGTCCATCTTCCACATGCGTTGCGGCCAGTAGCTTTGGAAGAATGGATCGCCGTTGGTTACCGCCCAGTCGAGGTCTTTTATCTGCGCCCAGATCTCGGCCGAGAGGCGGGCGATGCTGATCGGGCTGGCGTCCCAGGCGTAGGTGGCATTGGTCAGGGTGGCGGTCTGGGATTGCTTGTAAGCGTCGCGCAATTTGTCGCCGCGGGCGCCGATGGCGGCGCGGCGGGTATCGGGCAGGGCGCGCTTTACCGCCTCGATCAGGGCAGGGATTGTGGTTTCGCCGTCGCCGATGATGTCGAGATCGGCGGGTTCGTAGCGCTGGAAATCCTGGAAGTTGGCGTGCAGCGGGATCGAATTGGTACCGATGGTAATCAGTTTGGCGCCGGGCTTGGTCAGTTGCATTTCGTCACGATCGATCAGGTCGCGCAGGTCGTTGACGGTGCCCCAAGGGTCCACCAGCTCGATCCCGAGGATCACGTCGGCCTGGCCGATCAGGCCGCGCGCTCGGGCGGTCTGGTTGAGGTAATGCTGGTTCGGCATGTTCATGCGGCCGAACTTGTTGACCACGGGGGCCTGGAGGGCTTC
>DATARX010000060.1:0-22540 GCA_036263955.1 Rhodopila sp.
CGCCTGGCCTCGGCCTCATTGGCATTGACCGGAAAGGTCTCGTAGTTCCGGCCGCCGGGGTGGGAGATGTGGTAGGTCATGCCGCCCACGCTACGTCCGCTCCAGCGGTCGAACACATCCAGCACCAGCGGCGCGTGGACGCCGATCGTCGGATGCAGCGCGCTGGGCGGATTCCAGGCCTTGAACCGCACCCCGCCGAGATATTCGCCCTCGCGATCGGTCTTCGTCAGCGGCACCGCGACGCCGTTGGCGGCCAGTACGTAGCGCTCATCCACCCAGCCGGAGACGCGCGCCTGCACCCGTTCCACCGAACTATCGACGTAGCGCACCGTGCCGCCGATCGCCTGTTCCTCGCCCAGCACGTGCCAGGGCTCCAGCGCGTTGCGCAGTTCCAGCGCGATGCCGGCGAACTGCACCTGCCCGACATACGGGAAGCGGAACGCGAGGTGAGGCGCGAACCACTCGAGATCCAGCCCGAAGCCCAACGCCCCGAGTTCTTCCAGCGCGCCTTTGAAATCCTGCTCCACGAAATGCGGCAGCATGAAATCGTCATGCACGCGCGTGCCCCAATGGACCAGCGTGCGCTCATAGGGCCGTTCCCAGAATGCCGCGACCGCCGACCGCATCAGCAGCATCTGCGCCGCCGACATCCGCGCATGCGGCGGCATCTCAAACGCCCGGCACTCCACCAGCCCCCGCCGGCCGGAGGCACTGTCGGGCGAATACATCTTGTCGATGCAGAACTCGGTCCGGTGGGTGTTGCCGGTCATGTCGGCGAGGATGTTGCGGAACAGCCGGTCGGTGATCCAGGGCGCGACCGGCTGGCCGGCCCTGACCTGGGAGAACGCGATTTCCAGCTCCACCAGGCTGTCCTGCCGCGCCTCGTCGACCCGGGGATGCTGGCTGGTCGGGCCGATGAACTGGCCGCTGAACAGGAACGACAGGCTGGGATGGTTGTGCCAGAAGCCGACCACCGATTTCAGCAGGTCCGGCCGCCGCAGGAACGGCGAGTCCGCGGGCGACGCGGCGCCCATTACCACGTGGTTGCCGCCGCCGGTGCCGACGTGCCGGCCGTCCAGGTTGAACTTCTCGGTCGCCAGCCCGACCTGCCGGGCTTCCTCGTACAGGTCCTCGGTCAGCTTGACCTGTTCGCCCCAGCTTGCGGTCGGATGGGTGTTCACCTCGATCACACCCGGATCCGGCGTGACGGAGAAGTGCAGCAGCCGGTCATCTTCCGGCGGCAGGTAGCCTTCCAACACGACCTTGCGGCCGATTTCGGCGGCGGTTTCTTCCACTGCGGCGGTCAATGACAGCCAGTCCTCGACCGAAAACACCGGGGGGAAGAACACATGCAGCAATCCGTCGCGCGCCTCCACAGCCAGGGCGGTTCGGACCACGCTCGGATCGCCCCGGCCAACCACCGGAAGTTCCTGCGGCACCGGTCGGAAGTTCTCAATGCCGCGGCCTTCACCCAGCGCCCGCCGCGATTGCAGCGCCTGCCGGGGCGGCAGTTTTTCTTTTGGCGCGAACGGATCGGGCTCGACGTCGTATTCGGCGTTTTCCGGATCGACCCAGGGCAGCGAGTCCAACGGCAGGCGCAACCCGACCGGGCTGTCGCCGGGGATCAGGAACATCTCCCCGGCTTTGAAGAACCATTTGCCGGATTGCCAGCGCCGCAGCCCGTCGTCGATCACCCGGCGCAGCGGCAGCACGCTGCCGACCGTGCTGGACAGCCCCTGACCAAATACTTTTGCCAGCCGGGCGCGTTCCAGCGGATCGCCCAGCCTGGCGTCCTCGGCCAGCACGTTGGCGGGCAACCGGTGTTCCTTCCACAGGTAGTAGTGGATGTCCTCATAGGCCGGGATGACCAACGCGGGATCGACCTGCAGCCGCTCCGCCAGATTGCGGGCGAACGTCGCGGCCTCCTGGGCGGTGGCGTTATCGGTGTCGTCGTCGGAGGCGAGCAGGGATGGTTCGTTCCACACCTTTTCCCCGTCCGTCCGCCAGTGGCAATGCAGCGCCCAGCGCGGCAACTGCTCACCCGGATATTGCTTGCCCATGCTGTGGTTGATCACCGCGCCCTGGGTCCAGCGATCCATCAGCCGGCGGAGCAGCCGGCCGGCATAGGCGCGCTTGGTCGGGCCGAGCGCGTCGGTATTCCATTCCGGGGCATCCATGTCGTTGGCGGCGATGAACGTCGGCTCGCCGCCCATGGTCAGCCGCACGTCGCTGGTTTTCAGCGCATGATCGACGTCGCGTCCGCGCGCCAGGATCGCCTGCCATTGTGCCTCGGTGTACGGTTTCGTGGTGCGTGGGGTCTCCTTGATCCGCTCCACCGACATGGCGAAATCGAACGTGACCTCTGCCTTGTCCATCAGGCCGGTGATCGGCGCGGCGGAAATCGGATCGGGGCTGGCGGCGAGCGGGATGTGCCCCTCGCCGCAGAGCAGGCCGGAGGTCGCATCGAGCCCGACCCAGCCGGCGCCCGGCAGGTAGACCTCGGCCCAGGCGTGCAGGTCGGTGAAATCGGCGGTCGGGCCTTCCGGGCCCTCCAGCGGCTTCACATCGCCAACAAGCTGGATCAGGTAGCCGGAGACGAATCGCGCCGCCATGCCGAGGTGGCGCAGCACCTGCACCAGCAGCCAGGCGGAATCGCGGCATGACCCGGTTGCGCCGGCCAGCGTCTCCTCCGGCGTGAAGACGCCGGGCTCCAGGCGGACGATATAGGCAATCTTCTGCTGGATGAGCGCGTTGAGCGCGACCAGCTTATCCACTGTCCGCTGTTTCTCGCGCGGGATCGCCGCCAACAGCGCCGCCAGATGCGGGCCCGGCGTTTCGGTTTTGCGAAACGGCGCGAGTTCCTGATCGAGGACCGGGTCGTAGCTGAACGGATAGTGTTCCGCCTCGGGTTCGAGAAAGAAATCGAACGGATTGATCGTCACCATATCGGCAACGAGATCGACCGTGACCTCGAATCGATCCACTTTTTCCGGGAACACCACGCGGGCCAGGTGATTGCCCTGCGGATCCTGCATCCAGTTGATGAAATGCGGCTTTGGCTCGACTGTCAGTTCATACGACAGGATCGCGGTCCGCGCTTGCGGGGCAGGGCGGAGGCGGATGGTCTGCGGGCCGAGCGTGACGAGACGGTCGTAACGATAGGACGTCTTATGAGTCAGGGCGACATGCAATGGCATTGGGGCGCTCGAGACAAATGGGGGCGCAATGTTTTTGCACTGCAGCACGATATATGGCAACCGCAATACTGGTTTTCGGTCGCAGAGACGCGTGAGTCGCATCGCGACCGCGATTCGTCGCGTGACTCGGATCCTTTATTTCCGAGCCTGCGTCGACGGCGACTCTTCCGGTCCGACATGGCGGGGACGGCGCGCTGCAGCGTCCCGCTTAGGCGCGATACTAGGCCGGCTTCCGCGGCGCGACGCTGACCAGCCAGCAACCGGCGGACGCGACGAGCAGCCCGGTTATCGCCAGCGGGCTCAATCGCTCGCCTAGCAGAACCCAGCCAAGCAGGGCCGCGGTGCCCGGCACCAGGTAGAAGCTGGCGCTGACGCGGGCCGCGGAACCGCGCGTCAGCATGGCGAAGTAAAGGCCCATGCCGCCGAGCGATACCATGATCGTGTTCCATACGATCGCGGCGATGGCACCGTCCGTCCATTCCGCTCGGGGAGTCTCCAGCAGCCAGGCGCCCAGGGCGGAAACGCAAGCGGCCGAAACGAACTGGGCCGTTGCCCCGGGCAGCAGTGGCACGCCGCGGCAGAATCGTCCGAAATAGAGCGTGCCGGCAACCAGGCCCAAAACGCCCACGAACGCGAGAAGCAGGCCTTCGAATCGGGAGGGGCTTTCCAGCGCGGCGTGCCCCACGACGAGACCGACGCCCGCCATGCCCAATGCCAGGCCCAGCCATTGACGTGGGCGCAACGGCTCATGCAGCAGCGCGACGCCGAGCACCGCCGTCAACAAAGGGGTCAAGGATTGCACCAGGGCGATCTGGGCAGCCGGTGCCAGCGTCAGGCCGACATGCGGCGCCATCAGGCCCATCGCGTTCAGCAGCGCGCCGGCGACCGCGCAATGCGCCCACCGCCAACCGCTCAATGGCCGCCACGACCGCCGGAGAACCAGCATCACGACGAGCAGAACGATTGCGCATCCGGCCATGCGAACCGCGACGAACAGCAGCGGCGACATATGCCGCAAACCGGCCTTCGCCGCGATGAACGAGGAACTCCAGAGCAGGACGAAGAGGAACGGGGCGAGCCGGACGAGCACTGTTTCAGGTTAACCGCAAACCGAGGGCGTGTCGCCGCGGAGGGGAAACGATGCGCCGCGATCGCACGTCCGCATCGGTCAGGACCGGCCTGCTTTCTGGCAGGAACCGGACATGAATTCCTGACCTTGCTGTCTGATAATGATACCCGTATCGCGATTGATCTTGTAAGTGATGTCCAGATTGACCACGCCCGTATTCGAGATGAATCCGCGTATTCCGTAGGTGATTCGTCGGGATGAGACTTCGATGAAGTTGAAGGGCTTGTCGACCGAGATCATCAGGTTTTTTGCACCGGTCTGGATGATGCGCTTATCGCTGATGTCCAGGGTGAAAGGATCATCGGCAACGATTCCTCTTGTGCCGTCTACTTCCTGATAGGAGTACTGACACGTCAGCACGATCGCCTCGGCTCGGGCCGGTCTGCCGGCAGCCAGGCAAGCCATCAAACCAAGTGCCGCCGTCACCCGTTTCACCACCACCTCCCGACGAGACAACGTTGCTTGTCCGTCCTAGTCTCGACAATGACAGATTATCGCCAGGCCCGGAAGGCGCGCGGAGGGCGGCGCCGCCCGGCGGACCCGCCCCCCTCGTTCATCCGCACAACCCGGTCTATCATGCGGCGCGACGGCACGTCGCCAGTCCGAGAGACTAATCGAAGGGAAGAACACCGCATGCCCGAGACTCGTTTCCCACCACTCACCCCGGAACAGATGACCGATGAACAGCGTGCCGTTGTGGACGCGATCCAGTCGGGCCCGCGTGGCGCCGGCCTGCGTGGCCCGTTCAACGCCCTGCTGCGCAGCCCGGTGCTGTGCGATCTGGTGCAGCGTGTTGGCGCCTATGTGCGCTTCAGCAGCTCGATACCGGCCCCGCTGAACGAAATGGCGATCTGCATGGCCGGACGCAAATGGGGCGCCCAATACGAATTCTATGCCCACCGCCGGCTGGGCATCGATGCCGGCCTGAATCCCGCCATTCTCGACGCGATTGCCCTCGGCCGCCGTCCGGCGGACATGACCGGTGACGAAACCATCGTCTATGATTTCGTGACCGACCTGCTGTCCACCGGCCAGGCCTCCGACCGCAGCTACGGTGCGGCGATGGACCGTTTCGGTGAGCGCGGGATCATGGATCTGGTCGGCGCTGTCGGTTACTACAGCATGGTATCGATGGTACTGAACGTCGCGCAGGTGCCGCTTCCGGAAGGCGAAGCGCCGCCGCTCAAGCCGCTTTGATCGCCGGGGATCCTGGCCCGTGCCGCGTCGCCGGACTGACCGGGATGTGATATCGCCGACGGCGTCCGCTCCCGATCGCGACTGCGGGGTGCGGATGCCGAGAGGGACGATTCGGCTGGCACTGGCCGCCCGGCTGACAACGGCGGGGCTGATCACGGCGGGGGTGACCACGGCGGGACTCACCACGGCGGGATTGGGCATCGCGGGACTGGCCATGGCGGGACTGAGCGCGGGCTGCACGCCGCCACTGGCGTCGCACCCGATAACGTTTGCACCCAGCCGGTTGCCGCCCGATGCGCGGTTCGCCCAGCTCGCGTCGGCGATCGCGACGGATTTACCCGGCACTGAACTGCTGTCTGCGCCGGCCGGGCTGTGTGGTCCGGCCGGCGCGCCTGTCGTGCGCCTCGTCCTGCCCGAACCGGTGCTGTTCGCCACGGACAGCGACCAGCCGGGGCCAGCCGCCACCGCCGCGCTGGACGACATCGCGGGCGAGATCACGCGGGACACCCCGGCGGCCGAACTGACCGTGCTGGGCCACACCGACGCGATCGGTTCCGATGCCTACAACATGGACCTGTCCAAACGCCGGGCGGTGGCGGTGCTGCATGCCCTGGTGGGGCGCGGACTGGATCCCGCCCGTCTCAGCGCAGTTGCCATCGGCGAGCGGCAGCCGATTGCCGACAACGCCACGCCCGAGGGCAGGGCGCGCAACCGGCGGGTCGAATTGTTGATTTCAAAATGCCTCGCCGCGAACCTGCACGTCGTCGCTGGGGTCGCGCCCGACCGCGCCTTCCTCGCCGCGGACGCGGACCGTCCGGTCGAGGTCATGCGCCTGGACCCGGCCGGCGCTTCCGGTCTCGCGCTGCTGGCGACGGTCGCCCTCAAACCGCCCGAAGGCGATCCGCCCGCCGCTTTGCGGACGTCGAGCGTGACTCAGTCCGCCGCCACGCCGCCGCCATCCGGGGTGGCGCGGCCGGCACCGGCGCCCCACTATCAACGCCGCACGCTCCCGCCCGCCGTTCAACCCAATCCGCTCGGTCCGGCCGTGCCGTTCTAAAGGGGAAACACCGTGGCAAGCGCCAGCAACGAAACCCAGCCAAGCGAGCTGAAAGCGGCCTTCGATGCGGCCATGGCGTTCCCGGTGGAGCAGGCAAACGACCTACGGGCCGCGCCGGAGTTGCTGGCGGAGCAGGCCAGCCAGGAAGCCGCGTTCGGCCGGATCAGCATCAACGACGCCGGGCTGACGGCCGGCACACGCCTGCATGTGATCGAGCCAGCTCGAGCGCTGCTCGCAAGCTGGCAACAGGCCCGACGGCGGTTCGACGTGGCGATCGAACCCAGGATGCGTGCCATCCGCGGGCTGCGGGAGGTGGAGACTGAGATCGCCGGGGCGCGGGATCGCGCCGAACGCGATGAACGCGACGCGGAAGCCCGGTTAGAGGGCGACGAACATTACCGCCGGGTGCGGGAGGCGTTTCGGGTGGCGGAAACCCGCTTCCAGCGCATGAAGGCGGACCACGAAAACCGGGACGCCAACATGGCGGCCTATCATCCGGCCTATTGGCTGGCCCTGCTGTGCATCGGCGTGGCCGAATGGCTGATCAACTACGACGTGTTCTTCCTCTTCGCCGGCGTGGTCGCGATCGCGGCCGGCGCCACCCTCATCATGGGCGTCCTGCTCGCCTTCGCCGCGCATGGTCACGGATCGCTGTTCAAGCAGTGGTCCTACCGGTTCGGCGCGCACCGCGAGTCGATCGACCGGCACGGCGACTGGCGCCTGCTGGCGCTATCGACCTTTTCCCTGCTGATCGTCCTCGGCGCCGCGACCGGGTCCCGCTACGCCGCGGTCATGCACCAGCTTGCCGGCCAGCCGGAGATCAACCTGCTGGGTTCGGAAGCGCAGATCGCGGTCGATCCCATGCGGGACGTGCTGCTGAGCCTGCTGTGGAACCTCATGGCATGGGCGGTCGGCGTGTTCATCGCCTACATGGCGCACGACAAAGACCCGGACTTCATGGATGCGACGCGGCAATATAACCGAACGCATCGCCGCTACCGGCGGCTGCGGCGGCCCGTCGCAAATCGGGTCCGGCAGATCAAGGCCAGGCTGGTGAAGGATATCGAACGACTGGAATCGGCCGCCCGCACCAAGGCCGCCGACGTCGCCGCCGAACGCGCGATGCTGGAACAGGTCGACAAGCATGAGGCGGGCCTGCTCGCCGCGCTGACCGCGGTGGTGCGGCGGAATGCCGAACTTTATCACGCCAGCCTCGCCCAGTTGGCGACGTCGCAGCGGGGGGCCGTTACGATCGAGCGGGTCGGGCGGCGCGCCGGCGAGATCAGTGTCGGCGATTTCCGCAATGAAGCCGTCACCGTCACGCCAGAGATGCTTCGGGAACTGGCCTGATGCGAATGGGCGGACTGATCGGATTGCTGGCTGGTTTCGGGGCCGCGAACCTGCTTTGCGCGCCAGCGTGGGCGCTGTTCGACAACTATGGCCTGGATGCGTCGTATTGCCAGCAGCCGACCGTGCGCAGCACCGTCGTCTACATCGACGACATGATGATGGCCGACGGCCAGACCGATTGGGCGACCAGGCTGGCGGTGAAGCTACACGCGACGCTGACGCCCGGCGAACGTGTCGCGGTGGTGCGCCTGTCGCCGGCAAACGGCCAAAGCAAGGAATACTGGTCCGGCTGCTGGCCCGACTATCCGGCGGCCCGGAAGGCGGCGCTGGCGAACCAGACCTACATCCTGCGGCAGAATCCGGTGGACCGGATCGCCGACCAGAAGAAATATTTCGTGCGCGATCTCGGCGCCGCGTTGACCCGGATCTACCTCGACAGCAAGCGGCCAGCGGATGCGGTTCGTATTGCCGCGGACAGCCCGCCGCAAAAGCAGATCCTGCGTGCCCTGGCCTCCGACGAAGGGCGCTTCGCCGACAGCACGACGACGATCCGGGCGATCCTCTATTCCGACATGGCCGAGAACAGCGACCTGGGATCGGTGTTCCAGCCGCCGCCGGCGGAGCCCCCCTCATACGGACAGAAGCTCGGTTCGTATCTGCGTCACGGCGTGTTCTACGATTACGGCATGGGCGAGGACGTGCACGGCGATCCGGCCTTCCTGGAGCACGCGCGGGCATTCTGGAATGTGGCGCTGCGCTCGATGGCGGCGACGGTGATGGGGTTGGGGGCGGATCTGAATGTCCCCAACACGCTGCCGCTGTCGGCCTATTCGTGGCCGGTGACCCTATCGTTCGATGGCCAGGCGCTGGATGGCCGGCTTTCGCTGCTGGTTGGCGAGGACGGTACTCTTGTCGACAGCGCGCTGGGGATTTCGCGCCTGGGTTCGGCGGCGATTTCCGGAACGTTCAAATGCGCCAATGGCCCGGCTGCCGGCTGCCGGCTGACCGCCGAAACGGCTGCCGGCATCGCGACCAATGCGCCATCAGAACTGTTGAATTTGAAGGGCAGCACGAAAACCCTCGCCGGCAAGCTTGGGGTCCGCGGTCAGAATACGACCTTCGCCCTCAAGACCGGCGAGACGGACGACTGATACCGATCGTCAGGTTATCCCGATCGTCAGGTTATCCGGATCGTCAGGTTATCCAGATCGTCAGGTTATCGCGATCGTCAGGATCGGATTTCGGATTACGACTGGGCGTCCGGCGACAACACGATGCAGCTGGAATGGCTCCGAGTGATCTTCTCGCAGGCCTGGATCGCCGTCTCCCGCGACATCCCGGTCATGCGGGCCCGCCACAGGACGCCATGACCCTGGTGCACGCTGGCGAGAAACCGATGGGCGACCGCCAGTTCCACGTGCGCGCGCTGTTCGGCCGCGGCCAGGGCGCCGTGCGCCTGCCCCTGATTGGCGAAGGCGCCAACCTGGATCGCCCACTGTCCGGGCGCAACCGGCTCATGCCGCGCGGGTGCGGCGTCGGCGGCATTCGCCATCGAGATCAGGCGGAAACTGCCATGCATGGGTCCCGGGGGCGGGGGCGGAGGCGTGACCAAGGCCACTTGCTGCCCGACCCACATCGATCCACCACGACGCTGGGGTTCGGGAAGCTGGGCGACCTCCACCGGCATGTGCGGCGGCACGCGTCCGCCGCCCGGCGATCTCGCGTTGGCCAGCATCACCGGACGGCTGTAGCGCCGGCCCGGCGGAATGTTGACCGGCAGCGCGTTCATGGCCATCTGATCCGCCGCGGACCGGTTGTTCGGGTAGATGCCCGTCAGGTTCGGGGCGATCATCGCGACGTAACGGCGGGTTTCGTCCGGCAGCGCGCCCCGGTTAGCCAGGTAGTCGTCCAGCCGGGCGGGGCCGGCGTTGTAGGCGGCGAGAAATCCGGGCGAGCCGTAAATCTCATACATTTCCCGCATATAGGCGACGCCGGCCATGATGTTGTCATGCGGATCGAACGGGTCGTCCCCGAGGTTGTAGCGATCGCGCAGCTCATCATAGGTGGATGGCATGACCTGCATGAGGCCCATCGCGCCGGCGCCCGATGTGATCAGGTCGCCGTTCTGGTATTCCTTGCCGCCTGATTCCACGCGCATGAGCGCCCGAACCCAGGTTTCCGGAATGTCGAACTTGGCGGAGGCTTCGCGGATATACGGACCCCAGGGATCCTCCGCCGGACCGGGCGGCGTGTAGTTATGCTTTGCCTGGGCAACGTAGTGGGCGGTTTCCTGTATGGCGTCCTGATGCGGAACCGCGGTTCCGCACGCGGCGAGGGCAGTCAAAACAGCAATTGTTGCGGCCGCACGGAGACGACGGAGCGTGACAATGCGATCCGGTACAGGCATATAAGAACGTCTCCGTGACGACGCGGACAATAAAGGGGTGGCGCGGTCGACGCGGAGTCGCCGCTTATTCTCAACACTCAGGAACGGTGTCTAAGCCATTAACCGACTTCTATCTTTCTGGCAAGTCATCTCGGCTATGTAGCACACGGCAATTTTTGTCGTCTGTTTGTGGGTGCCTGATGTTGCCTTCGAATGCTTTCGGCATCCGGCAAAACCTTGTCAGACCATAACGTTCTCTCACGATCGCGGCATCCGTATGGCGGCCGCGATGGCGGCAGCCGAATGTTGTGCCGGTTACCCGAATGGAGTAAGCGCCCCGCGACATGAGCAGTGCCGTGACAACCATCGCCCCCGCAACGGAACTGACCCTCCGGGCGGACATGACCATCGCCACCCGCAATCGTCAGGCCATGGCCGACGTTGCCGGTGGCCTCCGCCTGTGGCGGCTCGCGCTGTCGCTGGGCTGGCTGGACATCCGCCTCCGCTATCGCGGCTCGATGCTTGGGCCGTTCTGGCTGACGATCTCCACCGGCGTGATGGTCGGGGCGCTGGGCGTTCTGTATTCGACGCTGTTCAAGATCGACCTGCGGGATTACCTCCCGTTTTTGGCGCTATCCCAGGTGCTGTGGGGCTTCCTGGCCGCGCTGGTATCGGAATCCTGTACGGTTTTCACCGACGCGGAGGGCGTGATCCGGTCGATGCGCAT
The DNA here is from genome assembly GCA_036263955.1 of Rhodopila sp. Taxonomy (GTDB): domain Bacteria; phylum Pseudomonadota; class Alphaproteobacteria; order Acetobacterales; family Acetobacteraceae; genus Rhodopila. The sequence goes on from DATARX010000060.1 coordinate 11,044, forward strand.
GCCGTTCTTCGTCTTTTCGCTGCGGGCGCTAATCCGCAACGCCATCGCACTGGGCCACAATATCGTGGTCATCGTGGTGGTGTTCGCGCTTTTCGAAATGTGGCCGCACGCAAATGCGTTGATGGCATTGCCCGGCCTGCTGCTCTGGAGCATCGATGCGCTTGCATTGACCCTGATTCTGGGGGCCTTCTGTGCTCGCTTCCGCGACATCCAGCCGATCGTGAACAGCATCATGCAGATCGCATTTTTCGTGACGCCGGTGATCTGGAAGCCGACGCAGCTTAGCCCCACCGGGATCGAGAGACTGGCCCTGAACCCGTTCTTCGACCTGCTGGAGATTGTCCGCGGGCCGATCCTCGGGTCGGGCATAGCCGGCACGACCTGGCTTGGGGCGCTGATGTACAGCGTCGCGCTGTGCGCCATTTCCTGGGCATTCTTCGTACGTGCGCGCGGCCGCGTGACGTTTTGGGTGTAAAGCATGTCCGCTAAAGCCCTGATCGAGGTCAAGGACCTCTCCGTCCTGTTCCCGCTGTACCACGGCAGCTCCCGCAGCCTGAAGAAGATGGTCGTGGCGGCGGCGTCCGGCCGGCTGGCCAAGGACCAGCAGCAACGCGTCGTGGTGCGGGCCCTCAGTGATATCAACCTGCGCCTGGAAAGTGGCGACCGGCTTGGGCTGATCGGCTCCAACGGCGCGGGAAAGACCACGTTGCTGCGGGTTCTGGCTGGGATCTATGAACCGGTGCTGGGAAGCCTGCACGTCAAGGGAAGCCTCAACGCGCTGCTCGATCCCAACCTCGGGATGAACATGGAACTGACCGGGCGGGAGAACATTCTGCTGCGCGGGCTGTACAATGGTCTCCCGCGGTCGGCCCTGCCGTGGCTGGAGGAAGACGTGGCGGAATTCGCCGAACTGTCGGACTTCCTCGACCTGCCGGTGCGGATCTACTCGGCCGGCATGGTCGTGCGCCTGGGATTCGCGTTGGCCACCGCGATCAAGCCGCAAATCCTGCTGATGGACGAATGGTTCCTGGCCGGCGACGCGACCTTCATGGACAAGGCCCGCCAGCGGTTGGAGGAAATGGTGCGTGGCGCGGACATCCTCGTCCTGTCGAGCCACGCGACGGCCATCATCCGGAACTGGTGCACCCGTGTGCTCTGGCTGGATCAGGGAAAGATCGTCGCGGACGGTCCCACCGATGAGGTGCTTGATCGCTATCTCGGCTCAGTCCCCCAGCAGCCCGTGGCCGCGCTGGCGTAGCCACGCCCGCATTGGGCGGGATCAAAGGGGGCGTCGCCCCCTTTGCGGGTCAAGGGCAGAGCCCTTGTCTCTCCCTACCGAAGCACCGCTTCGACCGCCGCCGCGATCCCGAACAGCCGGCCATCGCCTAGCGTTTCGCCCATAAGCATCAATCCGACCGCTGCCTCGCCTTCCCGATGGCAGGGCACCGATATGGCGCAGCGATCGAAGAAATTGCCCAAAGCGGTGTTGCGCAGGATCAGCATGTTAATACTGTTGTATGCACGCTCGTCATCCAGATCGGCGATGCGCGGCGCGACGATCGGCACGGTCGGCATCAGCACGGCGTCGTACGGTGCCGTGGCGCGATCGAAGCGCGCGATCAGGCGGGGGCGGGCGTTCGACAGGTCGATGTAATCGGCGGCGCTCATGTTTTCGCCGCGGGCAATGCGGACCCGGATGCGGGGGTCGTAGAGGCTGCCGCTGGTGGACAGCAGATGACGGTGCCAGGCGTACCCTTCGGCGGCCGCGAACCCGCCCTTGGCATTGACCGCCGGGAGTTCGGCGAAATCGGCGAAGCGGACTGTCTGGATGTGCGCCCCCGCGGCCGACAGGGTCGACAGCGCGGCGTCGAAGGCAGCCGCCACCGCGTCGTCCATACCATCCAGGACCATGTTGTCCGGCACGGCGAAGCGCAGCCCGTTCAGGTTCGCGGGCGTCGGCGCGGCCGGGGTTTCGCCCGCCAGGATGGCATCGATTTCGGCGCAGCAGGCGACGCTAGGGGCCAGCGGCCCGACCGAATCCAGTGATGGCGCCAGCGGCAGCACCCCGGTGATCGGCACCCGCCGAGCGGTGGGTTTGTAGCCGACGATGCCGCAGAAGGCGGCGGGGATGCGGCACGATCCGCCGGTATCCGTGCCCAGCCCGGCCGCCGCCATGCCGTCGGCAACGGCCACCGCGGTGCCGGACGAACTGCCGCCCGGGATGCGCCGGGACGCGCGATCCCACGGACTGCTGGGCGTGCCGTAATGCGGGTTGATACCCAAGCCGGAGAACGCGAACTCGGTCATGTTCACGCGCCCAACCGGGATGAACCCGGCGGCCAGCATGCGGGCCACAACCGGTGCGTTCGCGGGCGCCGCGGGCGCGTCGGCGAGCACGATCGACCCGGCGGGCGTGGGCTCGCCGGCGATATCGAACAGATCTTTCAGCGCGATCGGGATGCCGGCGTAGCGACCCGGCGCGCGGCCGGCCTTGCGCAGGAGATCCGCGGCGTCAGCCATCGCGCGGGCCTGATCGGCCTGGACCTTGATGAACGTGCGCGCGCCTTCCCCCGCGGGGTCGGCGATTCTGGCCAGTGCATCCTCGACCAGGGACCGGCTGGTGATGGTTCCTTCGACCAGGGCCTGGGCGAGTTCGTCAATTCTGCGCATGATACCTCCGCTGCGAATCAGAGGAGCATGCCATGACTGACACGCCTGCCAAACCAGTTCTGTTGACGGGAGCCTCCGGCGCGCTCGGCCGCGTCCTCGTCCGATCATTGGGGGCGCTGGGCTGGCGGCTGGTGCTGACCGACATCGCGCCGTTTCCGGATGCGATCCCGGCGGGTGCGGCGTTCACCAAGGCCGACCTGTCCGACGGCGTGACGATGCTGCGCCTGGCCGAGGGCTGCGGCGCCATCATTCACCTGGGTGGCGTGTCGGTGGAGCGTCCGTTCGAGGAGGTTATCGGCCCCAATATCCGCGGCCTGTACCACATCTACGAAGCCGCAAGGCGGGAGAAGGCACGGGTGATCTTCGCGTCCTCGAACCACTCCGTCGGGTTCCACGAACGGACCGCGAGCATCCCCGCCGACACCCAATTTCTTCCAGACGGGTACTACGGCTTGTCGAAAGCCTATGGCGAACTGATGGGCCGGATGTACTGGTTCAAGCACGGCGTGGAGAGCGTGAATCTGCGCATCGGATCCGCCACCCCCGAACCGGTGAACGCACGCATGCTGGCGTCCTGGCTGTCGTATCCGGATTTCGCCCGGATGGTGGAACGCTGCGTGCTCGCACCGAAAGTCGGCCACGCGGTGATCTGGGGCGCGTCCGACAACGCCCGCATGACGTGGTGGCGCGATGACCACCGCGACGCCGTGGGCTGGAAACCGATGGACAGCGCCGATCCGTTCACGGGGCAATTGGCCGGGAAGGTCAGCGGCGACCCGGTCGAGGAACGCTATATGGGCGGCGCCTATTGCTCCATCGAATATACCCGCGACGCGCCGGCCCCGGCCGCTTTGTTTGGTGGCGGCGATGACTGAGGGCGTCCTTTATATCGGCCACAAGCGCTATTCCTCGTGGTCGATGCGCGGCTGGTTGGCGGTGAAGCTGGCCGGCCTGGATGTGGACGTACGCGTCCTTCGGTTTACCCGCCCGGGACCGACCAAGGCGATCGCGGAGCTGTCGCCGAACGGCCTGGTGCCGCTCCTGGAACACAGCGGCGCCCGGGTGTGGGAGTCGCTGGCGATCTGCGACTACTGCGCGGAGTTCCAGCCGGCGTTGTGGCCGGCGGACCGTGTCGCCCGGGCGCACGCGCGGTCGATCGCGGCGGAGATGCATGCCGGGTTCCGCGAGCTTCGGGCCGCGATGTGGATGAACCTCGGGCGTGATTTTTCGGGTCACGGCCGGACTCCGGGCGCGCTGCAGGATATCGCGCGGATCGAAGCGCTATGGGCCGAAACGCGGGCTCGTTTCGGTGCCGGCGGACCGTTCCTGTTCGGCGCCACGTTTGGCGCGGCGGATGCGATGTTCGCGCCCGTCGTTGCCCGGTTCCTGGGCTGGAGGCCGGCGATTTCGGCCGACAGCGCGGCGTACTGCGCGGCCGTGCGCGGGCATCCATTGGTCGCGGAATGGTATGTGGGTGCCGCCGCGGAACCGGTGGAATGGCTGATCGAGGACTATGAGAGGGTGCCAGGCGCATAGGGGCTGGCAGGCCCCCGGGACGGCGTCTCGTGGGGCGTCAGTCAATACCGGTTGCTTCGACGCCAACCGCCCGCGCGGCGGTCCGCAGCGCCCGATCCAGCGTTGCCAGCGGCCGCTTCCGGCGTTGCGCCCGTTCCAGATAGGCCGCATCGTATGGCGTCAGTTGGAAGCGATCGGCGAGATTGAGCGTCGTCGTCCAGGCATAGGTGTCGGCATCAAGGTCGGAAATGATGGGCATCGTCGCAAGCCGGCTGATAGCGCTGTCGCGGAACGGTCCTGTGGGGTCTGCGACCACGCGATCGCCGCAGTACGTCGGTGTGTATCGAGCTCTATTGTTCAGGATAAACTGTCGGAATAGTTTACGCATGAAATGAAGTGAAATAAATGGATTGAACATAATGGTATTCTTCGATCCAAAAATACGGCGGAAATCCGTAAAGTAAATACTGAAGAAATGCGTAAGTATGTGTGGCATGATTTTTGAAGTATGACTTGTCACAGGCGCTGGTTCGGCCTGGCATGCTTCGCAAGGATTTATCATGAGAAACGCACTTCTCGCCTCGGCCGTCGCGCTGATAGTTGTCGCTTTGAGTTTCCAGCCCGCCGGTGCCACCGTGCTTACCTTCGATACCCTGCCCGGCGATGGAAGCGCGATTCCCAATGGCTATGGCGGGTTCAATTGGAACGGCCAGGCCACCGTGGGGTCGCTGAACGGAAACAACTATTCCGGTTCCGGTTATCAGGACGGCATCATTTCGGGCACCAATGTGATCTACAACTGGTATGGATCCTCTCCGGTTGACATCACCTTGGCCGCACCCGGTACGTTCAAGTATATTGGCGGTTATTTCACCTCGGCCTGGCAAAATCAGAAAATCTCATTCACCGGTCTGCTGAACGGCAGGGTTGTCGATACAAGCAGCAACTACGAGATCAATACATCGAACCCGCGGTTCATCGAACTGGACTGGGCAGGCATCAACGAACTGATCATCTCCAACACCGGCTTGCAATGGGCGATGGACAACTTCACGTTCAATACGCTCGTGCCGGAGCCTGCGAGTGTCGCATTGCTCGGCTTAGGCCTGTTCGGCCTGGGCCTGAGCAGACGCCGTCGGGCTGTCTGATACATCCTGGGAACCGCCGGGTCGATGATCCGGCGGTCTACCGATCCCCTCAAGGTCGAGCCTGAGTGGCCGCCGTCGTTACTCTTTCTTGTCAGCCTCGAAAAGCGCCATTAGTTCCTCGGTCGACTGCTGCGTGCTCTGGATCAACTGTTTCTCGTCGCGATAGATCGCGTGGGTATCCAACAGATTCTGCTCGTCATGTTCCCGGAACAAAGTCACCGATCGCACGGCATCCTCGCGCGAAATCCCCAGCGCGACCAACACATCCTCCGCCATCTTCAGGCTGGAGTAGAACGTCTCTCGCACCAGCCCGTCGACGCCGCGGTCCATCAGAAGATAGGCGTGCCGGCGGTTGCGTGCTCGCGCCAGAATCTTCAACTGCGGAAAGTTCCGTCGAGCGACTTCGACGACCCGCAGTACGTCTTGCATGTGATCCAGCGCGACGATCAGCAGCTTTGCCTGTTCCGCCCCCGCCGCTCGCAGCAATTCGGCCCGCGTGGGGTCGCCGAAATACACCTTGTTGCCGAACCGTCGCACCACATCAACCTGGCCCAGGTCGCGCTCCAGCGCGGTGAAACTGATCCCGCGCATACGCAGCACCCGGCCGACGATCTGCCCGAACCGTCCGAAGCCGCAAATGATGACCGGCGCGTCCGCCGCTTCGATCGTGTCGTAGTCCGGCATCGGTTCGGCTTTCAACCGAGGCACGACAAAGCGTTCCGACAACGCGAACAGTACCGGCGTCGCCGCCATCGAGACCGCCGCCACCAGCGTCGCCATCGCGGCGCTGTCGGTGGCCAATGCCCCCACCGCGACCGCCACGCCGAACAGCACGAAGCTGAACTCGCTGGCTTGCGGCAGCGCCAGGCTGAACCGGATCGCATCGGGCAGGGGTTCGCGCGCGATCAGCGCCAGCACGAAGCAGACGACGATCTTGGCCGCCAGCAGGGCGGCGGTGGCGCCGGCCAGCAGCAAGGGATGGTCGTAGGCCAGGCCCAGATTCGCCGACATGCCGACCGAGATGAAGAAGAAGCCAAGCAGCAGCCCCTCGAACGGGTCGATGTCGGCCTGCAGTTCATGCCGATACTCCGACTCCGACAGCAGCACGCCGGCCATGAACGCGCCCAGCGACATGGACAGCCCGGCCAGCGAGGCGATATAGGCCGTTCCCGCAACGATCAGCAGGGATGCGGTGGTGAAAATCTCCCGCGTCCGCGCGCCGCCCAGGGTGCGGATCAGCGCCGGGATCGCGAAACGCCCGCCGATCAGGATCACCGCGACGGCGAACACGGCCTGGGCGACATCGTGCCAGGGGACGTGATCGGGTAACGTGCGATCCGCCAGTAGGGGCACCAGCGCCACCAACGGAATGAACGCCAGATCCTGGAACAGCAGCACCGCGAACCCGTCGCGGCCGGCCCGGCTTTGCAGCAGTTCCGACTCCGCGAGCATCGGCAGCACGATTGCGGTGGAGGACATCGCCAGCCCGGCGCCCAGGACGATCGCGCCGGTCCCAGGCACCCCCGCCCAATACGCCAGTCCCGCCAGCACGGCGGCACTGACCGCCACCTGCGCCGATCCCAGGGCGAACACCGCCCGCCGCATCACCCACAGCCGGCGCGGCCGCAATTCCAGCCCGATCAGGAACAGCAGCATCACCACGCCCAGCGAGGCGATGTCGGCGATCTGGTCGACATCGCTGACAAGACGCAGGCCGGAGGGACCGATCGCCACCCCCGCCAGCAGATAGCCCAGCACGCTGCCCAGCCCGAAGCGACGCGTCAGCGGCACCGCGATCGTCGCGGCCCCCAGCAGCGCGACGAGCGTGGCCAGCATCAGTAACCGCGCGCGATGTCGAAGCGGTTGGGCAGAGGCTGCCCATCCCGCCAGGCGCGCAAATTGTCCAGGAAGATATCCAGGCTGTGCGGGTTGTAGGTCGCCGGGTCGTCGGCGGAGGTATGCGGACTGATGATCAGGTTTGGCGTGGACCACAGCCGGTGGCCGGGTGGAATCGGCTCCGGGGTGAAGACGTCCAGCACCGCGCCGGACAGGTGGCCGGCGTCCAGCAGGTCGCACAGCGCGTCCTGGTCCACCAACTCGCCGCGGCCGATATTCACCACCCCGGCGCCGGACGGCAGGCATTCGAGCCAATTGCGGCTGATCAGCCCGCGGGTCGCGTCGGTCAGCGGGCAGGCCAGAACCAGGAACTCGGTTTCCAGGATCACGTCATCCAGGGCGTCGATGCCGACCACCCGCTCGCACGCCGCATGCGGGGCGGGATGCGCGCGCACGCCCGTCACCCGCATGCCGAAGCGCGCGGCATGCTCCGCCGTGGCGCCGCCCAATGTCCCAAGCCCGATCACCGTCAGGTTGCGGCCGCCCAGCACAGACCCCCACAGCTTGCGCCACACGCCCTGCCGCTGGTTGGTCACCATGGTGGGAATGCGGTTCGCCAGCATCAGGATGGACATGATGGCGAATTCGCCCGACTTCGCCGCATGCGTGCCGCGATTGTTCATCAGCACGACGCCGGGCGGCAGCCAGGTGAACGGCGCGAGGCGGTCAAGCCCGGCGTTGGTCAGGAAAATCAGTTTCAGACTCGGCGCGGGACACGGAAATAGCGTCTTGATGACACTGGCATCGGTGACCAGCGCCTCGGCGTCCCGCATCGCCGCGACAAAATCGGCGGGTGTGACGCCAATGCTGACGTCGTGCCCCGACCCGATATCCCGGGCCCGCGCCGCCGCAGCATCCCACATCGCACGGGAGAAATCGAACAGCGGGTCATTGTCTGGATTTTGTAAATGGATGCGCATGCTGGAACCCTGCCATAGTGCCGTATTGGTGGCGATGCCGTTTTAGTTACCCGCGTTTGGCACCATCATCCAGCGCGCCAGGAATCCACGGACCCATCGGCAACTGTCCTCGGCCGCCGCTTGGTCATACAGCAGGGCATGGCCTTGATTGAGCACCAGTCTGTCCAGGCGCGGAGTGTCGAAACCGTGCTCCACGTTCAAATAGGTGTGCAGTTCGAACGGCTGATCCGCCCGTAGTTTCCGGGCGGAATGGCGCGCGACCAGATCGAGGCGTCAGCCGGGCGCGGCTATCTGGCGCATCCGCCGCCCGTTATCCTTGGGGGTCCGTCTTCGTATCCTTTACGGGATCCGGACGACGCCGGCGTGCTCAACGCGGCCATGGCCGGGGCGGCCGGACGTCGTGCGATTGACCCACCCGAAACACCCTACTGGACTGCTAATCGCGTCTCCCGTCCAAGCCGCCGCGTGGCTTCAACGAAACAAGATGCCGCCACCCGGCGTGCTGACGCAATTCTACCCGCCCGAAAATCAGCCCGTGTAACCGTCCTCCGCGGCTCCCCGAAGGTCACCTCAGGCGCCGGGCCTCCCGGTATTCCGCCCAACCAGCGCGCGAACCGCCGTCTCGACGGTCGCCAAATCGTTCGGCAGCACGGTGAACCGCTCCTGCCGTTCGAACAGATCCGCCATCCGGGGCGGCAAGGCGGGGCGTTGTCCGGTCGCCCGCTCCATCGCATCCGGAAACTTTGCCGGGTGAGCCGTCGCCATCGCCACCACCGGCACCCCGCCGGCACACGGCAAGGCCCGAGCCGCCGCGACCCCGATGGCGGTGTGCGGGTCGGCCAGATACCCGGTCGCGGCATGCAATCGGCGGATTTCCGCCTCCGTGCCCTCATCGTCCAGCCGGAACCCATGAAACAGGCCGCGCACGCGATGCCAGATCGGATCCGCCACCGTCATCCGGCCGGTCCGGCGGAAATCCAGCATCGTCGTCCGCGTGGCCTCCGGATCGCGGTCCAGCAGTTCGAACAACAGCCGCTCGAAGTTGGAGCTGATCTGAATGTCCATGCTCGGCGACAGCGACGGCTCCACCGGGGCCATCGACATATCGTTCGAGGCCAGGAACCGCGCCAGAATGTCGTTCCGATTGGACCCGACGATCAGTCGCGCAACCGGCAGCCCCATCCGCCTTGCAGCCCAGGCGGCCAGGATATTACCGAAGTTCCCGGTCGGCACGCTGAACGCGACATCCCGCTCCGGCGCCCCCAACGCCAGCGCGGCGGCGACGTAGTACGGAATCTGCGCCGCGATCCGCGCCCAGTTGATGGAGTTCACCGCCGACAGCCGTACTTCGTCGCGGAAGCCGACGTCGGCGAACATCGCCTTCACCAGGTCCTGGCAGTCGTCGAACGTGCCTTCCACGGCGACGTTGCCGACATTGGCCGCACGCACCGTGGTCATCTGCCGCCGCTGCACCGCGCTGGTGCGTCCGTTCGGGTGCAGGATCATGATATCGACGCGATCGCGCCCCGCGCAGGCCTCGATCGCAGCCGATCCGGTGTCGCCTGATGTGGCGCCGACGATCGTCACCCGTTTGTCGCGCTGGGTCAGCACGTAGTCGAACATGCGCCCCAGCACCTGCATCGCCATATCCTTGAAGGCGAGCGTCGGGCCGTGAAACAGCTCCTGCACGAACAAACCCGTCTCCAGTTGGATCAGCGGCACGATCGCGGTGTGGCCGAAATCGGCGTAGGCTTCGTGGCAGATCGTCTTCAGCACCTCGAACGGGATCGACCCGCCGACGAACGGCTGCATGACCCGGGCGGCCAGGTCCGCGTAGGACAGCCCACGCATCGCCCGCCAGTCGGACGGGCCGAAATGCGGCCAGGTCTGGGGCATGAACAGGCCGCCGTCCTCCGCCAGGCCAGCCAGCAGGACATCGGCGAAATCGCGGGCGGGCGCCTGCCCGCGGGTGGAGATATAGCGCATGAGGTGCCTTCTACCCGTTTAGCGTCGCTGCGCCCAGATCGTCGCGGCATCGCGCATCGCCTGGGCCGGATCGTCGGTCCGCCCCATCGCCAGCAGCGCCAGCCCGATCGTCGCCTGGATCGTCGCCAGCGGCGTTTCCGGCGCGGCGTCGCCATTCCAGACAGCGGCGAACGCGGCCGGCGTATCGGAGGCCGGCGGATGCGGCCGCAAGCCTTCGACCGAGGGCAAAACCATCTCGCGCCGCCCGGACCCCAACTCCCACAGCGATGCGGTGGCCGGTTTCAACGGCACGCGTTCGGCCTCCCCGCCACCGCCTTTCAGCACCAGCAACCGGTGGCGGTGCATGCGTTCGGCGACCCCCAGATGCACATCGATGTAGGGCGGGTGGAACACCCCATCGACCCCGAACAGCGCATCGGCCGGATTGAGCAGCCGGGCCGCGGTGTTCACCGGCGACCGCAGCCCGAACAGCCGTCGCATGTCCAGCAATCGCTCCAGCGCCGGGGCCATCGCGCGCAGCGGCAGGTAGGCAAAGCGGTTCGCCCGCAACGCCGCACCGGTGGAAGCGCGGTCGGTCGCGGCGGGCAGGCCGAGCGCCGCCAGCCCGTCCTCGACCGCGATGCCGGACGAAAAATCGTTGGAGCCATGCATCAGCACCGCAATCCCGGACCGGGCGAGTGCCAGCGCGGCCAGCAGGAACCAGGGCGCCCCGCGGGTCCGCCCGGCACCATAGGATGGCCAATCGAGCGCGACCCCGAGGTCGGCCCAGCCCAGCACCGCATGGGCGCGCGCGGCCTGTACCATGCCGGTGATTTCGTCCGGATCCTCGCCGCGGAACCGCAGCAGCATGAGGAACGCGCCGATCTGGTGCGGATCGGCCTCGCCCCGCAGCACCATCCCGAATGCGGTATCGGCTTCCTCCCGGGTCAGCGCCCGCGAGCGTCCAGGCCCACGCCCAAGTGTGGCAACGAAGCCCGCGAATTGCGCTTCGGAGGGTCCAGTCATGCCAGGGATCGCCGCGAAAGAATTTCGGCAATCCCCGGCAGATGTTCGCTGCCCCAGAACAGTTCCCCGTCGAGCAGAAAACTTGGAACGCCAAAGACACCATCCGCCTCGGCCGTTTCACCGATCGCGGCAACCTTTGCCAATCCTTCGGGCAGGAAAGCGGCGAATGCGCCCCCGTTCGTCCCCGCTTCGCTCAATACCGCACCAAGCGCGTCGATCGACTCGATATCCAGTTCACGTGCCCAGAACCGCGCGAAAACCGTATCGTGGTAACGACGGAAAACCGTTTCACCGGCTTGCTGGGCGAACAGCATACCCGCGGCGGCGGGCGCGGAATCCCATATCTTTCGCGTGCCG
>DATARX010000124.1:0-15930 GCA_036263955.1 Rhodopila sp.
CGCGTCGCCCGGATCCGCCCCGGCAGGCATCATGTCGGCGGTCGTTTGTTCACGCTGCTGCAGCGCCGCTCGCAAATCGCCGATCACGCCCTCGTAGCGGCGGATCGTGTCCTCGCACTCGTTAATGGTCTGTTCGCGAACGCGAACGACCGCCTCGCATCCCACAATGGCCGCCTCCCGGGCCAGCACGGTGCGGGCATGCTCTTCCACCGTGCCTCGCAACGCGTCACCCTCGCATTCCAGCACCGCGATGCGCTGCTGCAGCAGGCGCTTGCGGGCGGTGCGGCGGAACAGCATCGGCGGCATCAAACGGGACATTGCGAGGCGCTGCACCTTGGAATGACGAGAGACGCGTTGGCCGGAGTCCGGCGAAGTCGCGGGATCGAACAAAGAAGACCTCCTGGCTCGCACGCCTCCGCTGCGGTCCAATCGCGGGACATACAACGCGATGCATCGCCAGTCCTTCTACGCCGCGAATTCTTTACGAATGGTTAATGCGCGGACTCATCGTCCGGTCATCCCACCGGCGAACAAGGGGCCTGGTATCGCGGATCAATGAAGCGCGATCCGTCGTGTTGTGCTCGAAGTATCCGATTGACGCGGCGGATCGTGGTCGCGGCGCGACTCACGGTTCCCTGCGATCGGTATTAGTCGGCCTCGGGCAGCACCTCGCTCTTGATCGGCAGCACCGACCCCATCCATGTCGCATTGATGGTATGATCGTCGCGCGGCCGGCCGGATTGCGGGTGCAGCAGAACGGTCAGGCCCATCCGGTTCATCATCATGAACGGCACCAGTGTCGGGAACAAACCGATCTCAAACTGGATCTGATACATCGCGCTGGGATGCGGTCCGACCGGCACGTCATGCCAGCGGCCCATACGGACAGTGTAACGTTCCTCGACCCACGCGCGCAGTTGCGCGGCGCGCTCCCGGCTTTCGGGTTCGTAATAGACATGCATGTGGTAGTCTCTGATCCGCTCCGGATCCACCGGTAGGGAGGCCATTACACGTCCTTCCGCAACAGATGTTTGACGTCGCGCTTGTTCACCTTGCCGTAGCCCGATTTCGGCAATTCCGGCCAGAAAACGAATTCCTGTGGCAATTTGTATTTCGCCAGCCGGCCCTCCAGATGCGAGCGCAGGTCCGCGGCCGAGATGCGCGCGCCCGGCGCCAGCACCAGGACGGCCGTGCCGCTTTCGCCCCACCTCTCATGCGGCATCCCGACCACACAGGCTTCGGCGACGGCGGGGTGCAGCAGCAAGGCTTCCTCGACCTCCCGCGGATACACGTTCGACCCGCCGGAGATATACATGTCCGAGGCTCTGCCGGTGATGTAGACGAAGCCGCGGGTATCCGTGTGGCCGAGGTCGCCGGTATGGAACCAGCCATGCGCGGTGGCCTTCGCCGTGGCCTCCGCGTTGTTGTGGTAGCCCGCGAAAACCGCCGGTCCACGCACGCAGATCTCCCCCGTGGCGCCGGCCGCAACCGGTCGGCCGGCATCGTCCAGGATTCCCACATCCATGCCGGTGCGCGGAAAACCGCAACTGCCGACCGGCATCTCCGCATCGTTTTCGCTGTGCAGGTCGGGCGGCAGCACCGTGATGTTGCCGGTCACCTCGCCGAGGCCGAAATACTGCACCAGCACCTTGCCCAGCTTGCGCAGGGCGAGCACCTGGTCGGCGCGGTACATCGGCGCGCCGGCATAGATGACATAGCGCAGCGAGGCGTGGTCGTAGCGATCGACCGACTCGTGCCGGGTCAGCATCGTCAGGATCGTCGGCACCGTGAACATGTTGGTGATGCGATGCTGCTCGACCAGATGCCAGGCTTCCGCGCAATCTAGCCGTTCGCCGGACAGCAGGATCGAAGCGGCCCCGCGCGCGATCTGCGTCAACGCGTGGACGCCCGCGCCGTGCGACAGCGGTGCCACCACCAGCGATGCATCGGCCTCCGTCGTCCCCGGCATCAGGTCGCAAAGATGGTTGCAGACGACATAATTCATTTGTCCATGCGTCAGCACGCCCGCCTTCGGGCGCCCCGTGGTGCCGGACGTATAGAAGAACCAAGCCGGATGATCGCGATCGACATCCGCCGGTTGGGTCAGCTTCGTCGGATGCCCGGCAAATGCCTCCCAATCCTCGGCACCAGTGCCGCCGATCGAAATCTGCAAACGGCAGCTTGGGTTCTCGGCGCCGGCGGCAGCGGCGTGGTCGGGAAAGGCACGATCGAAAATATGCACGGCGGCGCCGGACGATTGCGCCAGATACGCCACTTCGGGCGGCGTCAGGCGGAAATTGGTCGGCACCCACACCGCGCCGATCATCCACGAGGCGAACATCGTCTCCAGCACCGCATGCGAATTGCGCGCATGCAGAAGCACCCGGTCGCCATGCCGCACCCCGCGCGCCGAAAGCGCGGCGGCGGCGGCCTGGACCCGGTCGCGAAACGACTCCCAGGTCCAGGTGGTATCGCGCCAGACGATCGCCGGATGGTCCGGAAACCGCCTGGCGGTCTGGATCAGCAGCGAGGCGAGATTGGCGGTCGGGATCAGCGCACCGGCTCCAGGATCGAGACGTAGTTCGCCACCGCCGCGCCGCCCATGTTGAACACCGCACCCAGATCGGCCTTCGGAAGCTGCATCCCGCCCGGCGCCTGGCCGGTGAGCTGCATCGCCGTGATCGCGTGCATCGACACGCCGGTGGCGCCGATCGGATGGCCCTTCGCCTTCAACCCACCGGATGGATTGACCGGCAGGCGTCCATCCTTCGCAGTCCAGCCTTCCAGGACCGCCCGCGCGCCCTGGCCCGGCGCCGTCAGCCCCATCGCCTCGTATTCCAGCAACTCGGCGATGGTGAAGCAGTCATGCGATTCGACGAAAGACAGGTCCGACAACTTGGTGTCCGAAGAACGTAGCGCCTGTGCCCAGGCCTGCGCCGCGCCCTCGAACTGGGTGATGTCGCGCTTGCTGATTGGCAGGAAATCGTTGACCTGCACCGCGGCCTTGAAGCGCACCGCCTTGCCCATCGCCTTCGCGGTTTCCTCGTCGGCCAGCACCAGCGCGGCCGCGCCGTCAGACACCAGAGAGCAATCCGTGCGCTTCAGCGGCGGCGCGACGTATGGGTTCTTCTCGCTGACCGTGCGGCAGAAATCGTAGCCCAGGTCCTTGCGCATCTGCGCGAACGGATTGTCCACGCCGTTCTTGTGGTTCTTTGCCGCGATCGCCGCCAGTGCGTCCGATTGGTCGCCGTAGCGCTGGAAATACTTCTCCGCGATCCGGCCGAATACGCCGGCGAACCCGGCGGGAATGTCGGATTCCTCTTTCTGGTAGGCCGCCTTCAGCAGGATATCGCCAACTTCCTTGCCCGACGTCGCCGTCATTTTCTCCACGCCGATGACCAGCGCGAAGCGGCCACGTCCGGACAGCAGGAAATCCCGAGCGCCGTAGACCGCGGCGGAGCCGGAGGCGCAGGCGTTTTCGTAGCGGGTGATCGGCTTGAACCGGAGTTCCGGCACGTGCTGCAGCACCAGCGACGCCGGGAAGTCCTGCGACGAAAACCCGTTGTTGAACAGGCTGACGAAGGTGCCCTCGATGTCATGCGGCGCAATGCCGGCATCGGCGATCGCGGCACCGGCGACGCGTCCGATCAGCGCCTCGATATCCGGGTCTTCCAGCTTGCCGAACGGCGAATGCGCCCAGCCGACGATACAGGCTTCCGTCATCTGCGTTCCCTCCAGGGATGGGGTTTGGAGCCGACGTTAGCGGATTGGGGTGGGGAAGGGGAGGGGGCGCAAACCCGGCCACCGCATGCCAGCCAAGCAACGCGCCCGTTACCGGACCGTCGGACCCACATCCGCGGCAAAGGCCTGAAACAGCCGCGCATTGACGTCCTCCACGGCCATTCTCGTGGATGATATACGGGTATCGCCAGGTACGTTTTATTCCCCGCACGCACGCTCGTCTGACGCCCAGGAACGTCGCTGCCCGCCAAGTTCCGTTCCGTAAGTGATACGGCCTCTACCAGCAAGGGCGCCACCTCACATTTATATGAACTGCACGAACCGCAACACAAACGACCAGCGAAAGTTTTCGTTGCCCAAGGTTTTCATTGCCCAAGGTTTTCGTAGCTGGGCACGGGCTCAACCAAACTCCGGCGGTTGGGCCAGGAAGCATGAGGCAGCCGCATGTCGATGGCACAATACACCGCCCGCAAATCGCTCGAGGCCATCGCCAACAGCGCGGATACCGAGGGCAAGGTCCTCTCCAAGACCCTCGGACCACTCTCCCTCGTCGGTCTCGGCATCGGCTGCATCATCGGTGCCGGTATCTTCGTGCTTACCGGCAAGGCCGCCGCCAGCTACGCCGGCCCCGCGATCTCCCTGTCCTTCATCCTCTCCGGCATTGCCTGCGCCTTTGTCGGCCTGTGCTATGCCGAACTGGCGGCAATGATCCCGGCCTCCGGCAGCGCCTATACGTACGCCTATGCCACCGTCGGCGAGATCTTCGCCTGGATCATCGGCTGGGACCTTATTCTCGAATACGGCATGGGCGCCGCCACCGTCGCGGTCGGCTGGTCCGGCTATTTCGTCAGCCTGCTCGGCAGTTTCGGCATTCATATCCCGCCTGAATGGGCGGACGCGACCGGGCAGGCGGTGAAACTTGCCGACGGCACCTCGGCCACTGCCATCTGCAACCTGCCCGCCGTATTGATCGTCCTGGTCCTGACGGCACTTTTGATGATCGGCACCCGGGAATCGACGCGCGTCAACAACATCATGGTCGCGTTCAAGCTGTTCGTCGTCGGCGTCGTCATCATCGTCGGCGCCTTCTACGTCGACCGAGCCCACTGGACCCCGTTCATCCCGGCAAACACCGGCAGTTTCGGCAGTTTCGGCTACAGCGGCATTCTGCGTGGCGCCTCCGTCGTGTTCTTCGCTTATATCGGCTTCGACGCCGTCTCCACCGCCGCCCAGGAGGCCAAGCGGCCGCAGCGAGACATGCCCATCGGCATCCTCGGGTCCCTGATCATCTGCACTATTCTCTACGTCCTGATGGCGCTGGTGATGACCGGCATGGTGCCCTATCAGAAGCTGGCGGTCGCCGACCCCGTCGCGGTGGCGATCGACGCCACGGGCATCGGCTGGCTCTCCGTGCTGGTGAAATTCGCCGCGCTGGCCGGCCTGACCACGGTCGTCTTCGTGCTGCTGTTCGGCCAGGCCCGCATCCTGTTCTCGATCGCCCAGGACCGCCTGCTGCCGGCCTTTTTCTCCACGGTTCACGACCGCTTCCGCACACCCTTCGCCAGCCAGGCGCTGATCGGCATCATCGTGGCCCTGATCGCTGCCAGCTTCCCGATCGGCCTGTTGGGTGAGATGGTCAGCATCGGCACCTTGTTTGCCTTTCTGCTGGTCTGTCTTGCCGTGATGCACCTGCGCCGCACCGCGCCGCGCACCAAACGCCCGTTCCGCACGCCGGCCGTACCCGTGGTGCCGCTGTTGGGGATTGGCTTTTCGTTGCTGCTGATGTTCGGACTGCCGTTGGACACCTGG
Organism: Rhodopila sp.; assembly: GCA_036263955.1. Classification (GTDB taxonomy): domain Bacteria; phylum Pseudomonadota; class Alphaproteobacteria; order Acetobacterales; family Acetobacteraceae; genus Rhodopila. The sequence continues at coordinate 5,551 of DATARX010000124.1, forward strand.
TTTCGCCTGATCGTCTGGCTGGTGATCGGCATGGCGATCTATTTTGGCTACGGCCACCGTCGCGCCCCGGTGCCGGAGCCACCCGCCTCTTGAATCGTCGTCGCCGTCGCGCTGGCTCCCGTCTCGCCACGGTGCCGGAGCCGCCCGGCTCTTGAAACGTCGTCGCCGTCGCGCTGGCTCCGGTCCAGCCCCCGTTCGCCCGCGCCGATCGACTATTCCATCATCAGCTCAGCCAGCGCCCGCGGTGCAGTCAGCATCGGGTAGTGGCCGGTATCCAGTTCGAACCATCGCGCCTTCAACGTCTCCGCGGCGCGCTTCTGGTGCGAAACCGGCGGGTTGACGCTTTGTCGGCACCAGATCACCGAGGCATTCCAGTCCTGCCGCCAGAACCGCTCCAGCTTCACGGGCGCCGTCATCACCGCCACCGGATGCGACGTATAGCGGTCCAGCGCCCACGCCTTCGTTGGCTCATCCAGTGAGACGAACATCCGGTTCGCCGCATCCTCCCGCGTCGGCCCGCTGCCCAGCGCATCGGTCACCGCGCCCGCCCGCTTCACATGATCGGCAACCGTCTCGCCGTCGAACAGTGCCAGTGCGTCGGCCAGCACGATCCGGCCGATCCGCTCCCGCGCGGCTTCCGCCACCCGAACGGCGACCATGCCGCCGCAGCTTGTCCCAACCAGGACGATGTCGTGCAGATCCTCGAAGAACAGCATTTCCACGATCTCGGCCGCCTGTGATTCGGTGTCGATCCCAGGCCGCAGCGCATGCCGGCGTTCGGCGCAGCCGTCCAGCGTAGGGGTGAAAACCGTATGACCGGCGGCGCGTAAATACGGCGCCACGCGCTGCCAGATCCATCCACCCTGATAGGCACCATGCAGCAGCACAAAGCTGGCCATCGACCTGTCCTCCCCGTTCTTATTCGTGAAGGTCAGCACGGCAGCGGGCAAAACGCCATGCCGGGTCAATTCGGCGCGCCCGAATAGACACGACGGCCATGACCCGTTATCCGGCTGCGCTCGATTGCCCTGAGGTGCCCCGATGTCAGATGTTCCACCCGACCGCCTCTCCAATGACCCCAAGAGCCCGTTTTATGACGAGGCCGCCTTGCGCCGCGGCATCGGCATCCGGTTCAAGGGTGTCGAAAAGACCAACGTCGAGGAATACTGCGTCAGCGAAGGCTGGGTGCGTGTCGCTGTTGGCAAGACGCTCGACCGCCGCGGCAATCCACTGACCATGAAGGCCAGCGGTGAGGTCGTGCCGTATTTCCGCGACGTTGCGACCGACGCCCCATAGCCTCAACCTGGCGGGGCAGGTGCCCCGTCAGCCGGCGCCTGCACCAACACATCGCCCAGCTTGTCCAGCAGGTAGTCCGCGTCGGCCGGATCCACGGTTTCCACCTGTGTCAACACCCGGGCGATGATCCGCGAGCGAAATCGCTCCAGGTCCCGAGGCTCGCCGTCGAAACCCACCTCATCGACCACGTCGATGGCCGCGCGAACTGCACCAAACAGCGCCGCCGGCATCGCGGCCTTCCGATAGAGCGCCTCCAGGCCGCGTCGGCTTGGTTCGTGGATCAAGGTCTGGGCATTATCGACGGGTATCTCGCTCTTCGCCGCCATGGCCGCCTCGAAAAACGCGACGTCGCCGGTGCACAGCGCGCGCAGGATCAACGACGGCGTCAACCGCCCGTGACGGTGCATCTGCGCCACCATGTGCCGCAGATCGGCGTCCGAAGCGCCCAGGCTCAGGCGAATGATTTCCTGCTCGCGCGACTTCAGGACGATATCGGCGGCGGTCGCCGGCGCCAGGTCGTGCACGTTGACCAGATGTGCCTGCAGCGCCTTCGACACCATGGTCACCAGCCGTTCGGCCACCGCGGCCGGCAACCTGTCGCGCAGCACCATCGCTTCCGTGACCCGCTGATTTTCGGCGAAGCGGGTAACCGCATGGTCAAAGCGGTTGTCGGCGATGGCGGCGGAGTTGTTGCCCATAAGCACCACGATTGCCGGCTCCTCGGCATGTTCTATCAAGGCGTCGGTCACGGTTTCCGTCAGGTTCGGGCGGCTGGCGATCGCTTCCTGCTTCAAGGAGGAGCCGTTGCGAGCGATCTCGATCAGGTCCTCATCCGTCAGCACCAGCGAATCTGCCAGGACCGGCAAGGCGACATATTCAACGTCTTCGGCCAGCCTGCGCGCGACGTCACGCGGCAAGTGTGGGCAATGACGCAACCCCCGAGACAACGACGCGCGGACGTTCTCCTCCACGTCGCGCGCCAGGATGCGAACGATGTCCTGTGCGAGCTTGACTTCCGCCTGCGTCAGTTCCTGCCCGGAAAGATCGGCCGCGATCTTCCCCGCCAGATCGGCACGCAAATCGGCGGAGGGTTCGGACATCAACCGGGCGATATCAAAAGATGAGAGAGAGGTGGCCATCGGGCCCTCATGGAAATGAGAAGCGCCAACTATGGCAGCCAGAAATAAACAACTGGTTAATCATCGGCTAACCCGTCCGCAGCATCCCTAGCACCTCGCCCTCCGTCAGGATCTGCGGCAGCACCTCCGGCTGTCCTCCCCCGGCTGGGAAGAACACGTACAAGGGCACGCCATCCCGTCCGTTCTCCCGCAGGAACGCCGTGATCGCCGGGTCCTGCCGCGTCCAATCCCCCTTCAGGTACGCCACATCGTCCGCTGCGAACGCCTTGCGGACCGCGTCGGTCGAAATCGCCACCCGCTCATTCACCAGGCACGTCACGCACCACGCCGCCGTCATGTTCACGAACACCGGCTTTCCCGCCGCCCGCAGCGATGCCAGCCGCGCCGGCGTGAACGCCTCCGCCGATGCATCGTTCGAAGCCCCCATCGGCGCCGACGTAATGCCGCTCAACACCGCGAGCGCCGCCAGAATCGCTACCGTCGCCATGGTCTGGCCGAATCGGCGCGGCTGCACCGCAGCTGCCTGAGTCACCCCGAATACCCAACCCGCGAACCCGATCAGCACCAAGCCGGCCACGGCCCCCAGCACGCCGCCCGGCCCGGCCTCCTGACTGATCACCCAGACCAGCCACGCCGCTGCCCCGTACATGGGGAAGGCCAAGGCCTGCTTCAGCACCTCCATCCACCGCCCCGGCCGCGGCATCAGCCGTGCCAGGCTCGGCAGCGAGGCCAGCGCGACGTACGGTGCCGCCAACCCCAGGCCCATCACCGCGAACACCAGCACCGTCACCAGCGGCGGTGCGGCCAGTCCGGCTGCCACCGCGACACCCATGAACGGGGCGGTGCATGGTGTCGCCACCAGCACTGCCAGCAAGCCGGTGAAGAAGCTGCCTGCGATCCCGTGCCGGTCCGCCAATCCGCTGCCGGTTCCGGTCAACCCCGCTCCCACCTCGAACACGCCGGACAGGTTCAGCCCGACGCCGAACAGCAGCCACGCCATCGCCGCGACGAACACCGGGGAGGAGAACTGGAATCCCCAGCCTGCCGCCGTCCCCGCGGCCCGCGCCGCCAGCAGCGCCCCGGCCAGCGCTACGAACGTCACCAGCACGCCGGCCGTGTAAGACAGCGCGTGCCCCTTGCCGCGGCCGGCATGTTTGGCCAGCGCCACCGCCTTCATCGCCAGGATCGGGAACACGCAGGGCATCAGGTTCAGGATCAGCCCGCCCAGGAACGCGAAGACCAGGATCTGCCCCAACGGCGGCAGCGCCGGCGCGGGCGACGGCCCCGGAACCGCGTTCACCACCACATCCGTCTGCATCCCGGTTCGGTCTCGCACCGACAGGACGCCGGTCAGCGTCTTGGCCGCCGCCAGTTCCTTCGTTGGCCTCAGCGCCAGCGTGAACCCGCCGGTCCGCACCGACAAAGGCTGCGCTGCATCGTCCTGGATCCGGTCCGCCTCATCGGGAATGAACCAGGCATCCGTGACCGTCGCCGGGGTCAGTTCCGGCCCCTGCACGAACAGCGTGCCATCGGGCGAAATCCGAGCGGTCCAGGGTGATGGACGCGGGACGCTGCGGTCGTGCGCCGCGAACAGGGCCGCCTGGGCCGAGGGTCCCGGCGTTCCGACCGGAAGGTCGAGCGAAAAATTACCCTCCTCCGGCACGCAGATATCCTTGCACACCAGCCATTGCGCGTGCGCCTTGATCGCGCCTGAGGCCGCGGTCACCGTCACCGGCAGCAGCACCTCGCCGGTGTAGGCATAGGTCATCACCGGCCCCTCCGCGACGCGGTGCGGCGTCGGCCAGTCGATCGCCGATTGCTTCACGCCGTCTATCGTGAGTTCCGGCGGCACGCCCGCGTCGCCGGGGTTCTTCCAGTAGGTATGCCAGCCATCGGCCATCCGCAGCCGCAACGCCACCCGGAATGGCGTGCCCGGCTGCATCGCGTCGGTGTCGGTGACCAGCGTCGCCACAGCCCGCTTGCTGCTCACCGGGGCGCTCTCCAGCGCCCAGGCCGGCATCGTTGCCGAAACCGCCGCCATAACAACCAGCACCATCATCAGAAGCCGCTTCATGCCGTCTCCGCTCGCCGCCAACCGCGCTGATATGCGCCCGCTATGCCCCCGATGCCAGCCGAGGGGCTACCCATCCAGGATTTTTCGTCCTAGCGTTCTCGCAATACGATAAAAATGGGGAAACGGCTCATGACCACTAACGGCTTCGGCTCCGACTGCCTCGCTGGCGTGCGTGTCCTGGATATGACCCAGTTTGAGGCCGGCCCATCCTGCACCGAAACCCTGGCCTGGCTGGGCGCTGAGGTTGTGAAGGTCGAAAATCCCAAGGGCGGCGATCCGGGCCGTTCGATCGGCGGCAAACCGGGCGTCGACGATCCGTACTTCCTCAATTTCAACGCCAACAAGAAATCCCTCAGTGTCAATCTGAAGGATCCGCGCGGCCTGCAACTGGTGAAAGACCTCGCCGCCAAGGCCGACGTGCTGGTGGAAAATTTCGCTCCCGGTGCGATCGAGCGTCTTGGTCTGGGCGCCGACGTCATTCGCGCCCTCAACCCATCGATCATCTATTGCCAGGTCAAAGGCTTCGGCGAGGGCAGCCCGTACGAGAAAAATCTCGCCTTCGACATGATCGCGCAGGCCTGCAGCGGCATCATGAGCACCACCGGCGAACGGGACGGAAGGCCGCTGAAACCCGGACCCTCGCTGGGCGACACCGGAACCGGGATGCTGCTGTCGATTTCAATTCTTGGTGCGCTGTATCGCCGCAAGGCGACAGGGCAGGGGGATCATCTGCAGGTGGCGATGCAGGATGCGATGCTGCACTACATGCGTATCGCATTTTCATATCAATCCCGCACGGGAAATCCGGCACCCCGAGCGGCTGACAGCAGCGTTTCCGGGGGCAATCCGCCGATGGGCACGTTCCCAAGCAAAGGCGGCGGCCTCAACGACTATGTCTATGTCTATACATCGCGCGCCAACCCCGAGCACTGGCGTCGCCTGCTGGCGGTGATCGGGCGAGAGGACCTGATCGGCGATCCGCGCTACGACAGTCCCGCCGCACGCGCCGAACGCGCGTCCGAAGTCAATGAAATGGTCGCCGCCTGGACCCGCCAGCACACCAAGCATGAGGCCATGGAGATCATCGGCGCCGCTGGCATCCCCGCCGGCGCGGTGCTGGACACCGCGGAACTCGTCAACGACCCGACTTTCGAACAGCGCGGCATCATGCAGACCGTGGACCACCCGGTCGTGGGTCCGTTCAAAATGGTCGCCTGGCCCGTGCGCTTTTCCGGCAGCCCCCCGCCGGTCAAGCCCGCACCGTTACTGGGTGAAAACAACAACGACGTGCTCATTAACTGGCTCGGTTTCGGTGCCGACCAGCTCGGTGGCCTGCGCGCCGATAATATCATCGGCTGATTAGGGAGAACAAGAAAATGGCGGAAATCACTGGCTCGGAAATCATCGCCCGATGCCTGCAGAAAGAGGGGATCAAGGATCTCTTCTACATCATGGGCGGACCGATGCTGCTCGCGGAAGCCACCTGCATCAAGGAAGGCATCCGCATGATCGACGTCCGCCACGAACAGGCGGCCGCGTTCATGTGCCAGGCCTATAGCCGGCTGAAACAAGTGCCGTCGGTCTGCATGGCCGCCTCCGGTCCCGGGGTGACCAACCTGATCACCGGCATGGCCAACGCGCTGGTGGATTGCTGCCCGGTCGTTGCGTTGGGCGGATCCAGCCCGCTGTCGCAGTTCGGCCGCCAGGTGTTCCAGGAGATCGACCAGGTCGAACTGATGCGCGGCTGCTGCAAATACGTTGATCGGCTGATCAACCTGAAGCGCATTCCGCAACAAATAAACTTTGCACTGCAAAAGGCGATTAGCGGCAAGCCCGGCCCGGTCTATCTCGATTGCCCGGGCGACATGCTCTACCAGAAAATCGATGAGAACCTGGTCGACTGGTCGTTCGCCGGCCGCCCGATCCTGGACAGCCGTCCGATGGGCGACCCGCGGCAGGTCGACGCGCTGATCGGCGCCCTGGCTGAGGCGAAAAATCCGTTGATCGTGTCAGGCTCCGGCGTCATCTGGTCGCGCGCCTGGACGGAGATGCAAGCCTTTGTCGAGGCCGCGGGCATCCCATTCTACACCACCCCGCAGGGCCGCGGCGTGGTGCCGGATGATCATCCGTATTCGTATCTGTCGATGCGCTCGGGCGCGTTCAAGGACGCTGACCTGATCATCGTTCTCGGCACCCGCATGAACTACATCATCGGTCACGCCAGCCCGCCGCGCTTCGGGCCCGCGGCGAAAATCGCCCGGATCGATATCGATCCGGCCGAGATCGGCACCGCCGCGCGCTACGTCGACATTCCTATCGTCGGCGACTGCAAGGCCGTGCTGGGCCAGTTGCTGCAGGGCATCAAAGGTCGCATCAATCCGGACAAATATGCCGGCTGGCGCAAGCAACTCGCAGATGGGGAGGTCGCGAAGCGATCGTCCGCCGGTGCCAACAAACTCCAGGAGGATGGCGACATCCATCCCGTACGCATGCTGGAAGCCGTGCGTGACTTCGCCAGGCGCGACGCCATCCTGTGTGTCGACGGGCAGGAAACCTTGAACTTCGGCCGCCTGACGATGCCGACCTTCGCACCCGGTCATCGTTTGAACTCCGGGCCGTTCGGCACCATGGGGGTTGGCCTGCCGTTCGGTGTCGGCGCGAAAGTCGCCTGCCCGGACAAGCAGGTGATCGTCGTGCATGGCGACGGCTCGATGGGCCTGAACGCGATGGAACTGGACACCGCCATCCGTCACAAGATTCCCATTCTGGTGGTGATCAGCCTGAACGGCGGCTGGACCGGCGACCCGAAGCGCGAAAAGCCGGGCCGCGATCTTGGTTACACCCGTTACGACCAGATCTGCGAAGCCCTGGGCGGCTATGGCGAATACATCACGAAAGTGGAAGATATCCGCCCAGCCCTGGAACGCGCCCAGAAGAAAGTCGATGAGGGCATGGTTGCCCTGGTCAACGTCCGCACCGACTACCGCGCGCGGTTCGCCGGGGTCGCATTCTCGGATTACTCAACCTAACCGCCTGCCGGTGGTCATGGTGCGCCCCGCGCGCACCATGACGCGGCGCGTTACTTCACCACGACCGTCCCATGCATCTGCGGATGCAAACCGCAGACGTAAGAGAACGTCCCAGCCTTATCGAACTGATAGGTGAAAGCCTTATCGGTATCCAGTGCCTTCGATCGCACCCGAAGCGCCGCCAGCACGATGCTGTGCGGAATGTCGTCTTGATTGGTCCACGTCACCGAGGTTCCCTTGGCGATCGTCACCTTTCCAGGGCCGAACGTGAAGTTATCGATTTTCACCTGGGCTGCATCGTCGGACCGGGCAGCAATCGGAACGATCAGGCAGGCGAGCAAAATCCCTCGCCGAAACAACATGCCCATGACCAGTCCCCCTCAACCCGCCATTGGTGTATCGACAATCGCCAGCGGCGACGACGTCGACACCAGGGTGATCCGCGCCGTGCCGAGGAAATTCTTCAATTCCCCAGCCGGGACCGGCGCCGGCCCGGGCCCCTTGGCGACGCCCGGCACGCCCTGCGGAAACGCCGTAGACCGAGCGGTGTGGAACGCCACATGCCCCTCGACCTTCTGCATGACCTGGTGAATGTGCCCATTCAGCACCGTCACGGACCCAAAACGCTTGAGATAACTCAGCGCCTGGCCGCCGTCTTTCGTGCCCCAGCCCCAGTCCTGGTAGACGATCCAAAGCGGCACATGCGCGAATACCACGATCGGCGTGCTTGAGGACAATCCCTTCACGTCCTTTTCCAGCCATTCCAACTGCGCCTGTCCCAGGTCGCCCAGCCCATTGCCTTGCAGGTTGACGACGTTGACCAGCCCGATGAAGTGCACGCCGTGTGCGTTGAAACTGTACCAGCCGTCGCCGTGCGTGCCTTTTCCGTAGCGATTGAGATAGCTTTTGCGGTCGTCTTCCAGGATGTCGTGCTCACCCGGCACGGTGTAGACCTGCAACCGGGTCGCGCCCAGCAATTGCGCGCAGGTATCGAACTGCTCCGGCGTCGAAAGATGGGTCATATCGCCGGTATGGATCAAAAACGCCGGCTTCTCCTCCATGGCGGTCACGTGACCAAGCGCTTCCTGGAAGGTGCCGGTGACGTTGGCATTCACCGGCTTGTCGAAGCCCAGATGACTGTCGCTGACCTGGGCAAAGCTGAACCCGGTCTCGGCCGCCCGTGCCGTTCCGGCGATATGCGCGCGCGGCACACCCCCGGCGACGGTCCAGACCATGGCGCTGCCAGCCCAGGTCATGCATTTCAGGAATCCGCGCCGGTCACCATTAAATGTGTCGGTATTCATGTTAATGCTCCAGGTTACTTCCAACCGCATTACCGGCCGGCGCTGGTTATTATTCCCGCCGACAAAAAGATTTTCCGGCCGGGAATAAAACCCAGCCAGCGCCGGTATAATCGGCGCTTCGCACGGGGTGCACGCAGTGGCGACCGACGGCCGGACCCGACGTTTTGAGCTTCTGGCGATGCCGCATCTGGACGCGGCGTTCAACCTTGCCCGCTGGCTGACCGGCAACACCGCCGACGCCGAGGACGTGGTGCAGGACGCCTACCTGCGCGCGTTTCGCTACCTGGATGCCTTTCGCGGCGAGAATTTCCGCGTCTGGTTGCTGACCATCGTGCGCAACAGTTTCCTCGACTGGCTGAAGGACAACCGCCCCGGCCGCCAGTTGTTCCAGCCGGCACAGGCGGATACCGACTGGCCCGATCCAACCCCAAGCGCCGAGGCCATGTTGCTGGACCGCGTCGACAGCGAAACCCTGAACAGCCTGATGGCGCAACTGCCGACCGAATACCGCGAAGTCCTCATCCTGCGTGAAATCGAGGACCTGTCCTACAAGGACATCGCCGCCGTTACCGCCATCCCGGCCGGCACGGTGATGTCGCGCCTGTCCCGCGCCCGATCGGCACTGCGCAAGGCGTGGGCCGACAATGAGAAGAAGCTATGAACCACGACCGCGCCCTCGGTTTGCTGCCTGCCTACATCGACCGCCAACTCGGTCCGCTGCGCCGGTTCCTGCTCGGGCGGCATGTCGCTACCTGCCCGTCCTGCCTGAACCAGTTGGAAGCGATGCAGGCCATGCGCACCGCCCTGCGCACCAACCTGACTGCCCATCGCGCGCCGCCCGCCCTGGCGATGCGGATTGGGTCGGCCCTACCGCGAGAGGCACCGCCTGTCGCCCGCCGGCGCCCGCTGCATTTCGGCTTCGCGGGATCCGCGATGGCTGGCGCGCTCGCCGGCGTCGCGCTGACCCTGCTGGTCCTTCGCCAGCCCTCCGGGCCGGATCCGCTCGTCGCCGACGTCGTTGCCGATCATGTCCGGTCGTTGATGGGGGATCACCTGATGGATGTGCCGACCAGCGACCAGCACACGGTGAAGCCTTGGCTGTCCGCGCGGCTGGACCTGTCGCCGGTGGTCAAGGATTTCGCCGCCGAGGGGTACCCGCTGATCGGTGGCCGCCTGGATTACGTGGACGGCCATCGCGCCGCCGCGATCGTCTACCGGCGCGACAAGCACATTATCAACCTGTTCGCTTTTGTCTCGGACCAGCGATCCGACGCGCCGCCACGCCAGGAATCACTGGACGGGTTCAACGTCATTCGCTGGCGTATGGGTGGCCTGTCCTACGTCGCGGTGTCCGACGTCGAAGCGCAGCAGTTGCAGGCGTTCGTCCGCCTTGTCATGTCATAGCCGCGTTGAAGGAAGCCCGGCCAAACGCATCAGAATCGTGTCGTCAGATTCGTGAGCCAGTCGGGTGAGGCAGCGACCGCGACGGTTTCCAGCGCATGGTCCAGCCCGGTCAGGATCAGCACCGACACCGCCAG
>DATARX010000134.1:0-18072 GCA_036263955.1 Rhodopila sp.
ATGCACATTCAGGCCGTGCGCGAAGGCGAGCGCGGCGCCGGGCTTCATGTTCGGGCCCAGCTTTTCGCGGTACAGGTCGCCCTGGCCTTCATCCGGCGTCAGCACCATGACCACGTCGGCCCATTTCGCGGCGTCGGCCGGGTCCATGACCTTCAGCCCGGCGCCTTCCGCCTTGGCGATGCCGGCCGACCCGGCGCGCAGACCGATGGCAAGCTGCTTGACGCCGCTTTCCTTCAGGTTCAGCGCATGGGCGTGGCCCTGGCTGCCATAGCCGATGATGGCGACGTTCTTCCCCTTGATCAGGTTCACGTCGGCATCGCGATCGTAGTAAACGCGCATAGTACTTCTTCCTCTGTCTAAGTCGGTGTCAGATGACGCGAGTGCCGCGAGCCAGCGCGGCGATGCCACTGCGGGACACCTCGGCCAGGCCGAGATCCCGCATGAGTTCGATGAAGGCGTCGATTTTGTCGACCGCGCCCGTCAGTTCGAAGACGAAACTCCCCAAGGTGGTATCGACGACGCGGGCGCGGAACGTATCGGCGATGCGCATGGCCTCCACCCGCTGTTCGCCGGTGCCGACGACCTTCACCAAAGCCAGTTCGCGGGCCACGTGCGGGCCGTCCATCGTCAGGTCTGCGACGCGGTGCACCGGAACCAGGCGATCGAGTTGCGCCTTGATCTGCTCGATCACCATGCTGGTGCCGGAGGTGACGATATTGATGCGGCTGCACAGGCCGGCGGCGTCGACCGGGGCGACGGTCAGGCTGTCAATGTTGTAGCCGCGGCCGGAGAACAGCCCGATGACACGTGCGAGCACGCCGGACTCGTTGTCGACGAGAACCGATATGGTCGCGCTGCGTTGCGTGGTGTCGGTCGGGCTGAGCATCGTTGGAACCAAAACAGGAGGTGAAAGCCATCCATCGCCGACTGGGTCATGCCAAGCGGCGGCGGGAGAGGCAAGGGACGGAGGGCGTCACACCAGGGCCAGGCCCGCATCGGTGATGCCGGCGCCTGAGGCTTCATGCTCCGGCCCCAACAGCATTTCATTATGCGCGGCGCCGCTGGGGATCATCGGGAAGCAGTTCTCCGCCTGATCCACGGCGATGTCGGCGATCACCGCCGTCGGGCAATCCAGCATCGCATTGATGACGTCGTCCAGTTGGTCGACCGACGTGGCGCGCATGCCGGTGGCGTGGAACGCGTCGGCCAGTTTGACGAAATCCGGCAGCGCGGCCGAGTAGGTTTCGGAATAGCGGCTGCCATGCAGCAGTTCCTGCCACTGCCGCACCATTCCCATGTACTGGTTGTTCAGGATGAACACCTTCACCGGCAGCCGGTATTGCGCCAGCGTGCCCATTTCCTGAATGTTCATCAGGATGGAGGCCTCGCCGGCGATATCGATCACGCAGGCTTCCGGATGGGCGATCTGCACGCCCATCGCCGCGGGCAGGCCGTAGCCCATGGTGCCGAGGCCGCCGGAGGTCATCCAGCGATTTGGTTTCTCGAAATGGAAATGCTGGGCGGCCCACATCTGGTGCTGCCCGACTTCCGTGGTGATGAAGACTTCCTTGCCGCGCGCCCGGGTGATCTCAAACAGTCGCTGGATGGCGTATTGCGGCTTGATGATGCCGCCCTTCGACTGGTCCTGGTTGAATTTCAGGCTGTCCTTGGCCCGCCATTCATCGATCTGCCGCCACCAGGACGCCAACGCCGGCTTGTCGACCGGATCGTCGCAGGCCTGCCAGGCCGAGAGCAAGGCGTTCACCGCCTTGCCGGCGTCGGCGATGATCGGGATCTCGACGGGTACGTTCTTGTTGATCGAGGACCCGTCGATATCGATGTGAATCTTGCGGGAGTCCGGGCTGAAGGCGTTCAGGCGGCCGGTGACCCGGTCATCGAAGCGGGCGCCGATGGCGAGCAGCAGGTCGCAGCCATGCATCGCCAGATTGGCTTCGTAGGTGCCGTGCATGCCCAGCATGCCCAGGAATTGCGGGTCGCTCGCGGGATAGCAGCCCAGGCCCATCAGGGTGTTGGTGATGGGGAAACCGGTCAGGCGGGTCAGCTTGGTCAGCGCTTCCGCCGCCTCCGGTCCCGAATTGATGACGCCGCCGCCGGCGTAGATCATCGGGCGCCTGGCCTGCTTCATCAGCGCGACCGCCTTGGCGATCTGCGCCAGATCGGGCTCCGTCCGCGGCCGGTAGGACGGGTGTTGCACCGTCGGCTCCGCATACGGGGCTTTATTGATCAGGATATCCTTGGGCAGGTCGATCACCACCGGGCCGGGCCGGCCGCTGCGGGCGACGTAGAACGCCTCATGCACGACGCGAGCGAGGTCCTCGGGGCGCTTGACCAGATAATTGTGCTTGGTCGCCGGCCGGGTGATTCCGGTCGTGTCGGCTTCCTGGAAGGCATCGTTGCCGATCAGGTGCGTCGGCACCTGGCCGGTCAGGCAGACGACGGGGATGCTGTCCATCAGGGCATCGACCAACCCGGTGACGGCATTGGTGGCGCCGGGCCCGGAGGTGACTAGCACCACGCCGACCTTCCCGGTGGAGCGGGCATAGCCTTCGGCCGCATGCACCGCGCCCCCTTCCTGACGCACCAGCACGTGGCGGATGGCGTTTTGCTGGAACAGCGCATCGTAAATCGGCAATACAGCGCCGCCAGGATAGCCAAAAATAACCTCTACGCCCTGATCCTTAAGGGCGCGAAGAAGGATTTCTGCTCCTGACTGAGTCATATTTGCCGACATTAGTTCGGCTCCCGCTGCTGAAGAGGGGCGGACGGATAGGCTTGTTCAAATCCTCGGTCAACCCTCATTTTGAATAAACATGAACAAATTGTCGCGTTCTCTTTCCGAAAATTGCGTCGGAGACGAAAATCGCGCATTTATCGTGAAAACGCGGGTCTGAGGTGCGAGTGCGTGGTGGCGAAACCATGTCGCCTGCCGCTTGGTGTATTGACCGGTGACCAGTTCCGTTCGACGGCCGGCTTCCTGGAGCGACAGCGTGCCGGCCAGATGGGCGGAGAGTTCCGGCACGCCATGGGCGCGCATCGCCGGCAGGTCGGGGGCAAGGCCGAGAGCCAGCAAAGCCCGGACTTCGTCCAGGGCGCCGTCGCGCAGCATGGCCTCGAAGCGTGTGGCGATGGCAGCGCGCAGGGCGTCGCGTGGCGGATCGAGACGGACCGCGCTGAAGCGCCACGGGGCAGGCGGGCCGCGGCGGTTCTGCCAGGCGGCGAGCCCGAGACCGGTTCCCCGCCAGACCTCCCATGCCCGAGCGATGCGCTGGCTGTCTTCGGGTTTCAGACGGGCGGCGGTCGCGGGGTCGACATGGGTCAGGCTGGCATGCAGCGCGGCCGGCCCTTGTTCGGCCAGCAGGCGGCGGGCCTCGGCGCGGGCGTCGGGGCCGGGGTCCGGGATGTCGGCCAGCCCATCGGTCAGCGCGGCGAAATACATGCCGGACCCACCGGTCAGGATCGGCAGGCGGCCGGCCGCATGGGCTTGGTTCATCGCGGCAAGGGCCGCGTCCCGCCACCAGGCGACGCTGCCGGCGTCGGCGGCCGGGCGGACGCCGTAGAGACGATGCGGGACGCGGGCTTCCTCCTGCACCGTAGGACGCGCGGTCAGGACCCGGAGTTCCCGGTAGACCTGCATGGAATCGGTGTTGATGATCGTCCCGGCCAATCGTTCGGCGATCATCAGTGCCAGCGCAGATTTTCCGCTGGCGGTTGGTCCGGCGACGATCAGCGCATGCGGCAGCATTACCGGCGCGAATCAGAAGAACAGGCGATACGGCGCCATGGTGCCGTTTTCGTCGCGGACGAAGAACTGCTTGCCGCTTTCGCTTTCTTCGATCAGCGCTTCGTAAAGGCGCAGCGCGTTCTTCACGACTTCGGCGTAGGAGGCGGCTTCGGTTTTGACCTTCAGGACGTTCAGCCGGTCCATCGACCGAGGCGGCAGATCGAACTGGACGCGGTTCTTCGGCACCTTTGGCCTGGTGTCGGCGCGATCATCGGTGTCGGCGGCGACGTCGGTGGAGAATGTCATTGTCCTCATCGAAAGTCCTTTCCCGCTGAACCAAAGTAATGGGTGACCAAAGCGCCGCACATCGGACCGGCCACCGCCGAGACCACCCCCACGGCGACATAGTTACCGCTTGCCAGGCCATACGAACCGGTGATGGCAACGGCTCCACCAGCACCGACCGCGATAACGCGGGACAGGAAGTTCCGGGTCCGAGCGTCAATGACCTGGACGTCCTCAATGACCTGGACGTCGTCAATGTCGAGTGCCGTGCCGATCCGGGGCCTGAACCGAGGCTCCGAGGTTGGCGGCCGCTTCCATGCCCTGTCCCACATCCGGGTTTCTCCGCGGGAAAAAGGCCGCGTAACGCAAGAACCGGAACGAAGGATTAATGGGATAGGGGACGACCGCTGTTGGGTTTGGATATATTTGGCCGGGAGGCGAATTGCAAGGTGATTGTGAGGAAATTACCCTCACAATATCCCCGATCGTGATCGCATTCGCTTGCGTGACCGAGGTCCCGCTGTCAGGTTCCGGCCGCCATGACCGATATCCTTACCATTGTTGCACAGCGCGAAGCGACCAGTCTCACGCCTGCCACCCTCAATCAGATCCGCAACGCCGTGCGCGGTGCGCCGCCGGTTGTTCTTTCGCCGGGAGAGGCGGCCGACATCCCGTTGTCCGGGGCGCTCGACGCGGTTGCGTTACGGGCAGCGCTGGAGGGGAAGCCGATCGATGCCATCGTGACCAAGGCGCGCGGGCGGCGCAAGGCGCTGCTGCTGGCCGATATGGACAGCACCATCGTCCAGGGGGAGACACTGGACGAACTCGCCGGTTTTGCCGGGGTGGGCGCGCGGATTGCCGCGATCACCGCGCGCGCGATGAACGGCGAACTGGATTTCAAGGCGGCCCTGCGCGAGCGGGTCGCGATGCTGAAGGGGCTGGATCTCGATGCGCTGGAGCGGACATGGCGGCAGGTCCGCCTGACGCCGGGGGCGCGTGAACTGGTTGCGACGATGCGGGCGCGGGGGGCGCTCACCGCGTTGATATCCGGCGGGTTTGCGTTCTTTACCGGCAAGGTCGCCAGCCAGTTGGGCTTTGACGTGCACCGCTCGAACACCCTGCTGGACGATGGTTCGGTGCTGACCGGGGAGGTGGGGGAGCCGATCCTGGACCGGGACAGCAAGCTGGCCGCCCTCAATGAACTGGCGGTGCAGCGTGGGGTTAAGTTGCACGCGACGCTGGCGGTTGGGGACGGAGCGAACGATCTGGATATGATCAAGGCCGCCGGGCTGGGCGTCGCCTTTCACGCCAAGCCGATCGTTGCCAGGGAGGCTCGGGTGAAGATCGACCATGCCGACCTTCGGGCGCTGTTGTTCGCGCAGGGCTATCCGGCGTCGGCTTTCGTCAGCGGGTAAGCGCAGGCACATCCCGGCAGCCTGATAAAGCTGCCGGGGACTCAGCAGGCGGTGGCGTGGCGCGCCTTAACCGTTTCCAGAACCGAGTCGGGATCCTGTTTCCACCAGCGGTGCGACAGGATTTCGCATTCCACCGCGCCGTGGAAGCCAACCTGCTCCACCATCGTTCGGATTGCCGGGATGTCGATCACGCCGTCGCCGGGCATGCCGCGGTCGAACACCAGATCGGTCGTCGGGACCAGCCAGTCGCAAACGTGGAAGGCGGCGATGCGTGAGCTGGCGCGCGCGATCTGGGCGGCCAATGCGGGATCCCACCAGACGTGGTAGACGTCGACTGCGACGCCGACGCCGGCGCCCAGTTCGTCGCACAGGTCGAGCGCCTGGCCCAGCGTCGACACCACGCAACGATCGGCGCAGGTCATCGGATGCAGCGGCTCCAATGCCAGGGTGACGCCGGCGGCGCGGGCGTGGTCCACGATGGCGCCGAGGCCGTCGCGCACCATGGCCCGCGCGCCGGGCAGGTCGCGGGACCCGGGGGGCAGGCCGCCGGCCACCATCACCAGGCAGGCGGCGCCGAGTGCTTGTGCCTCGTCAATGGCGCGTTTGTTGTCTTCGATCGCGGCGGCGCGTCCGGCGGCATCGGCGGCGGTGAACAGGCCGCCCCGGCACAGGCCGGAGACGGCCAGACCGGCATCGCGGATCGCCTTGGCCGCGCGCGCGACGCCCATGTCGTGCAGCACGTCACGCCACGGCGAGATGCCGGGGATCTCGTGGCGCGCGCAGCCCTCGATGCACGCGGCCAGATCCCATGACCCTTTGACGGTGACGCTGTTCAGTGAGAGCGGCCCCGGCGCGCCCATCAGGCGACGCCCTGGGTTGCCAGCAGCGCCCGCATCCGCGTCGCGGCCATATCCGGATCACGCAGCAGGCCGGCCTTGTCGGCGAGCCGGAACAGTTCGGAGACGTGTTGCAGCGAGCGGGCCGACTGCTGGCCGCCGACCATGACGAAATGATCCTGGTGCCCGTTCAGCCAGGCCATGAACACCACGCCGGTTTTGTAAAATCGTGTCGGCGACTGGAAGATATGGCGAGACAGCGGCACGGTCGGTGCCAGGACGTCGTGGAACGTGGTCAGATCGTTGCGCGACAGAGCGGCCAGTGCACCACCGACCGCGGGTGCGATCGGATCGAAAATCCCCAGCAAGGCGTCGGAATAGCCTTGCTCGTCGCCGGCGATCAGTTCCGCGAAGTTGAAGTCGTCGCCGGTGTACATGCGTACCTCGCGCGGTAGGCGGCGGCGCATGCTGATTTCCTTCCGGTCGTCCAGAAGGGAGATCTTCACGCCGTCGACCTTCGCCGCGTTCGCCGCGATGACGGCCAGCGCCGTCGCCATTGCTTCGTCGACGTCGTGATGGCCCCAGTAGCCTGACAGCGCCGGATCGAACATGTCGCCCAGCCAGTGGATGATGACCGGCTGCTTCACCTGCGAAAGGATACGGCCGTAGACACGTTCGTAATCCGCCGGGGTGCGCGCGGCCTTCGCCAACGCGCGTGATGCCATCAGGATGATGCGGCCGCCCATCGCCTCGACGGCTTCACATTGCTCCTCATAGGCGCGGATCACGTCGTCGACGGTGACATCCGGGCCGGGGGCCAGGTGGTCGGTGCCGGCGCCGTTTGCCATTACCGCGCCGGGGACGTCGCGCATGGCCTGGAGGCTATGCCCAATGAGCTGCTTCGCGGCGGGCCAGTCGAGGCCCATGCCGCGTTGCGCGGTGTCCATTGCCTCGGCGACGCCGAGACCCAGCGACCACAGATACTGGCGGAATGCGATCGTGCGCTCCCAGTCGATGCTTGCGTCGATCCACGGGTCCTGCGCCGCCAGCGGATCGGCCACGACGTGCGCGGCGGCGTAGGCGACACGGGGGAAGGGCGGTGTCGCCTGGGCGAAGGTTTTTGGCGGGCTCAGCGTGTACGGCTTGATGGCGCCGCCGTCCGGCAGGTTGATCGTCGGCATCGACTGCTTCCTCTCAAACGCTCAACGGCTGCAGGTCGATCCAGCGCCGCTCCGCCCAGGATTGTAGACCGGCTTCCGCCAATTGCACGCCCCTGGCGCCGGCCAGCAGGTCCCATTTGTAGGTGGGGATTTCGCCGACGACGTAGCGCAGGAACAGTTCCCACTGGACGCGGAAGCCGTTCGGGTAGGGTTCGGTGTCCGGGACTTCCTGCCAGCCCGCGAAGAAATCGATCGGCTGCGGGATATCGGGGTTCCATACCGGCTTCGGGGTGTTGACCCGGCTTTGCGTCCAGCACTTGGTCAGGCCGGCGACCGCGCTGCCATGGGTGCCGTCGACGTGGAACGTGACAAGGTCGTCGCGCCGCACCCGGGTGACCCAGGAAGAGTTCATGTGCGCGATCACACCGCCTTCAAGCTGGAAGGTGGCATAGGCGGCATCGTCCACGTCGGCGCGGTAGGGCTTGCCGGATTCATCGATGCGGGTCGGGATATGGGTGGCGCCCAGGCAGGACACCGACTTCACCTCACCGAACAGGTTGTCCATCACGTAGCGCCAGTGGCACAGCATATCGAGGATGATGCCGCCGCCCTCGGCTTTCTTGTAGTTCCAGCTTGGCCGCTGGGCCGGCTGCAGGTCGCCTTCGAATACCCAGTAGCCGAATTCGCCGCGCACTGACAGCAAGCGGCCAAGGGCACCGCTGTCGATCACCATTTTCAGCTTGCGCAGGCCGGGCAGGAACAGTTTGTCCTGTACTACGCCGTTCTTGATGCCGGCTGCCTTGGCCAGGCTTGCGAGTTCCAGCGCCTCGGGCAGGTTGTCGCTGGTTGGCTTCTCGCAATAGATGCTTTTGCCGGCCTTGATCGCCTGGCGCACCAGCGCCCCGCGCATCTGGGTGGTGGCGGCATCGAAGAAGATCTCGTCGTGGGGATCGGCCAGGGCGGCATCGATATCGGTCGTGACGCGCGCGACATTGTGCGCCTTCGCCAGCGCCTCCAGCTTGCCGCGGTTGCGTCCGACCAGGATCGGATCGGGCATCAAACGATCGCCGTTGGCCAGCGCCAGGCCGCCCTCGGCGCGGATCGCGGCGATCGAGCGGATCAAATGCTGGTTCATGCCCATGCGGCCGGTGACGCCGTTCATGATCAAGCCAATACGCTTCTCGGCCATTGCGAATCTCCCTGGTAACCAGACGGTTACTTACTTGGCGGATGCGGTCGCGTCAAGGCCGCAGGAAGCCCAGCACCACCGCGATGCAGTGCGCCTCGCGTTCCCCAAGCGCGGCCTGGGTCATCAGCCCGGTGCCCAGGATGTTCGACAACGTGTAGTGGTTGGCGACATAGAAGTGGCCGATTCCGACGATCGTGACGTAAAGCTGCATCGGATCTACGCCGGAACGGAACACCCCGGCCACAACGCCGCGCGCCAGCACGTCGCGGATCAAGTCCAGCAGCGGGGTGTAGAGCGCCTGGACCCGGTCGCTACGGGCCAGGTAACTGGCGCGGTGCAGGTTCTCCTGGTTAAGCAGCGCGACGAATTCCGGATGTGCGGCGGTGTAGCGCAAGTTGAAGGAGACGAGGCGCGCCATCGCCTCCAGCGGCGGGAGGTTGGCGACCTTCAGGGCGTTTTCCTCGTCCCGCTTGGCGGCATAGGCGCTTTCGAGGACCTTCAGCCAAAGTTCTTCCTTGTTGCCGTAGTAGGCGTAGATCATCCGTTTGTTCACGTCGGCGCGTTCGGCGATCTCATCGATGCGGGCGCCGGCGAGACCTTTTTCTGCGAATTCAGCGATCGCCGCGGCGAGGATGCGCTGGCGCGTCGCTGCGGCCCGAGCGCTGGGCGGACGCGGCGGGGGTGAGGTCTCGGTGGTCATGGGCCTCCTTGGGTAACCGTTGCGTTACTTTCCGCTTGGCAGCCATCGCACGTGGTGACAGATTGGACGAAGTCGCGGCATTCGGCGATACCGCGAAAACAGGAACGCGTCCGGAGTCACAAAAATGCCGCGTGCAGCGCAGCCATACCACGTCATCATCGCATGTTTTCTAGGTTGGACGATCGATGCGTTCGACTTTTTCATCATGGTCTTCGTGGTCGGCGACATCGCCCGCGAATTTGGTGCCTCTATCACAACGGTAACCTGGGCGTTCACCTTGACCCTGGGCCTGCGTGCGCTGGGGGCGTTGCTGTTCGGGCGGCTGGCCGACCGCTACGGGCGAAAGCCGGCGCTGATCGCCAATATTCTGATCTTCTCGGTGCTTGAGGTTGCATCCGGATTCGCGCCGACGCTGACCGTGTTTCTGATCCTGCGCGCGCTTTACGGCGTGGCGATGGGTGGCGAGTGGGGCATCGGCGCGTCGCTAACGATGGAAAGTATCCCGCAGCATTGGCGCGGCCTGGTGTCCGGCATCCTGCAGTCGGGTTACTCCTTCGGCTATCTGCTGGCGGCGTTGCTGTACGGCGTTGGATACAGCACGCTTGGCTGGCGCGGCATGTTCATGGCCGCGGTCGTGCCGGCACTGCTGGTGCTGTATGTTCGCCGGTCGGTCCCGGAGAGCCCTGCCTGGGAGCGGCAGCGGGCAACCACGGTGCTGACGCGGCGGGTGACCCTGGGGCAATCGCTGCGGACGCACTGGAAGCTTTATCTGTATGCCGTGGTGCTGATGTCCGCCGCCGCGACGTTCAGCCACGGCACGCAGGATCTGTACCCGGTATTCCTGCGCGAACAGCATCATCTGACCGTTCATCAGATCTCGACGCTGGCGGTGATCTTCAATATCGGCGCGATTCTTGGCTGCCTGTGCGGCGGGACGCTGTCGCAGTTGATCGGGCGCCGGCGTCAACTGGCGCTGGCGATCGCACTCGCGGTCGTGCTGCTGCCGTTCTGGGCGACGGCCTCCAGCCTGGTGATGCTTGGGGCAACGGCGTTCCTGATGCAGTTCCTGGTGCAGTGCACGTTCGGCGTGATGCCGGCGCATCTGAATGAGATTTCGCCGCCCGAGGCCCGCGCGACCTTCCCGGGCTTCACGTATCAGTTCGGTAACATGGCCGCTGCCGGCAATGCGACCATCCAGGCCTCGCTCGCGGTCTGGCTTGGCAATGACTACGGCTGGGGGCTTGGCATCGTGGTGGGCGCGGGCGCTGTCGTCTATTTTCTGCTGTCGGTCTTCGGCATCGAAGCGAAGGGGATCAGCATGGCGATCGGGGACCAGCCGGCGGGTCGAGTGTCGGCCCACTGACACGCGGCCCCCTGGCACCCGGCCCCACTGACACCTGGCCCCCTGGCACGCGGCCCCCTGACATTCGGGTTGTTTCGGATTAGACCGGCAGCCGCAGCAGCCGGTCCGCGTTGGCGTGGGCGATCTTGGCGCGGTCCGCCGGTGAGACCGGCAGCGCGTCCAGGAATGCCCGGGCACGCGCGTTCGAGGCGAACGGGTAGTCGACCGAGAACAGGATGCGGTCGACGCCGAAGGTCATCAGCGTCGCCATGAACGGGACCATGGTGAAAAACCCGCTGGTGGTGATCCACACCTGATCGAGAATCGTTTGTCGAACAGAACGGCGGAGCCGCGTCTTGGCCTCGGCGGCGGTGGTTTCGTCGATCCGGTCGAGCATGAAGGGGAGCGCCTCGCCCATGTGGCCGATAACGATTTTCAGGCCGGGATGGCGGTCGAGCGCGCCGCTGAGCACGAGGCGCAGCGTGTGGATCGCGGTGTCGGCGTGCCAGCCCCAGGCGGACTGCGCCATGGTGAAGCTGAAATTGCCCGGCAGGTTTTCGAAGTAGGCGTCGCGCACCGCGCGGGTCGGGAGGCCGGGATGCAGGTAGATCGGCACGTCGAGTTGTTCCGCCTGCGCGAGGATCGGCGCGAAGGCGGGATCGTCGAGGAAGCGGCCGTCGGTGGCGCCGTTCACCAGCACGCCGTGGAAGCCGAGGTCCTTGACGCTGCGCCGCAATTCGTCCGCGGCCGCCTCGGGGGCGAGGAGCGGGAGGTGGGCGAAGCCGCGGTAGCGGGTTGGGTGGCGTGTGCAGGCCTCGGCCAGGGCATCATTGTAGGCGCGGGCGAGGTCGATCCCGGCTTGGCCGGGGACGAGGTCGGCGCCTGGGCCGGCGACGGAGAGCACCTGAACGGTGATGCCGCTGGCGTCCATGTCGGCGAGGCGGGTGTCGCCGAGGTCGGCGAGTTCGTTGCGCTTGGTGACCTGCGCCCAGGGGAAGTCGGGGCCGGGGAAGCCGCGGCGGGCGATGGCGTCGGGGGCGATGCCGGCGACGATGCGGGGGACGGTGAAGTGTTCTTCCAGCGTGACGATGCGCATGTGGGTTCCTCCCGTTGGGGTTGGTCGGAAGGGTGGCATGTTGCGGGCTTAGGTCAAGACCGCCGGGCGATCCCGCAGTACCCGGATAATAGGATGTGCATTTCTACCATCGTGTTAACGGAATTGCTGCATGGCGCGGCGAGATCCGCTCGACCGGACCATAACAGACACGAAGTCGATCGTTTCGCGGCGCGGCTGGAGATTTTACCGTTTGATGTCGGTGCGGCCAACCATGTCGCCGATATTCGTGCCAACCTGGAGCGGCGTGGCCAGATGATCGGCGGCTACGATCTGCTGACCGCGGGCCATGCGCGAAGCCGCGGGTTGATCGTGGTGACGGGAAATCTGGACGAATTCAATCGCGTTGAGGGACTTCGATGCGAGGATTGGCTGGGATAGGGCGGCGCACGTGGTGCTCTTCCATTTGGGTCGCGGTATGAGGGGTCAGCGGAACCGTCGTCGTTCCGCCTCGATCAGGGGGTAGGCACCCGATCGGGGTCAAGATTCAGCCCCTGTAAAGCGCACGGATCGGCTGACGCGCCTCCCAACCCAGGTAGGCATCCCAGGTCCAGCTTGCTTGCCGCTTGGCCTCCGACATCCTGTTCTCCTCAGGGCCATATCAGCGCGACGTTGGGCTGTGCGGGACGTGCATAAGGGGGGCGCTTGAGGGCGGGCATGCGCGAAGGACGACTGATGCCGACCGAACGGCAACACAGAATCCGGCTACCCTCGAGGCATCCCGGCTTATTGGGCGGGTCGATTTGCCTCCAAAAACATCCGCACGTGTCGCACCGCCAGCGGAATCAGCTCCTTGGGCTCCTTCCACGGATACAGACTGACCTGCGCATTCGGTGCCAGACGCGCGAACTCCATGGCCACGGCGTACGGGTGCGCCGGGATGTCGTCCGGCAGGATCAGCAAGGGCGTCCGGCACGCGCGCACGAAATCGCGGGTCACGGTGAAAACGAAGTCGGGGTTGTCGCGGTACATCTTGCGCAGAAACGGTTCGACCATTGCCATCGTCACGTCGGGACGGCGGGCGCATAGGTCCGGTCCCCAGCCGGCCATGTTGTTGTCGTAGAACAGGTCGCGCATTTCCGGGCGGGATCCGCTGGGCTGCGCCAGCACGGCGGCGACGACGCGATCGGGGGCCCGCCGCAGCAGGTTCCCGATGAACGGACCGCCGATGCAGAAGCCCAGCACCATGAACTGTTTGATGCCGAGATGGTCCATCAGGCCGAGGTGATCGTCGGTGTGGGCGTCCCAGGGCCGGTCGATCTCGAGCGGTCCCTGGGACTGGCCGCCCTTGGCGTTGCGCAGGTCCATCGTGATGCAGCGAAAGGCCTGGCTGAATTCCGCCATCGGATTGAACGGCGCGCCGTCGGATAGAAATCCGATTGTCGCGTTCAAGCCCCCGCCGGGGATGATCAACAGCGGATAGCCGGATCCGGCCTCCTGGTAGTGGATGCGGACGTCGCCCCTTTCATGGAACGGCATGGCGGTTCCTCCCTGTCATTGGCGTGTGAGTTTGAAAACGCCTCACGCACGGCAATCCGATATTCGCGCGGGCGCC
Organism: Rhodopila sp.; assembly: GCA_036263955.1. GTDB lineage: Bacteria > Pseudomonadota > Alphaproteobacteria > Acetobacterales > Acetobacteraceae > Rhodopila. Next base: position 13,339 of record DATARX010000134.1, read on the forward strand.
GGGTGACGTCCATCGTCGGCGTGGCAGGCGGCCGTCGGCTTGCCTATCCCATGGCAGCAAGCCCAAACTGCAAGCGGGGATTCGGCGTGCAACAACCGTGTCCCGCCACGGGAGGAACGACATGGATCTGAAGGGCGCAGTCGCATTGGTCACGGGCGGCAATGGCGGGCTCGGCCAGCGCATTTGCAACGCGCTGGCGAAGGAAGGCGCGCATATCGCGGTGATGTATGCCCAAAGCCGTGACCAGGCGGAGGGCGTCGCGCGCGCGCTTGCGTCGCGCTACCAGGTCAATGCCGCGGCGTTCGCCTGTGACATCACCAGCGGTCCGGCGGTAGAAAAGCTGATCGGCGCGGTGACGGAGCGGTTCGGCCGGCTCGATATCCTGATCAACGACGCGGCCTACAACCAGGCGGTCCCGTTCGCCGACCTCGACGGGCTGACGCAGGATGTCTGGGACAAGATCATGGCGGTCAACCTGACGGGGCCGATGCGCCTGACCAAGGCGGTGGCACCGATCATGAAGGCGCAAGGACGGGGCCGGGTTGTCAACATCGCGTCGGTGGCGGGGCTGCATCCGGTCGGTTCATCTATTGCCTATTCGGTGTCGAAGGCGGGGCTTATCCACCTCACGCGCTGCATGGCGGTCGCGCTAGCGCCCGAAACCCTGGTGAACTGCGTTGCGCCGGGATTGATCGAGGGCACGCGCGCGACGGCCAATCTGCGTCCCGAGATGATCGCGCAGTCCGCCGCCGGATCACTGCTGAAAAGGGCCGCTGACAAGGACGATTGCGCCGACATGGTGGTCACGATGTGCCGGACGGAAACGATGACCGGGCAGACGATCGTGATCGATGCCGGGCGGGTGTTTCACTGAGCACGCACGTCCCGCGCGAATGGCGTGGCTAGAGCCTTTTCCGTTCGCACTGGCTCGCCGAATCGGCTCTAGCACATTGTTTTAGCGAGCATCTTCACCCGCTCAGGTATGCAATCTGAGCGGGATCTGCTCCAGATTTCCGCCTACACCATGCCGCGCAGCCAGCTCCACCAGGTCGGTTGTTCTTTCGTCAGCCGCACCAGATCGGCGGCCAAGCCGTCGATGTCCGGGTTCTGCGACGCCATTGAGGGAACCAACAGGCGGGCGTCGCCCTGGCGATCGAAGACGTAGACCGCGGAACTGTGGGTGACCTCGTACTTTCGGGGATCGTCCGACGGCGTGACCGAATAGGCGATGCGGAATTGCTTCGCGAGCCGAGCGAGTTGGTCGGCGTCGCCGCGGAGGCCGATGAACTCCGGGCCGAACAGGGCGGTGTAGGTCTTCAGCACCGGGATCGTGTCGCGGTTGGGGTCGACCGTGACGAACAGGACGCGGATGTGCTTCGCCGAGTCGCCGGTTTTGGCCAGCGCCGAGGCGACGTTCTGCATCGTCAGCGGACAGACATCGGGGCAGAACGTATAGCCGAAATACAGCAGGGTGACGACGCCACGGTAATCGGCCTGGGTCTGCGTCTTCCCGACGGGCGTTGCCGCCATGGTGAAATCCAGCGGCGGCGAGGTGCCGGTGATGTCGAAATCATGCCACGCTGGGGTGTCGGCGCGGGCGGTGGCCACAGGGACCGCCGTCGCCAGCAGGCCGAGGAGGTCGCGGCGCCTCAATGCCCGACTCCCTGGATCGCGAATGGCGCGGTGACCGACTGGCCGTCGGCGAAATGCAGCGTCACGGTCTCGGTGCCCTTGTGGGTCAGCAGGGCGCCGGAGGGCTGCATGCACATCAGGTGATAGCCGCCGGGGGCGAACTGGATGCTGCCGTGCGGCGGGACGGGGACACGGGCGACCATCGCCATGCTGGCCACGCCGCCCTGGGTGCTTGACTGATGCAGCATCAGCGACTGGCAGTCGGGTGCGCTGGCACCGGACAGGACCAGCTGGGTGTCGCCGTGGTTTTCCAGCGTGAAATAGCCGCCGGCCGGGCGGGAGGGCAGCAAGACCTGGATGCGTCCCTGGGTGACGCTAACGTCCGGTTGCGCGGCCTGTGCGCGCGCGGGTGCGGTCGAAGCGATGGCCAGCAGCGCCATCCAGGCAAAGGTATTAGCGGCCGGTCCAGCTTTTTGACGAAACCCGGACGCCGGGGGCGATTTCAATGTCATCTTGGTTGACCCCGCCGGACTGGCGGTCCTCCTGCAGGCGGATGTTGTTCATGCTGAGCAAAAACGCGAATGAACTCATCATCGACGATGGAATCCATACCACCAGCCCGCCCAGATGCTGGTCCATCAATGCGCCGACCGAGGGAAACAGCCGGCCGCACAGATCATAATACGAATACAGCGGGCTCATACCGAACGTAAGGCGCGCGCCGAGGAGAAGTTGGGGGAAGATGACCAGGACACAGGTCAGAAGCCGCACCGCGTAGCTGTGGCGCGCCGGCGGGGAGGGTCTCGGGTCGAGGACGAAGAACCAGAACAGCAGCCCGTCGATCACCATGCTGAGGTTCATCGCCTCATACAGCGGGGGCGAGATCATCGCGTGGAAATGGATGTCCGGCTGCAGCCAGAACCAGACCAGGCCGACGAACAGCGCGCCGGCGATGACCGGCGTCTGCACGATGCGCAGGATGCGCCGCAGCCAGTCCGCACGGGCGATTCGCCGCGCGATTTCGGGCATGCCGCGGTCGATCGTTTCCCCCGGCCAGGCCAGCGCGATCAGGAACGGCCCAAGATGGTGCATCCCCAGGTGTTGCAGCCGGTTGATAAAGAACATGTGCTGCGAGAGGTAGACGAAATGCGTCTGCAGGGCGCCGTAGATCAGCGCGATGCCGGCCAGGAACGCGGTCCGCCGCAGCCAATGCGGCCGATCCGCTGGCTGGGTGAGGGTCAGGCCGCGCATGTACCAGGTGAGCGGGAAGACGATCCCGAGATATTCGATCCAGGAGAAATCCCAGGGCGCGACGACCGGCATCTCGGCCGGGTAGGTCGCCGAACCCCACCACAGCAGGCAGCCGAACGCCAGCACGAGGCCGGCCAGGGTCAGCGACGGATCGCGTTCCCGGGTCCGTGCGATCATGGCAGGGTTTGGAAATGAACTCACGCCAACGAGCCATCGAACTGATCAGTAGCAATGACAAGTTACAAGATCATCAGGATTTAGCCATGAGCGGAACCTGGGCCGGCGAATCGTTCAGCGGCGCCAACCCGCAACCCGCACTGGACAATCGGCGTGGCGGCAGCGCATAGCACCGCGCCAAACGATCGATACGCTGCCCGGGAGCCTTGCGCGTAAGACCATGATGTATTTCAGCCGCATGAAGACGACGCTCATTCTGGGCGTTTGCCTGCTCGGGATGCTGCTGGGCGTGCCGAACCTGTTTCCGGCGCCGGCGGCGTGGATGCCGTGGCGCACGGTGCACCTGGGGCTCGACCTGCGCGGCGGCAGTTATCTGTTGCTTGAAGTCGACATGAACGCGGTGCTGAAGGAGCGGCTGGACAGCCTGACCGACGGGGTGCGGCAGGCGTTGCGCAACGGGCAGATTTTCTATCAGACGCTGGAGCCGCAGCTTGACCGGAAGCGGGTGCTGCTGAAGCTGCGCGACGCGACCAAGGCCGATGCCGCGGTGGCCGCGCTGAAGCCAATGATCAACCCGGACGCCAATACCGGTCAGCCGGACATGGCGATCGGGTCGGACCCTGACGGCACCATCACCCTGACTCTGTCGGCGAGCGCGCTGGCGGCGCGGGCCGCCGGTGCGGTGGACCAGTCGATCGAGATCGTGCGCCGCCGCATTGATGAAACCGGCGTGCTGGATCCGCAGATCACCCGCCAGGGGCAGAGCCGCATCGTGGTGCAGCTTCCCGGCGTGGGCGATCCGGATCGCATCAAGCAGTTAATCGGCAAGACCGCCCATATGACGTTCCGGCTGGTGGATGAGGCGGCCAATCCGGCCACCGGCGGGCCGCCGCCGCCGGGCGACGATTATCTGCAAATGCAGGATCAGCCGACGCAGAAGATCGCGGTGCGCAAGCGCATCGACGTCGATGGCGCGGACCTGACCGACGCGCGCGCCACCACCAGCCCGGAAACCGGCGAGTGGGTGGTGAATTTCACCTTCAACTCGTTGGGTTCGCGACGTTTCGCCGATGTCAGCCGAGCGAATGTGAACCATCGGTTTGCGATCGTGCTGGACGACAAGGTGATTTCCGCGCCGGTGATCCGCGAGGCGATTACCGGCGGCCGCGGCCAGATCAGCGGGTCGTTCACCGCGGCCTCGGCGAACGACCTGGCGGTGCTGCTGCGGGCGGGTGCGCTGCCGGCGCCGCTGACGGTGGTGGAGCAGCGGTCGGTCGGGCCGGAACTCGGGGCGGACAGCATTCGGGCGGGGGCGATTTCCCTGGTCGCCGGGTTCTTGTTCGTGATCGTGTTCATGGGGGTGTTCTACGGGCTGTTCGGCTGGCTCGCGAATCTGGCGCTGGTGGTCAACCTGGTCCTGATGCTGGGGATCATGTCGGTGCTGCAGGCGACGCTGACGCTGCCGGGCATGGCGGGGATCCTGCTGACGCTGGGCATGGCGGTGGATGCCAACATCCTGATCAATGAGCGTATCCGCGAGGAACAGAAGCTCGGGCGGCCGCCCTTGGCGGCGCTGGAACATGGGTTCTCGCGCGCGTACAGCACGATCTTCGACAGCAATGCGACCGCGTTCCTGGCGCACGTGATGCTGTTCGTGTTCGGCTCCGGCCCGGT
>DATARX010000171.1:0-2784 GCA_036263955.1 Rhodopila sp.
CCGTCGCGAAAGCGGCGTCCGATGCGAGGATAAATTCGATGCATACTTGCGGCACAACCGGGTGAATGAGTATGGAGCGTCGCATGCGAACCAATCCGTCCATTCCGAATCTGACCGGCTCCGTTCTGCTGGGGACCAGCCTGCTGCTTCTGGGTGGTTGCAGCGGCAATTCGTTGACGCGCACGTTCGGTCTGACGCGCGACGCGCCGGACGAATACACGGTGACCACGCGGGCGCCGCTGTCGATGCCGCCGGACTACAATCTGCGTCCGCCGCGTCCCGGCGCCCCCCGCCCGCAGGAACAGAGCGAGCGGGAACAGGCGGCCGAGGCGCTGGTGCCCCAGTTGGCGTTGGGCGCCCCGCAGGGCAACGCCAGCGCCGGCCAGGCCGCATTGGTGCAGGAGGCCGGTCCGGCCGCCCCGGCCGATATCCGCGCCAAGGTGGATCAGGACGCCAATCAGGCCAAGGTCGACCAGAGCTTCATCGACAAGTTGCTCTACTGGCGCAAGCCGAACACGCAGCATGTTCAGGTGGATGCCACGAAGGAATCGCAGCGCCTGCGGCAGAACGCCGCCCTGGGCGAAGGGCCGGACGTCGGCGACACACCGATCATTCAGCAAAAGAAAGAAGGCTGGTTCACCCAACTGTTCGGCTGGATCTAGGCGCATGATCGCGCTCGGCGGAACGTCGGAAGCGCGTGAATCATGCGACCGGACACGCGCATGATCGCGCTCGGCGGAACGTCGGAAGCGCGTGAATCATTGGATTTTATCGCCCGGTGACGGCCGCGACGCATTTCGTCCAGGCCGGCGACGCCCCGATCCTGATCGGGGCCGGGGCCGGGACTCTTGCCTGTTCCTGCGGGGGTGTGCTGGTCGACGGATACGATCCGGCGCGCTTTCTGGCGATCGCCATCCAATGCGGGCGTTGCGGGACGGTGACCACGACGCCGGGCCTGCCCGAAGGCGCCTTGCCTCCACGGTCGGCGATCATCGCGGGACCGACGACGGAGCCGCGGGCGACCCCGATGACCGTGCCTGCCGGCGTGTCCGTCGTCGGGCAGGCGGAAATGAATCGGTTGCGGGCGCTCTTCCAGCCGGCCGCCCCGAACCCCCTCTACCGGGTTTCGGCGACGCTGCTGGATGACGCGGCGGCGGCGTTCGAGCGGCATACCGGCGCACCATTGCCTGACGGGCATCCGCTTGGCGCGGCCGTGCGACATCTGTCCGGTCGGATGCGGGCGGACTCCTGGGCCTGTATGGAAGATTCGGCGACCGCCATCGCGGTGACCCAGGTGACCGGGTTTCTGCACTTCCTTGCGACCTGGGCGCGGCATCCGCTGCTGCCGGCGATGGTGGCGACGGCGGGGGAGCAACAATTCTCGGTGCATGGTCTGGCGCCGTTCGCGGCGGTCCATTGTTTCATGATGATGGGAAACCAGATCCGCTTTCCCGATCCGCTGGGGTATCCCGGCCGATTGGAAGGATTCGGGATCGTCGCCGGGGACGATGCGATCACTGTGCACGTTGACGTGTTCGACCGATTTGAGTTCCCGCACGGCCGGCCCTGGGACCAGGCCGGATTGCGCGGCGCCGTGGCGGATGTGCTGGAGGCGGCGCAGGCGCGGATCAATTTGCGCCATCCGGGGGTTCTGGTGTTGTCGCCGGGCAATGCGCTGGCCGGGTATGACGAGGCGTTGATCGCGGCGATTCGGGACGGCGTGCAAAACCTGGGGCGGAAAAATCGGGGGCTGGCGGCGATGGCGATGATCGCGCTGCGGCTGCAGGCGCAGCCTGATCCACATGCGGTGCGGCTTGGCTACGCCCTGCTTCCCGCCGGCAACCGGCATTACCGAGGCGACAATCCGGTGCGAATGGCGGGCAGGTAACCTCGGCCGCGGTGGTTGGGGCCGGCGCATGACGGCCAGCCCTTGCCAAGCTAAAGCCATCCGACGATGACCATGATGTGCGGACCGGTTAGGGAATATCCAATGAGTGGAACGAAGCCTCGGGTGGGTTTGTTCGTGACTTGCCTGGTGGATCTGCATCGACCGTCGATCGGCTTCGCGGCGATTCGGCTGCTGGAGCGGGCAGGATGTCAGGTGGAGGTGCCGCGTGCTCAAACCTGTTGCGGCCAGCCAGCATACAACTCGGGCGACCGGCGGACGGCGCGCGACCTGGCGGTGGGAATCGTCGAGGCGTTCCGCGGCTACGATTACGTCGTGGCGCCCTCCGGATCCTGCGCGGGGATGCTGAAGCATCATCTGCCGCATCTCTTCGACGACGATCCCAATTTGCGCGCGGTGGCCGACGCGATGGCATCGCGTGTCTATGAGCTCGTCAGCTTCCTGACCGACGTGCTGGGGGTGCGGGATACCGGTGCCGCGCCGTTCACCGGGACGGTGAGCTATCACGACAGTTGTTCGGGACTGCGGGAACTGGGGATCAAGCAGCAACCGCGCGATCTGCTGCAGGCGGCCGGGGTGACCGTGGTGGAGATGACGGAACCGGAGATCTGCTGCGGCTTCGGCGGGACGTTTTGCGTAAAATATCCCGAGATATCCGTGCGGATGGTTTCGGACAAAACGAAGGATATCGCAGCGACAGGGGCAGAGACCGTGCTGGCCGGTGATCTTGGCTGCTTGCTGAATATCGCCGGGCGGCTGCAGCGCGAGGGACATCGGATCCACGCCCGCCACGTGGCCGAGGTGCTGGCCGGCATGACGGACGATCTGCCGCCGATCGGCGAGGGGCGGGCTTAGTTTTCGGTCGGGCTGGATTTCAG
>DATARX010000181.1:0-2327 GCA_036263955.1 Rhodopila sp.
TGCGCAATTCGTCTGCGACCGTAACCACCCGCTCATAATCGACGTCCCGAGCCCCGAACAGCCGCACGATCTCCGGCTCGTCCAGCCGCTTGCCGGCGCACGCCCGGTCCAGGATCCGTTCCAGCCCAGGATCAACCTTCGCCAGCCGCACCGCACGCGGTTTCGGCGCGAACGTCAGCCCCGGCGCCCAGTCGTCATCCCGCGCCCAACCCTCCACATCCGCCGACTGCATCACCCGCGCCGCCACCTTGGAATGCAGCCACCGCCCGGTCTCCGCCGCCCACGCCGGATAGACCGGCAGCCGAGGCACCAGGATCTTGTCCATCTCCGCCGTCCGCAGCGCCAACGCTTCCAGTTCCGGCCAAGGCGCTTCCGGATTGACATGATCCGGAGTCACCGGCGACACGCCGCCCCAGTCATCAATCCCAGCCCCGATCAACGCCTGGTACACACCCGGCGACAGATTAGGCGGCGCCTGCACATGCACATCCGAAGGCAGGATCACCCGAGCCGCCGCGATCGTCCACAACAGGTCCTGCAGATCCGGCTCATCCGCACCGGCCAGCTTGGTATCCGCCTTGGCGCGGAAATTCTGCACGATCACTTCCTGGATGTGACCGTATTGCCGGTGCAGGTCGTGGATCGCCACCAGCGCGTCCAGGCGTTCTTCCCTCGTTTCGCCGATGCCGATCAGAATCCCGGTGGTGAAAGGCACTGCCAGTTCACCCGCCAGCCGCAATGTTTCCAGCCGCACCGCTGGCACCTTGTCCGGCGATCCGTAATGCACCCCGCCTTGCTGGCACAGCCGCTCGCTGGTCGATTCCAGCATAATCCCCTGGCTGGCCGACACCTCCCGCAGCGCCGCGATCTCCGCGCGCGTCATCACCCCGGGATTCACATGCGGAATCAGCGACGTCTCCTTCAGCACCAGCGCGCACATTTCGCGCAGGTAGCCGATTGTCGTCTCGTGCCCGAGTTCCGCCAACGCCTCCCGCGCCGCGCGATACCGCAACTCCGGCTTGTCACCCAGCGTGAACAGCGCCTCGGTACACCCCGCCGCTTCACCTGCCCGGGCGATGGCCAGTACCTCATCAGCCGACAGATAAGCCGCATGCCCCGCGCGAGGCCGTTCCGCAAACGTGCAGTAGTGGCAAACGTCCCGACACAGCTTGGTCAGCGGAATGAACACCTTCCGCGAATAAGAAATATTCCGCCCAAACGCCGCATCCCGCTTCGTCGCGGCCCGCGCCATCAGGTCGGCCAAATCCATCCCCATCAGGTCCGGAAAATCCGCCCCCGCCACGCTCCCCTTCATCACACCCGGCACGTCCCTTGCCGTCATGGCCGGGCTTGTCCCGGCCATCCGCGCACGGACGTCAGGCGCCGCGCCGCCGCCCCCAACCGCATCACCTAAAGAACCCGTGGAATCCGTCATGCAAACTTCCGTACCACGTCCTCGGCAAACCGCTGCTGGACGTCCAGTGTTGCCGCGATGGTGGGCTGCTGAGCATAGATGATCAAGTGCCGCACCCCCACCGCCGCAAACGCCGCCGCATCCTCAAGCATCTCGTCCGCCCCACCGGTAAACATCTGCCGCCGCCCCTCACCATCCACCTTCGCCGTCCAAGCCGGCGGCATGAACCAAACATAAGCAATATCGATCGACCCCGGATCCCGGCCAACCTTCTCCGCCGCCCGGTGCAACCGCTCGATCCCACCCTTCAGCAAACCCGGCGTATTCATCAGAATGTGAGCATTGTTCGAAACCGGATACCACCCATCCCCCACCGCGGCCGCGCGGCGCAGGGCAGGGGCGCTCTCACCCCCCACCCAGATCGGCGGATGCGGTTTCGAAACCGGCTTCGGCTCAAACACCACATTCTCGAACGTCACATGCGCACCGTTCGCCGCCGGCCGAGCCTCCGTCCAAAGCGACTTCCAGGCCCGGATGTACTCATCCGTCACCGCCCCCCGATCCTCGAACGCCGGCGCCTCCAGCGCCGCGAACTCCTCCTTCATCCACCCCGAGCCGACACCCGCGATCACCCGCCCGCCCGACAGCACATCCGCCGTGGAAAACAGCTTCGCCGTCAGTACCGCCGGCCGATGCGGCACCACCAGAACCGACGTCAACAACCGGACCCGCTGGGTAAACCCAGCCATGAACGTCAGCGTCGCCAGCGCGTCGAAACACTCACCCGTCGGCGCCCCAGGCCACACGCCATCGGCCGTATACGGATAGCGAACATCGGTATGAACCGGAACGATCAGATGATCCGCCACCCCAATGATGGCATACCCCGATGCCTCCGCCCCAGACGCCACCG
>DATARX010000215.1:0-13990 GCA_036263955.1 Rhodopila sp.
TCCGTGCGAACCGGGCCGCCACGATCCGCCGCTCGATCGCCCCGCTGGCGCGAGCGTTCGGTGCTTGTCTGCCAACGTTCAAGGCCGAATCGCTGCGCCCGGAACTGCTGGCGATCGGGTGTTTTCTGCTCCTGCCGTGGATCGGCATCACCGTCGCGCTTGAGCATGAATACCATCGTGCCAGGGCGGAAGCCCTTCAGTCGACCGCCAACCTGGCCCAGGCGCTGGAGGAAAGCACCCGACGGACCATCGGCCAGATCGATTACATCCTGCTGAGTGCCCGAGCCATGCGCGCCGCGCAGGGTGAGCGATTCGACTTCAACCAGTGGGTCCGCACCCAGACCGTCGCCGATAAAATGACCGTCCAGATCGCCATAGCGGATCGCACCGGGATTGTCGTGGACAGCACCGTGCCGATGTCGTCGAAGATCAGCGTCGGTGATCGACCGCATTTCCTGGCGCAGCTCGAACCGTCACGCGACGATCTCTTTATCAGCCAGCCGCTGATCGGCCGCGTCAGCGGCCTGGAAATCATCCAGTTTAGCCGCAAACTCCTCGACCCCGACGGTGCGTTCGCCGGCGTTGTCGTACTCTCGCTTGGCACCACCGAACTGTCGCGGTTTTATGAGGCGCTGAAGCTCGGCAACGGTTTCGTCTCGATCGTCTCGAACGACGGCATCATCCTGGCGCGCGGTCCCCGGATCGAGGGACTGAACGGCACCCGCGTCACCAGAAAATCCTCCGCGGACGGCATGCTCGAACGCGCCGCCGGTTCGGTCGAGCTTCCGGCCACCGCCTATCGCGGCCCGCAGATCGCCAGCTTCCGCCATTTGCGGGATTATCCCCTTATCGTCATGGTCGGCCTCGATACCGACACCGTCTTCGAGCCCTATCGCTCCCTGCGGCTCAATGCTCTGCTGAGCGGGGCCGCGATCACGCTTGCGGTCGGCCTGATCGGCTTTTTCTGGGTGCGGCAGAAGCAGCGCAGCCTGGCCTCTCGTCGCGCCCTGGCCGTCACCCTGGACACGATCAGCCAGGGCATCCTGATGGTCGATGGACAGAACCAGGTTTCGGTGATCAATCCACGGGTGCTGGATCTGCTGGCGCGTCCGGAAGATAGTCCGGACACCGCCATACAGCACGTGGTTTCGCGTGCCCGTGAACTGGCGGCGAGCCAGGGGGCAAGCGCATCCACCACGGCGGAGCCAACGGCCGAACGCAGACAGGAAGGCCGCTTCGAAACCGCATTGGACAACGGCACGATCATCGAAGTCCGCACCCATGCACTGCAAGATTGCGGGTTCGTCCAAACCTATACCGATGTGACCGAACAACGCCTGGCGCACGCCCAGGTCTTGCATCTCGCACACCACGACCCGCTCACGGGTCTGGCCAATCGCGCCGCGCTGATGCAACGGCTTTCGGCGATTGTGGACCAGTTCGCGGATTCCGATGTTCTGTCCGCTCTGATCATGATCGACCTCGACGGGTTCAAAGGGGTCAATGACACGTTCGGCCATGACGCCGGTGATGCCTTGCTGATCGAGGTTGCTCAACGCCTCAAGGCGATGATCCGCACCACCGATGTCGTCGCGCGCCTCGGCGGCGATGAATTCGTGATGCTGTTACCAGAGCTTCGGCAAGGCAACGACATCATCATGCTTGCCGAACGTGTGCTGCGGGGATTGTCCGAACCGGTGCAAATCCATGGGCAGGGCGTGCGCATCGGCGCCAGCCTTGGTATCGCGTTCCATCCTCAGGACGGGCTGGACGTCGATACCTGGCTCAAGCACGCGGACATGGCCCTCTATAGCGCCAAGCACGGCGGTCGGGGGACGTATCGCTGCTTCGATCAGCAATTGTTCCAGGCGGTCACGGAGCATCATCTGCTGGAAATCGAACTGCGCCAGGCGTTGGTTGGGGAAGGGCTGGAGGTCCACTTCCAACCGAAATTCGCCTGCGGCTCACTGGAAATCACCGGTTTCGAGGCCTTGGCTCGGTGGCGCCACCCCAGCCGCGGTTATATTTCGCCGGCTGTCTTCATCCGGATCGCCGAGGACTGTGGCTTGATCGGCCGGCTCGGCCGATGGGTTCTGGAGAATGCGTGCAAAAATGCCGCGGCGTGGGAACCGCGCTATCCGGTCGCCGTCAACGTCTCGGTCATGCAGCTTCACGACAACACACTGAAGGATCACATCGCGACGGTGCTTCGGCGCACCGGGTTGCAACCACAGGATTTGGAAATCGAAGTGACCGAGAGCGTGATGGCGGACGACGACCAGGTCGTCCTCGACAATCTGCGGGCCATCAAGGCCATGGGGATCAAGATCGCACTTGACGATTTTGGCACAGGCTTCTCCAGCCTGAGCTACCTGCGGCGTTTCTCCTTCGACAAGATCAAGATCGACCGGTCGTTCGTCCAGGGCCAGGCGGACGACCCCGGCGTTCGGGTCATCCTCGAAGCGATCCTGGGCATGTGTCACAACCTCGGCCTCACCACCGTCGGCGAGGGCATTGAGACCCGGGAACAACTGGACCTTCTCCGCAATCGCGGTTGTACCGAAGTCCAGGGCTATTTGCTGGGAAGACCCATGCCGGCCAAACAGATCCCAGCCTTCATCCGCGGCAAGCTTGTGCTCCAGGCAGGCGACACCAGCCCTGGCGCCGAGAAGGAACAAGCCCTTCTGGTAACGTAACCGCACGTCAGGCCGGCCCGGAGCACCATGCAACCGCTACAGCAACGACCCCGGCCTACAATGCCGCATACTGCACACGTTCACGCTTGCTCAGGCGCGGCAGCGCGTCCTCCAGAATCAGCGTCTTGAAATGCGCCGTCTGCTGATGTGCCTCGAACGCCGCCGCATTCTTGAAGACCTCATAGAACAGAAACTGCGCCGGGTTGGTCGTGCTCTGATTGACCATCAGCAGTTCCAGTCCCGGCTCCTTGCGGGCCTCGGGGGCGAAGCGGGCGATGATGTCGGCGGCGGCGTCCGCCTCGCCGTCACGCGCCTCCCACATCACGGTGAAAATGAGCTTTTCTGTTGTCGGCATGCTGACCTCCTTGATCGGGTGACAGCACCGAACGTAGTCGCGCCCGCTGCGCCACGCATCGCGCAACGCTTCGGCCCCGATCGAAGCAACCCCGCAAACGCAAGGCGGCGGAGCCGAAGCCCCGCCGCCCGACGTTGATCTCCCTAAACTTCGGTCCCGAACTCTTTGTGTTCAGTGGCCTGCCTGTCCTCTGCGCCCGCCACGCACTGCGGCGGACTTCGAGGGCAGGATACCCCAACGCGATCGACTGAGTTCGACCAACCTCAGAACTGAATCGCTCTTTTGAACGACGCCCCATTTGAACGACGACCCATTTGAACGACGACCGGTCGAACGACGAGGCGCAGAGCATGATAGTTTCAGGCGGAAGCTATCATGCTTTGCTCGCCGCTGCGGCGCGTTCATCGCCCCTCAGGTCATCACTTCGCGGTGACAGCCCACGCGTGGTTGTGCACCAGGCCGTCATCGTGATGATCCTGTGCCGGCGGCGAACCGCCATGGTCGTGGAACTGCTCCGCCTCGGTGGACCCGGCGAACGCCGTGGTGGACGACTTGCCGCCCGAGATCGCCATCGCCACCGCGTCGAAATAACCGACGCCCACCTCCCGCTGGTGCCGGGTCGCGGTATAGCCGTCCGGTTCCGCCGCGAATTCCGCCTGTTGCAGTTCGCTGTAGGCCGCCATGCCGCGATCGCTGTAGCCGCGTGCCAGGTTGAACATCGACAGGTTCAGGCTGTGGAATCCCGCCAGCGTAACGAACTGGAACCGGTAGCCCATCTTGCCGATCTCGCGCTGGAACGCGGCGATCTTGTCGGCCGGCAGCTTCTTCTTCCAGTTGAAACTGGGCGAGCAGTTATACGCCAGCATCTTGCCCGGAAACTGCCTGTGGATCTCATTGGCGAAACGTTCCGCCGCGCGCAGGTCCGGTTCGCTGGTTTCCCACCACAGCAGGTCGGAGTAGGGCGCATAGGCCAGCCCGCGAGCGATCGCGTAGTCATTGCCGCAGCCCGGCTTGATCCGGAAGAAACCCTCCGCCGTCCGCTCGTTGCCGATGAACGGACGGTCCCGCTCGTCTACGTCCGTGGTCAGCAACTGTGCCGATTGAGCATCGGTACGGCACAGCAGCACGGTGTTCACACCTTCCACATCGGCGGCGAGCCGCGCCGCATTCAGCGTCCGGATATGCTGGCTGATCGGCACCAGCACCTTGCCGCCCAGATGGCCGCACTTCTTCTCGGACGCCAACTGGTCCTCGAAATGCACCCCGGCCGCACCCGCCGCGATCATCGCCCGCATCAGTTCATACGCGTTCAACGGACCGCCGAACCCGGCTTCCGCGTCGGCGACGATCGGCGCCATCCAGTAGGTGCCGTCCTGGCCGCCCTCGCTCTGCGCGATCTGGTCGCAGCGGCGCAGCGCGTTGTTGATCGCGCGCACCACCTTCGGCACCGAATCGACCGGATACAGCGACTGGTCGGGATACATCTCGCCGCCCGAGTTCGCGTCGCCCGCGACTTGCCAGCCGGACAAGTAGATCGCCTTCAGCCCCGCCTTCACCTGCTGCACCGCCTGGTTGCCGGTCAGCGCGCCCAGCGTGTTCACGAACGGCTCCGTCTTCAGCAGGTGCCACAACCGGGCAGCGCCCATCTCGGCCAATGTGTGACGGATCCGGAACGAACCGGCCAGCCGCTCGACATCCGCCGCCGTGTAGTCCCGAACAATGCCCGCGAACCGGTCGGGATCGCCGCCGGCCATGCCATCGGGAGCATACAGGGGAGTTGAACGCAGCATCGTGTCCTCCTTCATCGGGTGGTGAATGAGTGAATAATTGACATTGCAGCCGCGAAAGCGAACCCCTAATTGGCGTGATCCCGCGCAATACTGTCGCTGACTTCACCAACCGGGTCGGGTATTTGTAAAGGGTGTAAAGAACCATGAGCCGCACGTTGATCGGACGTACCGTGCGCCGCCTGCGCACCGAACGCGGCCTGTCCCAGCAGGCGCTGGCCACCCGCCTCGGCATCTCCGCCAGCTACCTGAACCTGATCGAACACGATCAGCGCGCCGTCACCGCCTCCCTGCTGATCAAGCTCGCCGAGACCCTGCGCGTCGACCTCGGCGAACTGTCCGGCAGCCAGGAACGCCAGTTGGAGGTCGGGCTCCGCGAAGCCTTCGCCGACCCGCTGCTCGGCGCCGATGCCGTCGCCGAGGCGGAAGTCGAGGCCCTGGCCGCCGGCAGCCCCAACGCGGCACGCGCGGTCCTCGCCCTGTATCGTGCCTGGCGGGTCGCGCGGGAGGATGCCAACGGCATCGCCCTGCCGTCCGGCCGACGCATCCTGCTGCCGAATGAGGAGGTGCGGGACTTCTTCGACGACCACGCCAACCATTTTCCCGCCCTGGAAGACGCCGCCGAAACACTTGCCGCCGAACTGGCGCCGGGCGCCCCAGCCGAAATGAACCACGCGATCGCCGAACGCCTGAGGTCGGTCCACGGCGTCCGGGTGACCGTGCAGCCGCTGGAACTCGCCCTGCGGCGCTATGATCCCGCCACCCGTGGCCTGACGCTGTCGGAATCGCTGCCCCGGGAAAGCCGCGGCTTCCACATGGCCTTCCAACTCGCGCTGCTGGAAGCGCGGGAGGCGGTGGAGACAGTGCTGAAGGAAGCCTCGCCCTCCACCACCGAGGCCGGCATGCTGATGCGGATCGGCCTGCTGAACTACGTCGCCGGTGCGTTGATCATGCCCTATGCGCCGTTCCATGCTGCGGCGTCCGGCCTGCGTCACGACATGGAGGCGATCGCCGCGCGGTTCGGCGTCTCGTTCGAACAGGCCTGCCACCGCCTGTCCACCTTGCAGCGGGTCGGCGCCCGCGGCGTGCCGTTCTTCTTCCTGCGGGTCGATCCCGCGGGCAACGTGTCGAAACGATTCTCCGCCGCCGGCTTCCCGTTCGCCCGGTTCGGCGGGTCCTGCCCGCGCTGGGTGGTGCATACCGCGTTCGCCCAGCCGAACAAGGTCCAGGTGCAGATCGCCGAACTGCCCGACGGCGCGGCCTACCTTTGCTTCGCCCAGGCGGTCGCGCAGCCGGTGCTGCGATGGGGCGAACCGCGGCCGATGCATGTCGTGGCGATGGGCTGCGCCCTGTCCAACGCCGGGGACGTCGTCTATGCCGACGGCCTCGACCTCGATCGCGCGCGGGTCGGCATCGGCCTGTCGTGCCGCCTGTGTGACAGGCCGGACTGCGGCAGCAGAGCATTTCCGCCGTTGGAGCATCGGCTGGCGCTGGACCCGCTGACGGCGGGAACGACGCCCTACCGGTTCGAAGCAAAGGCGCGGTAACGGCCGGCTGCCCGCCGACCTCCCGCGCCCTTGTTCGGGACCGTGACTACCGCCGCCACCAGCCGCGTTTTCTCTCCACCGGCTGCTCGCCGTCCGCGCCGATCAGGATCGGCTTGATCGCCGGCTCCGGCGCGGGCGGCTCCGGTTCCGTCAGTTCCGCGCCGGCATCGTTGGCCGGCACCGGGGCCTGGTCTTCGCCGTTCGCATGCCGAACCTCGCCCATGGGCTCCGGCGCCGCCGTGTTGACGATCTCGGGTTCCGGCTGCGACGCAACGGGCTCCGCCGCCACCGCAACCACCGGTTCGGGCGTGACGCCCCGCCCAGGCTCCACCGCAACCATCGGTTCGGTGGCGACCGCCCGCCCAGGCTCCACCGCAATCATCGGTTCGGTGGCGCCCGCCCGCCCAGTCTCCGCCGCCGGTTGGACGTCCGGTTCGCCCGCCGCTACCGCGGGCACCGCCGGCGTGACAGGCACCGGTTCCGAAGGCGTCGCCTCGGATCCCGGGGACGCGTTGGTCGAAACCTCCGCGACCGGCGCGGCCCGAGGCGTCGGCTGAGCCTCCGCGGCCCGTTCCACCTGGTCCATCACGTCGAAAATATCGAACGCCCGCCCGCCGAACGGATCGGCAGGGGTGGGGCCGGCGTAGACCGGCAGCAACTCCGGCTGATCGGCGCCCGGCATCGCGAACGGCGCCAGTTCACCCTCGTTCTCCCGCCGCCGCCGGCGCCCGCCACGCCGCCCGCGCCGGCGATTGCGCGGATCCTCGTCGGCGCCCGCCGCCGTCTCAGCCGGTTCGGCGCCGGCATCGCCGGCGCTTTCGGTTGGTTCCGACGCGACGACCGGTTCGGTCCGCGGTTCCGCGCCGTCAACCACGCGCCCGCCCATCGGTTCGCCGCCCGCCGCTTCGCCGCCCACCGGGCCGCCTGTCGGTTCGCCGCCTACAGGCTCGCCAGCCGTCGGCTCATTCGCCGACTCGCCCGTCGCGTCAGCGGGCGCGCCTGTCTGCGCCTCATCCCGCCGTCCGCCACGCCGCCGCCGCCGCCGCCGCTTCCGCCGCCGTTCGGCCTCATCGGCACCCCCGGGACTGGCCGCATCCGCGGCGCGCTGTTCGGGCGTATCCTCGTCCTCGTCCTCGTCCTCGGCTCCGACCGCCTCGGCTTCCTCTTCCTCCTCGTCCTCGGCCTCCACCACGAGTGGTGGCAGCGCACGCTCCACCGACACCACCGCCGGCACCTCGTCGGGTGACCGGGTCCGCACCTTCTCGATGCGGAACTGCGGCGCGATCTGCGCGTCGTCGGCCGCGATCACCACCCGCATCGTGTAGCGGATTTCGATCTCCCGCAGCCGCTCCCGCTTGTGATTGAGCAGGTAAAGCGCGACCGGCGTGGAGACATAAACCACGATCTCCGCCGAACGCCGCTTGCTTCCCTCGTCCTCGATGCCGCGCAGCACGTGGATCGCCGCGTTCTCCGTGCTGCGGACATGGCCGGTGCCGCCGCAATGCGGGCACGGAATGAAACTGGTTTCCGCCAGCGATGGCCGCAGCCGCTGCCGGCTCATTTCCAGCAGGCCGAAATGGCTGATATGGCCGACCTGGATGCGCGCCCGATCGTTCTTCAGCGCCTCCTTGATCCGCCGTTCCACCATCGCGTTGTGCCGCTTCGACTCCATGTCGATGAAGTCGATGACGATCAGCCCGGCCAGGTCGCGCAGCCGCAACTGGCGCGCCACCTCGTCGGCCGCCTCCAGGTTGGTGCGCAGCGCCGTCTCTTCGATGTTCCGCTCCCGCGTGGACCGGCCGGAGTTGACGTCGATCGCGACCAGCGCCTCGGCCTGGTTGATCACCAGGTAGCCACCCGAACGCAGCTGCACCGTCGGCATCAGCATGCCGTCGAGCTGCGCCTCGACCTGGTTACGGGCAAACAACGGCTGCCCGCCGTCCCGCCACAGCTGCACTTTCTTCGCGTGGCTCGGCATCAGCATGCGCATGAAGTCATGCGCCGCCCGCCAGCCGTCCTCGCCGTCCACCAGGATCTCGTCGATATCGCGCGAATAGACGTCGCGGATCGCCCGCTTGATCAGGCTGGCCTCTTCGTAGATCAGCGCCGGCGCCACCGATTTCATGGTGTGCTCGCGGATGTCGTCCCACAGCCGCAGCAGGTATTCGCAGTCGCGCTTGATCTCCGGCTTCGGCCGGTTGGCGCCGGCGGTGCGCACGATCATCCCCATGCCGCGCGGGATATCGAGCTCCGCCATCACCTCCTTCAGCCGGCGCCGATCCACGGCCGAGGTGATCTTCCGCGAAATCCCGCCGCCACGCGGCGAATTCGGCATCAGCACGCCGAAGCGGCCAGCCAGCGACAGATACGTCGTCAGCGCCGCGCCCTTGGTGCCGCGCTCCTCCTTGACCACCTGGACCAGCAGGATCTGCCGGCGGCGGATGACCTCCTGGATCTTGTAGTTGCGCAGGAAGCGCGGCGGCATGCGGCGTTCCCGCTGGTCATCGCCGCCCTCGTGATCGCTGCCACCCACCGTCTCCGGCGGCGGCAGCGCTTCGATATGATCCCCGTTCGAATCGTACGATTCGGTCTCGTCGCCATCCGTTTCGTCATCGCCGTTGCGCTCTGCGTCGACGATGACCTCGGCGTCGACCACCCGCTCCGCCGCGATCGCCAGCGGCTGCGCCCGGGGGTCCGCCAACGGCTGCGCTTGCGGGTCCGGCAATGGCCGCGCCGAACCTTCCTCCGATGCCATGAGCAGCGGTGGCATATCCGGCTTCGCCCATGCCTCCGCGGGCGCCTCCGCCCGATCGTCCGCCGGCGCCTCCGCCGCGAAGGTCTCCGCAACCGATGCCGCGCCAAGCAAATGCGGGGTCGAGGGCAACGCCCAGGGCTCTGCGCCCGGTTCCGGTTCGCCCTTGGCAGCCTGGGTGCGGGGCGGTTCGGCCGTGGACTGGTGCAACGCCAGTTCCAGGTCTTCTTCCTCTTCCTCCCGCCGGGCCTCCTCAGCCTGCATCTCGATCAGTCGCTGCCGATCGGCGACAGGAATCTGGTAGTAGTCGGGGTGGATTTCGCTGAACGCCAGGAAGCCGTGGCGATTGCCGCCATATTCGACAAATGCCGCCTGCAGGCTTGGTTCGACCCTGACTACCTTGGCGAGGTAGATATTCCCCTTGAGTTGTCGTTTGGTCGATGTCTCGACGTCGAAATCTTCAAGTCGGTTACCGTCCAGCACCACGACGCGGGTTTCTTCCGCGTGCGAGGCGTCGATCAGCATGCGCTTCGTCATTTAGTCCTGAACTCCGGTAGGCCGTCTGGATGCCGAAGCCGGACCTTCTCTGGGTTCCGGTCGGCGGACGGCTTGCAAGGCTTGCGGGAAGGGGCCCGCCCGAAGGTTCAGGACAAGAATGGCGATCGGAAAACGCGACGGCGATACCACCCGGTAAGCGGGGTAAAAGTCCAGATCCGGACTCGTATGGCGCGACGTGATTCATCAGTCCCTGGCGTTCGGATGGCGCGCTCCGCAACGGAACGCTGCCCCGTGTGAAAGTCGACGCTGGCGCTGCCCGCATGGCCAATCAAACCCGCTGCGAGCAGGACCCCGGCGCACCACAAGTCCAAGATGGCGGGCGCGACGCGGACGGCGACGTGGCCACGGCGAGGCGGATCCTTCCCCACACTTGCAGACCCGGCTCCGACCGGTTCAACCAAGGGATCACGCGCCGCCGGAATTTGGCCAAGGGGAGGCGGGTTGCCGCCACCCCGGGACATCGCCGGAGCACCCTGACCATGAAGCAAACCGTCCCGCACCGCAAGAGGATCCTACTGAGGTGCCCTGAACGC
Organism: Rhodopila sp.; assembly: GCA_036263955.1. Taxonomy (GTDB): domain Bacteria; phylum Pseudomonadota; class Alphaproteobacteria; order Acetobacterales; family Acetobacteraceae; genus Rhodopila. The sequence continues at coordinate 10,229 of DATARX010000215.1, forward strand.
GCCGTAATCAATATATAAGCTGCGAGTCTGCATCCAATATGTTAGGAGCGAGGCATGCAATCCGTTCCTCCGGTCACGCGTCGCCTGCTCCTGCGCCGTTTCTCGGCCGGCACATCGATTTTCGGCACCTTCCTGTTACCGCCCGCGTTGCATCACGCGATGGCGGCAAAACCGCCCAAACCTCATTCGGTTGTCCCGCCCGGCCCAAAGGGCAAGCAACCGCCGCCGCCTCTGGTGATGCTCGACCCCGGACATGGCGGCAAGGATCCAGGCGCCATTGGCGTCTCCGGCACCTACGAAAAGCAGATCGCCCTCGCCACCGCGTTGGAACTGAAGCGTCAGTTGGAGGCCGGCGGCCACTACCGGGTGGAACTGACCCGAAGCCGCGACATTTTCATCCCGCTGGATGGCCGGGTCGACTATGCCCAGCGGCGCGGCGCCGCCTTGTTCGTTTCGATGCACGCGGACGCGCTGTCAGACCACTCGGTACGCGGCGCCTCGGTCTACACCCTCGCGCCGACCGCCTCCGACGCCCAGACCGCCGCCCTGGCTCGGACCGAAAACAGCGCCGATCGGTTTATCGGCCGGCAATGGCAAGGCACCTCGCCCCAGGTTTCCGAGATTCTCGCCAGCCTCGTGCGCAAGGAAACCCGCGCCAATTCCGTCCGAATCGCCCGACGTCTGGTCGGCTGCCTGGACCAGGACCTGCCGATGCTGCCCAATCCGGACCGGCACGCCGGATTCGTCGTGCTGAAATCCGCGGATATCCCCAGCGTCCTGGTGGAAATGGGATTCATGTCCAACCCGCGCGATGAGGCCGCCTTGCGCCGGCCGGAGCACCGCAAAATGGTTGCTCAGGCCATGCACCGCGCGGTTGACGCATTTTTCACCGGCGCCGGCCATATCGCGGACGGTGACGGTCCCGGATTCGGCTGATCGGGCACAACCCTTTGTTATCAGGCCGCTGCTGATCCCGTGCGCCCGATCCTTATCGCGCTGGCAGCCAGGCGCACGCTCCGGCCGGTCTCAACTAGCAATCTCGTTGCTGGCGAAAATCGCCAAAACCGGTCATATCGCCGCCTATGACAGGACCATTGACCGCTGGGGAGCCGATGGCCCCCCACAGCCGCGACAACCGTGGCCAACCCAATGCACCGAAGCCGCCCGGCAAGCCCCCAAGGCGGCGCCCCAACATATTCGTGCGCATGGGGCGCGGACTGTTCGGCGCGGTGCTGGGCGTGATGATGCTGTGTGGCGTCGTCGTCGCGGCCGGCGGCTACATGGCCTACCAGCATTTCAGCACCGACCTGCCCGACGTGGACGGCCTGCGCAACTACCAGCCGCCGGTCATGAGCCGGGTCTACGCCGGCGACTCGCGCCTGCTGGCGGAACTCGCCACCGAACGGCGGATTTTCGTGCCGGTGTCGGCCATTCCGGAAATCGTCAAGCAGGCCTTCATCTCGGCCGAGGACAAGACATTCTACACCCATCGCGGCATCGATCCGCTGGCGATCGCCCGCGCCGCGGTGTTCGACCTGGCGCATGCCGGGCAGGGGCGGCGGCCGATCGGGGCCTCCACCATTACCCAGCAGGTCGCCAAGAACATGCTGCTGGACAACCAGATGTCGCTCGCCCGCAAGGCGAAGGAAGCCATCCTGGCGATGCGGATCGAGAAGAATCTCACCAAGGACCGCATCCTCGAACTCTATTTGAATGAGATCTACCTCGGCCTCGGCGCCTACGGCGTGGCGGCGGCCTCGCAAGCCTACTTCAACAAGCCGCTCGACCAGCTGACCATCGCCGAGGCCGCCTTCCTGGCGGCGCTGCCGAAGGCCCCCAACAATCTCAACCCGTTCAAATATCCTGAGCTCGCGCGGGCTCGCCGCGACTATGTCCTGGATCGCCTCGCCGAGGACCACGCGATCACCGACGCCCAGGAAGCCGAGGCCAAGGCCGCACCGGTCATACCGTCCGAATTCCATCGCCCGCCGCCGATCCCCGGCGCCGACTGGTTCACCGAGGAAGTGCGCCGCGAACTGATTGCCCGGTTCGGCCAGGACACCACGACGCAGGGTGGCCTGATGGTCCGCACCAGCCTGGACCCGGCGCTGCAGATCGCCGCCGAGAAGTCCCTGCGTGACGGATTGATGAACTACGACCGCAAGATGGGCGGCTGGCGCGGCGCGGTGACGCACCTGGCCATCGCCCCCGCCGATTTCGAGGCGAAATGGCCGGCGGCGATAAATGAACTGCCGCGGCCGCCCGGCATGCTTCCGGACTGGAAGCTGGCGATCGTTGCCGGTATGACCGATGCCGAGGCCAAGGTCGACTGGCTGACCAAGACGGGCGAGCACCGCTCCGCCCAGATCGCCTTGGCGGATACGACCTGGGCACGCCCGGTGCACGACAACAAGCCGGGCCCCGCGCCCAGGCGCATGGCGGACATCGTCCAGGTCGGTGACGTGGTGATGATCGAGCCGCCCACCCGGCAGCCGCCATCACCCGCCGCCCCGGCGAGCAACCCGGTCACGAGCACCCCGGCCAAGGGCAAGGCGCCGCCGCCGCCGCCGATGGCGCTGGCGTCCAACCGCGCGCTGCTGCGGCAGATCCCGCTGGTGCAGGGCGCGCTGGTGTCGCTCGATCCGCAGACCGGGCGGGTGCTGGCGATGGTGGGCGGCTGGAGCTATGAGCAAAGCCAGTTCAACCGCGTCACCCAGGCCAACCGCCAGCCTGGCTCCAGCTTCAAGCCGATCGTCTACCTGACCGCGCTGGAGAAAGGCATCTCGCCGAGCCAGCGGTTCCTGGACGCGCCGGTCGTGGTGGACACGCCGGATGGACGCTGGCGGCCCGGCAACTACGAAGGCACCTTCGGCGGCCCGACCCCGCTGCGGATCGCGCTGGAGGAATCGCTGAACCTGGTGACGCTGCGGGTGGCGCAGAATGTCGGCATGCAGGCCATCGCCGATAACGCCATCGCCTTCCATGAGGTCGACTCGATGCCGCGCGTGCTGCCGGCCGCGCTGGGCGCGGTGGACACCACCGTCCTGCGAGAGGCCGGCGCCTACGCCTCGTTCGCCGCCGGCGGGCGGGAAGTGATCCCGACCCTGATCGACAGCGTCCAGGATCCGGACGGGCATGTGGTGATGCGCGCGGCGGGGTTGGATTGTCCGGATTGCGGCGATGCCTCGAAGCCGCCGACGATCGTCGACGGGCGCAAGCAGATCGCCGATCCCGACAGCGTGTTCCAGTTGGTCACCATGATGCAGGGCGTCGTGCAGCGCGGCACCGGCATACCGGCTGGCAAGGGGCTGAACCGGCCAATCGCCGGCAAGACCGGCACCACCCAGGATTTCGCCGATGCCTGGTTCGCCGGCTTCACCCCCGACCTCGTGACGGTGGTGTGGGTTGGCTATGATACCCCGGCCAACCTGGGCGACAACGAAACCGGCGGCGCGGTCGCGGCACCGATCTGGCACGACTACATGGCCACCGCCCTGGCCGGCCGGCCGGTGCTGTCCTTCCCGATGCCGCCGGGGGTGACGATGGCACAGTGGGACAGCGGCCACGGCGTCGTGACCGACGCCTTCAAGGTCGGCCAGGTTCCCGGCGCATCCGGGCCGACCGGGATGGGCATGGCCAGCGCCCCATCCGCCGACGGATCGCAGGCGCAACCGGCGATCGTGCATGGCGGGGTTGATAACAGCATGGGCGGGTTGTATTGACCCGCCCCTTCCAATGAGCAGATGTCTTCGACATGTCCGC
>DATARX010000120.1:0-9104 GCA_036263955.1 Rhodopila sp.
CGTCCATGTTCAGCAGCATGCCGGATACCGGCGCGCCGATGACGGAAGACAGCGGGATCGCCGCCATGAAATAGCCGATGATGCGGGCACGGTAGACCGCCGGAAACCACAGCGTCAGATAGAAGATGATGCCGGGGAAGAAACCAGCCTCCGCCGCGCCCAGCGCAATCCGGATGGTATAGAACACCGAGGTGGTCGATGCGCCGGTGGCCGTCGCGATCGCCGGGATGAACGCCATCAGGCCGGAGAGCAAACCCCAGGTCAGCATGATGCGGGCGATCCACTTGCGCGCCCCGAAACGTTCCAGCAACAGGTTGGATGGAACCTCGAAAACGAAATACGCCAGGAAGAAGACGCCCGCGCCGAGTCCGAAGGCCGTGGCGTCAAGACCGAGCGCCTTGTTCATTGTCAATGCGGCGAAGCCGACATTGACCCGGTCGAGATAGGCAACAAAGTAACAGACGATCAGAAACGGCACGAGCCGCATCGAAACCTTGGCGATGGTTGCTTTTTCAACCGAATCCATTTGGCGTTCTCCCCGGGCACTTAACAGCGCCGCATTGTGTCTTGATAGCGGAATAAACGGCCCGGCTTGCGCGGTCAATCGCGAAGCGCTGTAATGCACCGATGGCAATACTGGTCACCGGCGCCGCCGGGTTCGTTGCGTTGAATGTGGTCGAGCACCTGCTGCGGGCGGGCCGCCAGGTGGTCGGGCTGGATCGCATCAAGCTGCCAGAACGCGCAGTCAGGGACTTCGCCGTTTTGCCGGGGCAACTGACGATGATCGATGGATCGATCCTGTCGGCCGCTGATCTGTCGCGGTCGCTGACGGCGGCGCCGATCGAGGCGGTGATCCACTGCGCCGTCATCACCGCCGGCCCGCAACGCGAAATCGCCGAACCCGAATCGATTATCGCGGTCAACATCCAAGGCGCCGTCTCCACGCTGCTCGCGGCCGCTCGGCAGGGCGTCAAACGCTTCGTGTACCCGAGTTCGGGCGCGGTCTACGGCGCCTCGGCGGCAACCGTGGAGGTGATGGATGAGGATACGTTGCGTCCGACACCTGTCAATCTGTATGGACTGACGAAGTTCGCGGCGGAATCGATCCTGCCGCGGGTGGCGGAAACCCAGGGCGTTTCGCTGACCGCGGCGCGCCTGGGCGTGGTCTACGGTCCGTGGGAATACGCAACAGGCGCGCGCGACACGCTGTCGCCGATGCTGCAGACCCTGGATCTGGCGGACGCCGGACAGGAAGCGGTGCTGGGGCCGCCATGGCGCGGAGATTACACGCTGTCCCGCGACATCGCGGCTGGATTGGTTGCGCTGGCGGATCAGCCCACCACGCCCCGCACGGTCTACAATCTGGCCACCGGCCACGCAACGACCGCCGAGGACTGGTGCCGCGCGCTGGCCACCCGCGTTCCGGGCTTCCGCTGGCGCCGGGCGGCCGCGGGCGAGACCTGGAATGTCGAAAGCCACACCGGTTTCGATCGTGGGGCGATGCGGATCGACCGGATCATCGCGGACACGACATACCGGCCCGCCTTCGACCTTGAAAGCGCGGCGGATCACCTGCTTGCCTGGCGTAAGGGCGGTTCGTCGATCCCGTAAGCGCGCGTCGCTGGTCGTGCCGAACAGCCCACCGGCCGTGCTGCGTCACAGTCCGCATTATGCGCGGAGATCACCGAGTTTTTGAGATCGCAGAGAAATGTCTTTTGCTGCCGTGGACCGGGGGAAAACCCTTCTCGCCGCTGCGCGGCCTGTAATGATCGCACCGGCCCCGATGCCCCACGCCGAAGGCGCAAACCCTGCTCTGCGATCTCGAAAGCTCAGCGTTCTCTGCGCATAAAAGCGGAGCCTGCCCCAAACACCAGCCGTCGAACCAGCCCCCGCTAAACCGAAATATGTTCCAATATGGCCCGGCGCTGATTGATCCCCCAAACCGCAATCACCACAGCAGGCACCAGCGTCCCAGGGATCGTCACGTAAGCAAACCAGCCCCAATGCCCAACACCGGCCGTAGCCGTAAACAACCAGCCCGCGACGATCGGCCCGAAGACCGCGCCCAGATGACCAACCCCATCGGTCAGGCCCGTTCCGGTTGCCCGCAATCGGGTCGGATAGCTGGCCGCGGTGTAGTTGTACATGCTGAACAACCAGACCTCGCTCGCCCCCCAGGACAGCGTCACCAGCACATAACATCCGACAACCGTATGGACGAAGTACAGGGCCGTCAGCGCCACGGCCGTCACCACGCCACTCAGCAGGATGATGATGCGGCGCTCCACCGCCTCCCCCAGCACCGCGCAAACCGCCAGGCCGGCGCCCCCGCCCAAGGTCGCCGACACCAGCACGATGCCGAAGGCCTGCCCCGCCGACAGGCCGAATCCCCGCAGCAGCAACGTCTCGTATCCACCAAAACCATAGATCATGCCGCTGTAGCCCAGTGTCCACGCGATCAGCAGCACGAGGCTCCGGCGCCCATATTGACCGCGAAACAGTTCCTTCACCGGCACGTGACGCGATGGGGTAACGGCGTAGCGCGCGAAGTCCGGCTCCGCCAGCCGAACCTGGCCACTGCGGCGCAGGCATTCCGCTTCCAGGCGCGCGGTGATGCATTCGGCTTCGGCATGCCGTCCATGCGCCTCCAGCCAGCGCGGCGATTCCGGCAGCGTCCACGCCAGCGGCACCAGCACCACCAGGGCCACCGCACAGAAGAAGCCGATATACAGCCCGTAATGATTGGGAATCCACAAAATCGCCGGCACGTTCGCCATCAACCCATACACGCCGACCGCGAATACCTGAGACCCCAGCATAACGCGCCCCCTGTGCATCGGGGGAATGATCTCGCTCATGTAAACGACGTTGACCGACAGCACGCCACCCAGACCGATAGCGGACAGTCCGAAAAAGACCATCAGCAGCGTAAAATTATCGGTCAGCGCTGTCGGCCACATCAGCAGCCCGATCGCCAGCGTGGACGCCAGCAGCGCGGTGCGGCGGCCCCACCTGTCCGCCACCATGCCGATCAGATACTCGCCCACCAGGATGCCCACGCCGAACTGCATTGCCAGCAGCACGGAGAACGCGGTCATGCCGAAGGCGTGCCGCGGCAACCAGACGAACGGGAACACCTTGGCCGGGATGCCGTCGGCGGCGATGATCACACCCCAGAACAACTGGCTGGTCAGGGCCAGTCGCCACTGGGCCCAGGTCAACGGCAAGCGATCGATCCGGGCGGCGATGCGCCCGGATGCGGCGGTGGATGTCATGGAAAGCAGCCTTTTGCTGGGGTCTTGCCGCGCGAAGGGGAAGCGGCGGCGTTACCGCTCCGGCAGCAGCAGCGGCAGATGCCTGGTCAGCACGCCGTCCGGATCGCTGAGCTCATGTACGATGGTGAAGTGATTGGCGCGCGGCACCGGGATCAGCGCCCCTGGCAAATGGGCGGCGGTGCGCCGCCCATGCAACTCCTGGCTGTCGGAGACCAGCGGCGGCAGCTCCGCGGTGCCGAAGGCGAACGCCAGCGGCTTCCCGACCAACGGCAGGCGCATCGGCGAGAAGGAAACCACTTCCGCCTCGGTCAGCCGCAGTTTCTCGTTCAGATAGGTGTCGCGGACGGGCCCCAGGTCGAACACGCCGGAAATGGCGAGACCGGCCTTGACCAGCGGATGATCCAGGCACATCGCTGTCAGGTGGCCGCCGGCCGACCAGCCGGACAATACCACCGGGCCGTTGATGCCATGCGCCGGGCCATGCGCGGCCAGCCAGTCGAGCGCGGCATGGATCTCGGCCACGATCTCGGTCATCGAGGCGTCGGGCGCCAGCGTGTACCCCGGCAAAGCGGCCGACCAGCCGCGCGCATACGGACCGGCGATCAGGTTGGCGAACTGGTCCTTGCTGTTGCGCTGCCAGTAGCCGCCGTGGATGAACACGATACACGGCGCGTCGGGGTTGGCCTGCGGGAACAGATCCCAGGTGTTGCGGTCCCGCTTGCCGTAGCGCAGATCCAGATGCAGCCCATTGGTCGCACGGAAGGCCGAAGACGCGACCTCCCGCGCCGCGTTCAGCACCGGACTGTCGGCGACATGGGCGGAATTGTTGTAGGCGGCGTCGCGTTCGGCCTGGCTCAGGAAGGCCCATTGCGCGTGGATCGTCATGCTGTGGCCTTTCTGTACCAATCCATGATCTGGCGCCCTTGCCAGAACAGCGTGCCCGGCCGGCTGGCCATATGGGTCAGCGCGCGCTCGAACCAACCGATGCGGTGCGGCACGCCGCTGATATAGGGATGCACCGCCAGGCCCATGACCTTGGCGCCCTGCTCGCCGGCTTCCTCATACAGCCGCTCGAACTGTGCGATGGTGCGGTCATACAGTTCCTCGGCCCGATGGTGCTGGATCATCATCATCGGGATGTCGTTCAGCTCCACGCTGTACGGCATGGTCAGCATCGGACCGTGTTTGGTGCGGATGGTGGTGGGGAGGTCGTCGACCACCCAGTCGGCACAGTATTGGATGCCAGCCTCGGCCAGCAGGTCCGGGGTATCCATGGTCTCGGTCAGGCCGGGGGCGAGCCAGCCGACGGGATCGTGTCCACCGGCCTCCCGCAGGGTCGCGATGGCGTCGCGGATCATCGCCCGCTGGTCCTCGACCAGGTGCGTGGCGATCTGGTGGTAGCCGTGGACCATGAACTCCCATCCCGCGTCGCGGCAGGCCTTGGTGACCCGGGGATACGCCGAGGGGACCACGCCGTTGATCGCCAGAGTGGGGGCGATGCCGTGCAGGTCCAGCGCCGCCTTCAGGCGCCAGAAGCCGACCCGCATGCCGTATTCGTGCCACGCCCAGTTCGGCACATCGGGGATGACCGAGGCGCCTTGCGGCGGGCTGAGCACCTGCCGGGGCATGGTGCGATCGATGTCCCAGCGCTCGATATTCACCACCAGGAAGATGGCGACGCGCTTGCCGTTGGGCAGCGAAAGCCTGGGACGGTCGATGGAGGCCTCGTAGTCCAGGCGCTGGAACGGCTTTTGCGTGTCGGTCATAACGCAATGATGACCGGGGGCGGCGATTGGTTCAAGCGGGGGTGAGCGCGGGTTTACCAATCCTTAATTCCGAGGTACCGAAAACGGATCCCGATGTCTTGGCCGTACATCCGCCAACCCTGAAGCAGGCTCAGGCAATAGCCCACAAAAGCAGCCTTCCACCGGACCTTGATTTGTTCGATTACTGCCTGGAAGCGATCGCCGGAGACCAGGGGGGCCAGGCTCACAAGGTCTAGGCCGGCTGGATATCCACCATCAGTTCGTTGCCCAGTTCCTCCAGCCCGGCCCGCACGGCATCCACCGCCGCCGCGTCCGGCGCACGCACAAGGGCGGTCACCCGAAACAGGCTCTCGCCGCTGAACGATCCACTGGCCGTGTTGGTGGTTAGTTCCTCGATATTCACGGCGTTCGCGGCCAGCACCTGAGAGATATCCCGGACGATGCCGGGTCGATCGTTGCCGACCACTTCCAGGGTCAGCCGCGGCTCCGTCGCGACGGCCGCCGTGGCGGAGGAGCCTGACTGCACGGTGATGCGCAGGCCCTGGCTTTCCAGCCCGCGCAGGTCATCCAGCAGGGACTCGGGCGCCTCCACCAGCACGATACCGGCGAACTGTCCGGCCAGGCGTGCCATCCGACTCTCCAGCCAACTCCCGTCGTGGGCGGCGACGGCTTCGGCAAGGACACGCACCAAGCCCGGACGGTCCGGGCCGACGACAGTCAGGATCAACGAAGCCATGGCTGATTCGTCCTCAATTCTGTTTCAGCGGGTCACATAGGGGGTTGATGTCGCTTCCAGCCACACATCGGCGCGGGCCGGCACGCTGCAACCAGGCAAGATTTCCCGGGAAGGTTGCTAGTTCCGACTTTCCTCCCATCTCAACCCACCTCACCAGTTCATGATCGTTGTTGCAAACCGACACGCGTCATGGTTGTTACGCGCCCCTTGGAGGGTAAATTCCCAATGTCAACGTTCGTCTCCGGCCGTCATTTCCTGCAAACCCCCGGGCCGACCAATCTGCCCGAACGGGTGCTGCGCGCCATGGATCGCAATGCGATCAACCACCGCGGCCCGGAATTTGGCGCCCTCGGGCGTACGCTCGTCGCCAAGCTGCGCGCCATATTCCAGACCGCGTCGGCCACGATCGGGATTTTTCCGGCCTCCGGCACCGGCGCCTGGGAGGCCGCCCTGATCAACACGCTGTCGCCGGGCGACCGCATCCTGATCAGCCGCACCGGCCAGTTCTCCCATCTGTGGGAACAGATGGCGCTGCGCCTCGGCCTGGACGTGGTGACGCTGGATACCGACTGGCGCCGCGGGGCTGACGCCCGGGCCATCGGCCAGATGCTGGAGAACGACCGGGAGCACAAGATCAAGGCCGTCGGCGCTGTCCACAGCGAAACCTCCACCAGTTGCATGACCGACATCGGCGCGGTGCGGGACGCGATGAACCGAGCGGGCCACCCTGCCCTGCTGATGGTCGATGCGATCTCCTCGTTGGGTTGCGCAGACTACCGGCATGACGAATGGCAGGTCGATGTGAGCATCGCCGGATCGCAGAAGGGATTGATGGTGCCGCCGGGCCTGTCGTTCACCGCGATCAGCGACAAGGCGCTGGCTGCCGCCCGCACCGGCGGATCCCGCCGCAGCTATTGGGACTGGGAGCCGTTGGTCACCTCCAACAAGACCGGCTTCTTCCCGTACACGCCGGCGATCAGCCTGCTGTATGCGCTGAACGAAGCGCTGGACATGCTGGTCGAGGAAGGCCTGCCCACGGTATTCGCCCGGCACAACCGCTATGCCCAGGCGACTCGGCAGGCGGTAGCGGCATGGGGCCTGGACCTGCAATGCGCCGACCCGGCGGCCTACGCGCCTGGGGTGACCGCCATCCGCACGCCGGAGGGCCATAGCGCGGATAACCTGCGCAACGTGATCCTGGACCGGTTCAACATGAGCCTCGGCAACGGGCTCGGCCGCGTCGAGGACCGGGTGTTCCGGATCGGGCACATGGGCGACCTCGGCGTGCTGTCCCTCACCGGCACGCTGACCGGAGTGGAGATGGGGCTGCGCGCGGCCGGCATCCCGCACCGCCAGGGGGGCGTTCAGGCCGCGATGAACTTCCTGGCCGGGTCGAACAGCTAACACCCCAACCGCCACGCGGCGTCGCTTTAGTCCCTGGCCCGCCGTCCCGGCGAACCGCATCACGCCCTTGCGGCCTGCGGTGCCGGCAATGCCGGCGCAACCGAATTCCGCGATAAGCCTCGGGCACGCCGGCATGTGCATGCTCGCGCACCCGGCGATGATGCGTTATCAGCCTCTCCGCGAACGGAAGACCACGCGGAGGGGACGCCAATGGTGCGCGAGACCAACAAACCACGCAGGCGTCGGGTCTGATGCGCGGCCGGGCAATCGAGGTCTTTCTGATCTTCCTCCGCCTCGGCTGTACCAGCTTCGGCGGCCCGGTGGCCCATCTCGGCTATTATCGGGCGGAACTCGTGGCCAAGCGGGGCTGGTTGACCGAGGCAACGTTCGCCGACCTGGTCGCGCTGTGCCAGTTCATGCCGGGCCCGGCCTCGTCGCAGACCGGCATGGCGATTGGCCTGCTGCGCGCCGGGCCACTGGGGATGTTGGCCGCCTGGGTCGGATTCACCTTGCCCTCCGCGCTGGCGATGACCGTATTCGGCTACGGCATCAGCGCCATCGGCGATGTCTCACACGCCGGCTGGCTGCGCGGCCTCAAACTCGTTGCCGTCGCGGTCGTCGCCCAGGCTGTCTGGGGCATGGCCCGGTCGCTGGCGCCGGACCGGCCCCGCGGCACCGTCGCCGTCATTGCCTGCCTGGTGGCGTTGGCGGTCCCGTCCTCGCTGGGACAGGTGGCCGCCATTGCATTGGGCGCGCTCGCGGGGATGTTCCTGCTGCCGCGCCAAGCCTCCGGCGCGGAACCGCCCGCCGCATTGGGCGTGCGCGTGGCGCGGCCGGCCGCCTTCGGCCTGCTGGTCCTGTTCGCCGTCGCCTTGCTGGGACTGCCCTGGCTGGCGCGCGTGAGCGGCAGCCACACCGTGGCCCTGGTGGCCGCGTTCTATCAAGCCGGGTCGCTGGTGTTTGGTGGCGGACACGTCGTGCTGCCGCTGCTACAGGCGCTGGTGGTCCCGCCAGGCTGGGTTGGGCCGGACACATTCCTGGCCGGCTATGGCGCCACCCAGGCGATGCCGGGCCCGATCTTCACCTTCGCCGCCTTCCTGGGCACGGTGGAGGGCCCGTCCCCGAACGGCTGGATCGGCGCGATAGTGGCCACGGTGTCGATCTTCGCCTCTTCCTTCCTGCTCATCGGCGGGTTGCTGCCATTCTGGGACACGCTACGCCACCGCGACGGCGTGCGAGCGGCCCTTCGCGGCGTCAATGCCGCGGTCGTCGGCGTCCTGCTCGCCGCGCTGTTCACTCCGATCTGGACCGGTTCGGTGCACACCGGCGCGGATTTCGGGCTGACGCTGGTGGCCTTCCTGCTGCTGACGATATGGGCGGTTCCGCCGTGGCTGGTGGTCGTGCTTGGCGGGGTCGCCGGCTGGGGGCTGGCGTTCCTGGCATGACGCCCGGCTGGATATAGCTCCAGCCCTGCTCCTGCCGTTCGCTCAGACGCACCACGCACAGCCGGCGCGTCGGTCGCTTCCGGAACCTCCCCGCCTTCCGGAACCTCCCCGCCTTCCGGAATCTCCCCGTACGTCCTCGGGTGCCTTGCCTCCGCCTTGGCGCTGGCCTTGCGCGCGTTCTGGCAGGCGGGGAAGACCATGAACGGGAACCGGGCGTGGACCGGGGAGGACAAACGCCCCAAGACCGGCGCCCTACCGCCCCCGGCCAAGCTTCCCCCATATCGACCGAAGACCCCCCCCTGCCCCAGCCGGCATCAGGAACATCACCGCGATCAGAATCACGCCATAGACCGCCCCAGGCGCCGCCTTGGAGATCTTGTCGGCGACGTTCGGCACGAACTCGATGAACGCCGCCCCCAGTAGTGTTCCTCCGATCGACGAAACGCCGCCCACGACCAATCCGACGAACAGGAAGATC
>DATARX010000254.1:0-4302 GCA_036263955.1 Rhodopila sp.
CGCCAGCCAACCGATCGGCGGCAACGCGGCAAAATGCGCCTGCTCCAGCACCAGGCCGGCCAGCAGCAGCGGGATGCAACCCAGGAACACCTGCCAGGCGGTCAACGCGACGCGCGGCAGCGGGATCGGCATCCGCTTGGACAGGATCGTGCCGAACGCAAAGCAAACCGCGGCCGACAGCGCCAGCAGGATTCCCGGAAGCCTGGCCGCCTCAAGATGGAAGCTGTTGCCGCCAACCAGGATCACCACGCCGCCAAGGCCCAGGCCGATCGCCGCCATTTGCCGCGATCCCGGCCGTTCGCTCAGCATCGGCCAGGCCAGCAGGGTGGCCCAGACCGGCATGGTATAGGCCAGCGTCGCGGCCTGTCCCGCCGGAAGCCATAGCATGGACGCGGTCGTGAGACCCATCCAGGCGCTCACGTTCAGCAATGAAACGACGGCGAGCCGTCCCCACAGCGCGCGCGGCACGGCAAGACTCTCGCCACGCGAAGCCGCGACCCCGAACAGCACGATCCCAGCGACCAGGCCCGACACGCCCCGCGCCGACAATGGCGGACAGGCTGTCAGCAGGAACTTCGTGGCTGGCCAGTTGAGGCCCCAACCCAGCGCCGTAAACACGACGCAGGCCAGTCCGATCAGCTGGCCCTTCCGGTCTTCCAAGGCCGCGGGGCGGACTGCCAACCGGTCGGCGATGCTTGCCTCTCGCAGCGGCGCGGACTGCATGAACTCTCCCGAATACGAAAGCCCGACAATGGCAGAATTCTATCGCCCAGGCAATGAAATGCGCGACGCCGGCAGCGCCCGCCGATGCGTCCCCAGTTGCGCGTGCGTCGCACGCCGCGCGCGTGTCTCCATCGGAATATGTGTCCCTGTCCGCACGAACCCACGCGATGGTTGAGCAAATGTCGGATTTGCAATTGCTCAACGGGGCAAATCTCGCTATCAGGTAAATGTTGTAACGACGTACGCATGCGGGCAAAGCTGCGGCACCACTTGGGAATTTGCGAACGGCATGCGTCATCCTGGCACGGGTGTAATCGATTTACTCTCGTCGCTCGTCCGGATCGTCGCCGGGGCGGGGCTCCTGGTCGGCCTGTTGGCCTGCCCGCGGGCAACAGCAGGCGATGGCCCGATCCAGCTCAAGGTCGTTGGCGGCCTGGATGGGGTCAGCCAGTATACCAAATATGAAGCCCCGTTCTGGACACAGGAAGTTCCGTTGCTGACCCAGGGCCGCGTCCAGGCGGAAATTCATCCGTTCGACCGCAGCGGCCTGCCAGGACAGGAAATGCTGCAGCTGATGCGGCTGGGCGTCGTGCCGATCGGCACCGCGCTTCTGGCAGTCGTTTCGGGGGATGAGCCGGAACTGAACGCCGTCGATCTGCCAACCCTCAATCCCGATATGGCATCCCTGCGGAAAACCGTGGAGCTGTATCGCGGCCAGCTGCACGATACGTTGCTGGAGAAATACGGAATCGAGTTGCTTGGCATCTACGCCTACCCGGCGCAGGTGCTGTACTGTGCGCAAAGCTTCAAGAACCTCAGCGATCTCGCGGGACGCAAGGTGCGCACATCGTCCGTCGGCCAGTCGGAGATGATGTCGGCCTTGGGTGCGGTGCCGATCGTCACCCCGTTTTCGGAAATCGTCAACGCGATCCGGACCGGCGTGGTCGACTGCGCGATCACCGGAACCATGAGCGGCGGCGAAATCGGGTTGCCGAACGTAACGTCCTATATTTCCCCGCTGTCGATAAGCTGGGGCTTGTCGTTCTTCGGCGCCAACAAACTGGCATGGGATCAATTGCCGGCCGACATCCGCGAGGAACTGCGGACCGGTATCCATAAGCTCGAACTGACCATCTGGGATGCCGCCGACCGTGAAACCGCGGCTGGCCTCGCTTGCGATATCGGCTCCGCCGGCTGCGTGGGCGGACGGTTGTTCCACATGAACCTGGTGCCGATCACCGCCGCGGACGAAGCCTTGCGCAAGCGACTGCTGACCGAGAGCATCCTCCCGAAATGGATCCAGCGCTGCGGCTCGGAATGCGTGACCGCGTGGAACACGACATTGGGCGGCGCACTCGGGATCCAGGCCGCGGGCGAATAGCCGCCCGCCGTCCTCACCAGGACCCGCCGTCTTCATCAGGACCCGCTGTGTTCATCAGGACCCGCGGTCTTCATCAGGACCCGCGGTCTTCATTAGGACCCGCGGCCTTCATCAGGAATAGAGTGCAGCCGACCGTGCCGTCGGGTTACCGTGCCCCGGACAACCGACGGAGGCTGGCAATGGACTTTTTGTGCTACCTGCACGAGGGCTGGCACCCCCTCATCCGCCCGGCCGAACCCACCCGAGCCTGGATGGACGCGACGCCCGAGGCGTTCGCCTACCGCTGCCTGCCGCTGAACATCGCCAACGCGCATGGCTGGGAAATCCTCACGCCCGCCGGCTTCGCGGCCTACTGGCGCGGCGGCGCCGCCACCGCCGACGTCATCATCCGGCCCGATGCCGGGATGCCATCCGCCGCCGTCCCGGTCTCACTGTTCGGGCAGGGGACACTCACGATCCACATCCAGGGCCTGTTCCGCACCCCGGCTGGCTGGAACCTGTTTGCCGGCGGCTCCCCCAACAGCGCCAAGGACGGCATCGCCCCGCTGTCCGGGGTGATCGAGACCGACTGGTCGCCCTACACCTTCACCATGAACTGGCGCTTCACCCGCCGGAACCATTGGGTGCGGTTCGAGGCTGGGGAGCCGATCTGTTTCATCCAACCCACCCAGCGCGACGCCCTGGAACGCATGAACCCGAAATTCGTGGCGCTGAATGACAACCCGGATGCGGCACGCCAGTTCACCGAATGGAGCCAGTCGCGCAACAACTTCCAGGCCCAGGTCGCCGCCAAGGCCCCGTCCGCCGGGGCGGACCAATGGCAGAAGCGCTATTACCGCGGCCTGGACATGGACGACCAGGCGGGCATCCCGGACCACCGCTCCAAGCTGCGCCTGAGGCCCTTCGTGCCGGGGACGCCCGAGGCCACCACGCCCGAGACCACCACGCCAGAAAACACCACGCCCGAGACCACCACACCAGAAAACACCACGCCCGAACACAGCCCGCCACAAAACACCACGCCGCAGGTGACCGTCGACCCGGACCGGCTGGAACGGGCCATCGCCGAACTGACTGCATCGGTCCGCAATCAGACCGACTTCGACCCGGGCCTGCTCATCGCCGCCGGACTGCCCGAAGCGGCGGCTAACCGGATTGCCAAAGCAACGAAAAAGCGCGCCCCGTGACCTTTCGTTCCGGACGGAACGGTCATCGCCGCCGTCGCCTGCAATGCGCGCATCACGGCAGCCCCCGCGGTATCCCCGGAGACTGCCGTGGTCACGCCACCGGCGCGCCGGTGGAAACCCGAAGCGGCGCGGCCAACCTTATTGCTGCAGCAGCCAGGTGACGCTGACCGGCACATCCTTGACCTGATGGAACGCGGAACCGACGACATAGGTGTAGGTGGCGGTGCCTTCCCGGCTCCAGATCCCCTTCAGCGTGATCAGCAGTTGCGTGACATGCGGCGCGCCAAGCAGCGGCGGCACCGCTGCCCCCTGCAGGGCGTAGATCTGCGTCACGTCGCCGCCAAAGGCCAGGACGTGCACCACGCCATGGAACGCGTTGTTCGCGTGCAACGGCGGATTGATCGCCTGGGACAATACGCCATGACCCGTCACATTGCTGCTGTTTTGCGGAATCGTCAGGATCGCACTCAAGGTTGGCGCGCCGGGCAGGCCGGTGCCAATCCTGAACGAGCCGGTGTGATTAAGCGGGAATGCGTCATTGGATTCGGCCATTTTCATCCTCCTGTGGCTTATTACTGAATTGTCTCGGCTATTTGGACAAACGACCTGGCACCACGCACAATTCTGTCGTCCGGTAGTATATCCCCAAAGAGATATCTCACCGGAGAGTGCTGTTGGTGCCGGCAGAAAGAATATATAAGCGATTATTCCCGATCTCTCAATATAATTCGATCGCAGACCAACCGAATCGGTGGCGGACAACGTTAATGTAGGCAAGTAAAATGTAGTCTCGCGCCGAAACAGCGTTCCAGCAATGTGAATATATCGTCAAACAAATCGATCGCGCGATCGGTGTATATACACCGCCGCGGGGTGCGAGGCGACCCCCGGCGCAGCCGGCAGCGGGCACGCGCCATCCGGGACGATCCCGGATCGTGCGGCGACGGCCCGGCCGCCACCGTCCGATCCCGACCCCCCATCCCATCATGCGCGCTCCCGTCATGCGCGCTC
>DATARX010000336.1:0-4919 GCA_036263955.1 Rhodopila sp.
GCGGTGGCGGTCGCGCACCCAGTGGGTCAGCATGTAGGACGGCAGGCTGGAGTCGCAGATCAGGCCGCAATGGGCGCCGCCGTCGCTGAGGCCGAGGATGGTGTCCGGGTCCTTGATCATGTCGTGCACCACGCCGTGATCTCCGTGGACGTAGTTGGTGACTGGGTAGAACAGCATGCGGTCGCCGTTTTCGCCGGTCAGGTAGTCGTAGCAGAATTCGTCCGGGGTCAAATTGGTTTTGGCGGCCATCGCCTCGATGCTGCGGCTCTGGTCGGGTTCGTAGTCGGGCGGATCGCCGAGCACATACTGGCGATCCCAGCGGGTGGCGATGGGTCGTTGCAGGGGCGGCAGAATCGCCAGGAGTTCCTCGGATGCAGTTTGTGACAGGATTTCTCGCCTGACGGCTGGATCGCGCAGGCGGGCGAGGCGATCGGGGACGGAGAGCGCACTGAGCGCGGCGAAGGCGGGGCGGGCGGCGAAGGGGTTCAATGAGGTCGTCAGGCCGAGGATGACGCCGACCGGTCGGCCGGCGACCTGTGCGGTGACCGCGGCGCCCTTGGCGCGTGCCTTGCGGACGCCGTCCATCAGGCGATGGTAACGATCGGGGTCGTAGGAGCGGTCCGTCAGCAGAAACCATAAAGGCCTGCCTGTGGATTTCGACAAGGTGCTCATCCAGTCGAATTCGGCGGCTTCATCATCGAAGTCGCTCAGCATGCCGAATGTTCCGATTTTGGCACGACCGAGGGCGGCGCCGATGCCGAAGAGTTCCTGGTTTTCGGCGAAGCGGCCGGGGACGAGGTCGCCCTTGGTGGTCTTGTGCTGTTCGGTGCGAGAGGTGGTGAAACCGAAGGCGCCGGCGCGCAGGGCTTCCTCGGTGAGGCGGCTCATGGCTTCGATGTCGGTGGCGGTGGCGATTTCGCGGCGCACCGCCCTGTCACCCATGACGTAGACCCGCAGCGGATGGTGCGGCACCTGCGCGGCGACGTCGATGGTGCGGGGGAAACGATCGAGCGCGTCGAGGTACTCGGGGAAGGTTTCCCAGTCCCAGCGCAGACCTTCGGCCAGCGCGATGCCGGGGATGTCTTCCACGCCCTCCATCAGGTCGATCAGGCATTCATGGTCGGCCTTGCGGACGGGGGCGAAGCCGACGCCGCAGTTGCCCATCAGGATGGTGGTGGCGCCGTGCCAGGAGGAGGGTGCGAGCACAGGGTCCCAGGTTGCCTGGCCGTCGTAATGGGTGTGGATGTCGACCCAGCCTGGGGTAACAAGTTGGCCGTTGGCGTCGATCTCCCGCTTGCCGGGGCCGGCCTTGCCGCCGACCTGCGCAATCTTGTCGCCATCCAGCGCGACGTCTCCGGTGTAGCTTTTGGTGCCGGTGCCGTCGACGATCGTGCCGCCTCGGATGACGATATCATGCATCGCTCGTGGTTCCCTCATTGCTTGTTTCGGGAGCATTGCGCGGGGCGCTGGAAGTTTCAAGCCACGCGGGCGGATTGGAGGGGGCGAGAGGGGTTTCGTTTCGATATCGGGTTCGTTTCCGGGCAGTTCGTTACGCTGCAAGCAGACGTATCGGCAGGCTGGCCAGGCCGCGCAGGGTATTGTTATACCGGCGTTTCGGTTCGCCGTCGATTTCGATCGAACGGGCCTTGCGTGCGAGGGCACCGAGAACCAGTTCGCCTTCCAACCTGGCGAGAACGGCGCCGACGCAGCCATGGATGCCGGTGCCGAAGCCGACATGGCCGGCGTTGCGACGCGTGATGTCGTAGTCGTCCGGCCGCTCCCACCGCCTTGGGTCGCGGTTCGCCGCGCCCAGGAACATCAGCACCTTGGTGCCTTCCTGGATGGTTTCTTCCGCAATGGTCGCCGTGCCCGTGGTGGTACGGAAGAAGGTCTGGACTGGGCTTTCCAGGCGTATGGCTTCCTCGAACGCGGCCCGTGCCAGGGATGGGTCGGCACGCAGTTGTTCGAATGCCGCGGGGAACCGAGCGAGGCAGTCGATCGCGGCGCACAGGCTGTTGACGGTTGTATCGACACCGGCGGTCAGCAGGGATCGCACCAGGACTTCCGCCTCGGCTGCGGAGAATTCCCCTGTATCAACGGCTGCATGGATGGCCGCGCCGAAGCCGATGGGTGACAGGGCTTCGCGTTTGGTTTGGGCCTGCACCCAGGCGAGAACCGGTTCGGCGTCGGCGACGGCGGTCTGGAAGAAGGCGTTGGGCGGGCCAAAGCTGTTGAAGACCATGTTTCCATAGGGCAACAGAAAGCGCCGGTTCTCGGCCGGCATGCCGACGGCGTCGGGGAATACCGCCAGTGGATAGGCCTCGGCGAGGTCGGGCACGGCATCGAAGGTTTGCCGCGCCAGCAGATCGTCGATCAGGGCTTCGGCGGCGGTGGCGAAGGATTGGCGCAGGGATCGCACGGCGGCGGGCGATAGCACCTTGTCCATCAGGCTGCGGGTGCGGTCGTGCAGCGGCGGATCGGTTTCCAGCAAAAGGCTGGGCAGGCGCCAGGGTTTTTCCCTGGCGAAATCGGAGATCCCGACGCCTCTGGCGCTGGTGTAGGTGCGCCAGTCGGTCAGCATGGCGCGCACGTCGTCGTAGCGGGCGACGGCGTGGATGTCGTGGGCGGGGAGGTAGACGACAGGGCCGGCGTCGCGCATGGCGGCGTGGGCGGGGTACGGGTCGTCGAAGAAGGCCTGGCTGAATGGGTCGATGTCGAGCGATGGAATCATTGCGGTATCCTCCCGGTTTTTGCGGCAGGGTGCGCGAAAACGGCTGGTTTGCCAATCGGCGATGCGCTTGTGGTGGCGCGGTCAGGTGGTATCGGGCTGGGGCGTCTGGCCGGGCTGGGGCGTCTGGCCGGGTTGAGGCTTCTGGCCCGGCTGGGGCGGCGGGGTGGTGAGCGGGAGATTTTCAGCGCGGAGACAGCGGGAGGGCCGCGGAGACGTGAATGTGCCAACTGGTGATGCGTTGGGGTCGTGTGTTGGCGGTGGTGGGGCACCCGCCAGGCTGCAAATATTGCCTAGTCAAATCTACGCTCCCGGGAAAGAGACAGAGACGACCATGTCGCTGAGCGTGATGCCGTTGCATGCTGTTTTCGTCGGCGCGGTGACGGGCGTCGATCTGCGTGAAACCCATGCCGGGCGGATTCGCGGGAGGTAGGAACCGGAGGCGCGGATGCTGCTGCTGGCCATGATCGAACATGCGACTCAGCCACCGTTTGTCTATACATAAATATGGACAGTCGAGGATCCGGTGATGTGGGACAGCCGCTGCACGACACACCGGGCGCGGAACTATGATGACACGCAGGCGCGGGACATGCATCGCACGACGGTGTCGGACGGTGCGTCGACGGTCGCCGAGGTGGCCTGATAAGCGGCCGGGCAGTCTGCTGGCAGGCTGCCCTGACGTTCAGCGGGCGGGATCAGTCCCGGCGGTAGGTGCCTTTTTCGATCGCCATGAAGTCGGAGCGGCTGAGGCCGATATCCCACAATTCGCGGTCGGTGCAGCGGTAGAGTTCGCGCAGTTCCTCGGCCCTGGCGCGTCTTTGTGCGACGTAGGCACGGAGGTTTTGGATATGGTTGGACAGCCATGTGTCGGCGGGCTGCCGGCTTTCGGATGCGAGATAGGTTTGATTGGTGCTGCTCATTTCGTTCACGTTCCTTCGGGAAATGCCGGCCTGGGTCGCGAAAGGCATGCCGGACATGGGGCGAAGGACGTTCTTCCCTAATGATGCGATGCAGCATAACGGGCCTTCTGGCGATAAGCCAGCATTAATGACCAATAGAATGACTATTGTGATGACACGCGGTCGGCGAATATTGTTGATACATAGAGGAATACACCGCGAGGTGCCGGCCGGATTGAGCATCCGCATCGATCCGGTTCTGTTATCCTGGTGCTGATGTCCTGATATACTGGCGTGTAGGCCGGGCCGCCCCAGGCCTTGTACCAAGCGGCAGAACGATTGACCTGTCGGAGCGCTGCCGGTCACGGCCGGGCGAGCACGCGAGCGAGGGGCAGTCCAGGCCATCTGCGTATGAACGGGTCCGGGGTGGATGGCCGGGACTTCGCCCGGCCATGACGGATAGAAAGGGTCGCCGTCAAAACGGGACGGATGGGAAGAGTCGCCGTCAACGCAGGTTGGTCTTACTTCGGCTCTGGCCCCGATTGCAGGTCTGGCGGCGATCGCAGGTCTGGCGCCGATTGCAGGTCTGGCGCCGATTGCAGGTCTGGCGGCGATTGCAGGTCTGGCGGAAGGATTTCCGGGGTCCGCTTGGGGGGTGCGGTCTCCAGCAGCAGATCCTCTCGCCTGGGCAGTTCGCGTAGATCCTTCAGGCCGAAATGAGCCAGGAATTCCGGTGTGGTACCCCATAAGGTGGGCCGGCCGGGTGTCTCGCGGCGGCCCTTGGGGGCGATCAGGTTCAGTTCCAGCAGGGCGTCCAGGGTCTGCTGGGACAGGGCGGTGCCGCGAATGTGCTCGATTTCCGGCCGGGTCATCGGCTGGTGGTAGGCGACAATGGCGAGGGTTTCCATCGCCACCCTGGGCAGGCGGCGGGGCGCTTCGATCACCTTGCGCAGCCGGGGTGCGAGGTCAACGGCGGAGCGGAACATGACGCCGCCGGCGGCGTCGACCAGTTCCACGCCGCGGCCGGCGTAGCGGGCGCGCAAGGCGGCGATCACCGCGTCGGCGTCGATATCCTCGGGCAGGACGCGGGCCAGGCCGCGGGGGGTGACCGGTTCGGCGCTGGCGAAGACCAGGGCCTCGGCCAGGCGCAGGGCGTCCTCGTCCGGCTCCCGCGGCGATGACCGTGGGCTGGCTAGCGGGTCGGCGGTCTCAGAGTCGGAGGACGCGGGGTCCGATGCCGGATCGGAGGGTGCCGAGTCATCGAAGGGTGCCACGTCGCGCGTGGGTCC
>DATARX010000366.1:0-2876 GCA_036263955.1 Rhodopila sp.
GTAGATGATCGCCGCCGCCATCAGATAGTTCCACGGTGCCTCATCGCTGTTCAGGAACTTCCCCAGACCCACGGGCACGGTCAGGTTCGCGTCGGAAGACAGCAGCAGGAAGGCGTACAGATATTCGTTCCATGACAGTAACAGTGCGTACGTCCCAATGGCGACAAGGGCCGGGGCCATCAGCGGAAGATAGATACGGAAAAAAATCTGTGGCGGCGACGCGCCGTCGATGCGGGCCGCGTCATCCAGCTCGTGCGGGATGGATGCCCCGTACTGCTTGAAAATGAAGATCGCGTAGGGCGTCGCGAACGTCACCTCAACCGCTATGACCGACAACGGGTTGTCGGTCAGGCCGTATTTTCCCATGATGCTGTAGAATGGGATCGCCAGGAACGACATCGGGATCACGTAGGTCAGCAGGGCGGCGTTGGTGACCATCCAGCCGTAGCGGATTCGCATGCGGCTGATCGTGAAACTGGCCAGCGTGCCGATGGCCAGGGTCAGGAACGCCACGGTGATGCCGATGTAGAAGCTGTTTGCCATCTGGCCCCAGAAATTGGCCAGCAGCCAGTAGGACTCGCGGAGCGCGGTGGTGAAGCTGTTCAGGCTGGCGGTGGTTGGGAAGACGCTGCTGCTGAAGACATCTTCTTTCTCCTGCAACGATACCCGGACCATGTTGTAGAGCGGGACGAGGGTCCAGATCAGCAGCACGACGCTCAGGATTCCGACCGCGGCCCGGACCATCCGGCGATCGAAGCGCGCCCTGCCGCCAAGCGTCATGCGGGCGCCGCCGCTCATAGATGGACCTCGCCCTTTTTCAGTTGCCGCATCAGCAGCAGCACGAGCGGGATCAGCAATGGCAGCGCGGACAGGACGGTCGCCATGCCGAGCGCCGGGTTACCGAGTTCGAATGCGTTGCGGATGCCGAGGGTGGCGAGGACGTGGGTGGACAGGGCGGGACCGCCGCCCGAGATGAAGCGGACGGAATTGAAGTCACCCAGTGCCCAGATCGTGCTGAGCAATGTGCACACGAGATACAGGCTGGCGAGCAGCGGGAAGGTGATGTGGACGAAGCGGCCGACGCTGCCGGCGCCATCGACTTCCGCGGCTTCATACAACTCCCGCGGGATGGCCATCCGTCCCGCCAGGAAAATGATCGTCCAGAATGGCAGCCACTTCCAGATATGGGCGTAGATCACCGATCC
Source organism: Rhodopila sp. (assembly GCA_036263955.1). Classification (GTDB taxonomy): domain Bacteria; phylum Pseudomonadota; class Alphaproteobacteria; order Acetobacterales; family Acetobacteraceae; genus Rhodopila. Next base: position 1,206 of record DATARX010000366.1, read on the forward strand.
GAGCGCCAGGCTGGAATTATCCAGCCACGGCGGGCCGTCGATCTGGAACAGGGCCCAGATCGCGTTGTTGACCAGGCCCCACTGGCTGTTGAGCATCCAATGGATCGAAATGAAACTCGGGATTCCGGGCACCGCCCAGGGCAGGATGAAGATCAGTAGCAGGGTCTTTATCCACCATCCTTTGCGCATGAAGAAGCCGGACAGGAACAAGGCCAGGATGAGTTTCAAATTGACCGCGATCAGCAGGTAGATCAGCGTATTGACGACCGCGGACGGGAACACCGGGTCGGCGAACAATTGCTGATAACTCGCGGGATTGCTGCCGATCCATAGCCCGTAGCAGACGGGATAGAGCACGAAGGCGAAGAAGACGGCGACGTAGGGTGTGACGAATGCAAGCGCCCACTTGCGATCCGCCCCAAGCAGCGGACTGCGTCTGGTCGCACGGCTGACAGGCGCCGCGCGCCTCCTGTTGTCGATGGTTGTAGCGACACCCATCGGACCTTATCCTTCCCTGCGCCCCCGAATATTATCAAGGGGTCTTGTCCTTATTCGGACTTGACAGGCATCTAGTGGCTGGCAGCACGGCAAAGTCAAGAATAATACCGGATTGGCGGCTGAGTTGATCCGGTTCATTCAAATAGTTGAATCACGTCCAATCAAGGGCACCGCCGTCTCGTCCGCGGATGGCGGTCATCGCACGATCGGGATCGTCGGATGGGTGCGCCATGGCACCTGTGCGGCGGGCGCGGACGGCGCTATACACTGGCGAGAATCCTGCCCGAGGGAGACATGCGTCATGATCAGTCAGCCGGCCCCCAAGCCCGACGTGATGGCACGCCGCGACAGCATCGTCGCCGGTCTGCGCACGCTGCTGCCTGCCAGCGGGCTGATCGCTGAACCGCTGCGACTGAAGCCGTACGAGACCGACGGGCTGTCCGCGTACCGGCAAGTGCCGTTGGCGGTCGCCCTGCCGGAGACGACCGAACAGGTGGCGGCGGTGCTGCGCTTCTGCCACCGGAACGGGGTGCGGGTAATTCCGCGCGGCGCCGGCACGTCATTGTCGGGCGGCGCGCTGCCGCTGGCCGATGCGGTCGTGGTCGGCATGATGCGAATGAACCAGATCCTGGATATCAATTACCCGGATCGCTGCGCGGTGGTGCAGGCGGGGGTTACGAATATCGGCATCACCAATGCCGTCTCGGCGGACGGGTTCTTCTATGCGCCGGATCCGTCCAGCCAGTTGGCGTGCATGATCGGCGGCAACGTCAATATGAACTCGGGTGGGGCGCACTGCCTGAAATACGGCGTGACCGCCAACAACCTGCTGGGCCTGAAGATCGTCACGATCGAGGGCGAGATCATCGATATCGGCGGGGCGCATCTGGATGCTGCCGGCTATGACTGGCTGGGGCTGCTGACCGGCAGCGAGGGCATGCTGGCGGTGGTGACAGAGGTGACCGTGCGGATCCTGCGCGGCCCTGAGGGTGCGCGGGCGATGCTGGTGGCGTTCAGGTCGAACGAGGTTGCCGGCGCGTGCGTCGACTCGATCATCTCTTCCGGCATCATCCCGGTGGCGCTGGAGTTCATGGACCGGCCGGCCATCCATGCGTGCGAGGCGTTTGCCCATGCCGGCTATCCGCTGGATGCCGAGGCGATGCTGATCATCGA
>DATARX010000371.1:0-3201 GCA_036263955.1 Rhodopila sp.
GGGCGTCTCATCGACGGCGATGAAAACCCGTTTCGATATGGGGAAGGTGCGGGGATCGCGATCGGCTTTTTCCAGCGCCTCCCGCAGCAGCGGCACCGCACGACGAAAATCCTCAGTCGTGGAGCCGCCTGCCCCCATCCACCCGTCCGCCAGGCCGGCCGCTCGGCGGATCGCGTTCGGGTGGCCGACACCCATCCAGATCGGTAACGGCGTTTGCACCGGCTGAATGCCGAGCCTGGCGTTGCTCAGATGGAAAAAGCGGCCGTCGAACGTTACACTGTCCTGACTCCACAGCGCCCGAATCAGTTCGATCTGCTCGCGAAACCGGGCGACGCGGCCTTCCTCCGGAATCTGGAATTCCTGAAAATGCATGGGACGCCCAATCCCGACGCCCATGATGGCTCGTCCGTTACTCAGGTAGTCCAGACTCGCCCACTGGTGCGCGACCATGCGCGGATCGTGCACCGGCAGAACCAGCACCGAAGCCCCAAGGCCGATCCGGCTGGTGACCGCGGCGGCATAGCTCAAAGCCACGATGGGATCGAAGGAGGTCACATGATCCAGCGTGTTTTCCGTCACCCACAAATCGCGAAAACCCAGCGCCTCCGCTCGGTTTGCTACAGAACGGACCGTATTGAAACTAATTTGGTCCGGCGAGCGGTGCGGCAGTGACATGCCGAACGGGATGTGGTCCTTCAATGCCATTTGACAGGTCCTAGGGTCCTGCCTCCGACGTTCGCCGCATCATCCGGCGGACGGAGGGGATAAGCAGGCCACTGAAAACAAAGAACTAGATTTTTTCGATGATTTCCATTTGCGAACCATCGGTCGCGGCGACGAAGGCAACGCGATTGCCCTTTTCCCCCTTCAGTTCCTCCAGCACCGCGACACCATTTTCCCGCAACCGGGCCATCGTGCCCGGGTAATCGTCAGTGACCACAGCCATGTGCTCGATGCCATAGGCCTGCTCGTGATGCTGTTCGGAGATGATGCCGGTGATGTTGAGTTGTGTGCCGTGCAGGTCGATCTGCCAGCCGCGGCCTGGCATTTCCACCTTCTTAGTGGCACCGAAATTGTCGATATAATATTGGACGGTTTTCGCAACGTCACGGGTCTTGATGTGCACGTGCTGAAAGCTGATCGTCATCGCCGTTTCCTCGCTTGGAACAAGGCGATCAGGCTAGCACGGGTTTTCTATCCAAGCACCAGGTCGTCCCGGTGGATCATTTCGTCGCGCCCGCGCCAGCCCAGGATCGCCTCGATCTGGTCGGAGCGATGGCCGGCAATGCGTTCGGCATCGGTGCTGGCGTAGGCCGACAGGCCGCGCCCAAGAATCGCCCCATCGGGGCCGGCGATCGTCACCGGATCGCCACGCTCGAACATGCCATCAACCGCACGGACTCCGGCCGGCAGCAACGACCGGCCGCTCGCGAGCGCATTGGCCGCGCCGGCATCGACCGTCAACACGCCAAGCGCGGACAAGGATCCGGCAATCCAGCGCTTGCGGGCGGAACGGCCTTCGGGAACCGGCAGGAACCACGTGCAGCGCGCGCCACGCTCCAGCGACTGGAGCGGCCGCTCCACGTTGCCGATGGCAATGGCCATGGCGCAGCCTGCCTGGGTGGCGATACGGGCCGCGACCAGTTTCGTGCGCATGCCGCCGGACGAATAGCCGGGGGGCGGTTCGCCGCCCATCGCCTCGATCTCCGGGGTGACGGCTTCCACCACCGGGATGTGCGTGGCGCCAGGATCCCGGCGAGGATCCGCCGTGTAGAGGCCGTCGATATCCGACAGCAGGATCAGTTGATCGGCCTGCACCATCTCCGCGACCCGAGCCGCCAGGCGGTCATTGTCGCCGAAGCGGATTTCGGCGGTGGCGACCGTGTCGTTTTCGTTAATCACCGGGATGCAGCGCAGCGCCAGCAGAGTCTTCAACGTCTCCCGCGCATTCAGATAGCGACGGCGATCTTCGGTATCGTCCAGGGTCAGCAGCAATTGCGCCGCGGTCAGATCCCTGGTGGATAGGGACTGGGTCCAGGCCTGGGCCAGGCGGATCTGCCCGACGGCGGCAGCGGCCTGCTTCTCTTCCAGTTTCAGGCGCTTCTGCGTGAGACCCAGCGTCCGACGAGCCAGCGCAATGGCGCCCGAGGAGACCACGATGACGTCGGTCCCCCGAGCGCGAAGCGCCTCGATGTCGGCCGCAACGCTGTCCAGCCAAATGGAACGGGGGGCTGCCTGCTGCTGGTCGACAACCAGGGCGCTGCCGATCTTGACGACGATGCGCTGCGCGGCCCCGATCGATGGGATCACGCCGCCTGCTCCTGCTCCGCCTTCTCCCGACGCGCGGCGTGAATGGTGTCTTGCAGGACCCGCAGAAGCTCGGGCACGCCCCGACCCGTGGCACCGGACAGCAGGTAAACCGGGCGTCCGGAGGCCTTTCGCAAGGCTGCCAAACGGGAAGAGGTTTCCCTGGGAGACATCGAATCGGCCTTGTTCAAACCGATGATTTCAGGTTTTTCAGTCAAACCGCCGCCGTAGGCCGACATCTCCCCCCGCACCGTGCGCCAGGCTTTCACCACGTCCCCCGCCGCGCCATCGATCAGATGCAGCAGCACGGCGCACCGCTCGACATGGCCCAGGAACCGATCACCCAGGCCGGCGCCCTCGTGGGCACCCTCGATCAGGCCGGGGATGTCGGCCAGCACGAACTCCTCCGAATTCGATAGGCGGATAACGCCAAGCTGCGGGTGCAGCGTGGTAAACGGGTAGTCGGCGATTTTCGGACGCGCGGCGGAAACGACCGACAGGAAGGTGGACTTGCCGGCATTGGGAAGCCCGACCAACCCGGCATCGGCGATCAGTTTCAGGCGCAGCCAGACCCAGCGTTCCTCGCCCGGCCAACCTTTGCTCACCTTCCGCGGCGCCCGGTTCGTCGAGGTCTTGTAATGGGCGTTGCCGAAGCCGCCATCGCCGCCGCGCAGCAGGGTCACGCGCTTGCCGGCGGTGTCCATGTCGGCGAGCATCGTTTCCTGGTCGTCCGCAAGCACCTGCGTGCCGACGGGGACGGTCACGACAACGTCCGACGCGCCCGCCCCCGTCCGGTCTGAACCCGCTCCATTCCCGCCCTTGGGCGCTCTGAAATGCTGCGTGTAACGGAAGTCGATCAGCGTATTGAGATTGTGTTCCGCGACGAAGATGATG
>DATARX010000272.1:0-3282 GCA_036263955.1 Rhodopila sp.
ACCTTGCCGGAGGACGGCACCACGGTGTTGTAGGCGCGGGCGAGGCGGGTGATGCTGTCCAGCAGGATCACCACGTCGCGCTTGTGCTCCACCAGGCGCTTGGCTTTCTCCAGCACCATTTCGGTAACCTGCACGTGGCGGGTCGCCGGTTCGTCGAAGGTGGAACTGATGACTTCCCCATTCACGCTGCGCGCCATGTCGGTGACTTCTTCCGGCCGCTCATCGATCAGCAGCACGATCAGAAAGACTTCCGGATGGTTGGCGGCAATCGCGGCGGCGATGTTCTGCAGCATGACCGTCTTGCCGGTGCGCGGCGGGGCCACGATCAACGCGCGCTGGCCCTTGCCGACCGGAGAGATCAGGTCGATCACGCGGGGTGTGAAGTCCTTGACCGGGCCTTTGGCGACGGACTGGAAATTTTCCATCTCCATCTTCAGGCGTTCTTCTGGGTACAGCGGCGTCAGGTTGTCGAAGTTGACGCGGTGGCGCACCGCATCGGGCGGTTCGAAATTGACCGTGTCGACCTTCAACAATGCGAAGTAGCGTTCGCCATCCCGTGGCGCGCGGATCTGCCCGTCCACCGAATCGCCGGTTCGCAGCCCGAAGCGCCGCACCTGGCTGGGACTGACATAGATATCATCCGGGCCGGGAAGGTAGTTGGCTTCCGGACTACGCAGGAAGCCAAACCCGTCGGGCAGGATTTCCAATGTGCCTTCGCCGTGAATGGCCTGATCGTTGTCGGCCAGGTTTTTCAGGATGGCAAACATGATGTCTTGTTTGCGCAGCGAGGACGCGTTCTCAACCTGAAGCGATTCCGCGAAATTCACCAGTTCGGCTGGCGTTTTCTTCTTCAGTTCAGCAAGGTGCATTGGGGTGCCTGGACGTGAGGGTGCGATAGGGAGGTGGCCGGCGCCTGAACGGATTTCGGGTGCGATCACCCAGGGGTTCGTCGCCAGTCGGGATTTTTTTGCTCAGGGCGGAATGTGCATGCGCACGGTCGCCCGATAATCAGGAAGGACCTTTATATTAGGAAGCCGGGCCCCTGACGTCAATGGCGTATTCCGGGGCGTATTCCGGGGCGTATTCGGGCGGCGTATCCCGGGGGGGCGTATTCCGCCGGTGTATTCCGGGGGCGTATTCGATGGGCTGATCGATCGCGATCAGTTCCCCAGCCGATCGAGCGCGGCCTGCAACCGAGCGATCTCGGCGAGCGCAGCTTCCAGGCGATCGCGGTTTTCGGCCACCACCTCTTCGGGGGCTCGGCTGACGAAATCGGCATTCTCCAGCTTCTGGGCGGTCTTCTTTGCGTCGGCTGCGAGTTTATCGCGTTCCTTGGCCAGGCGCGCCCGTTCCGCGGCGATATCGATCAAACCTTCCAGCGGCAGCACGATCGTGGTTTCGTCCAGCACCGCCTGGGCGGAGCCCTTCGGCACATCGGTCGTCAAAGCCGAGACGTCCGAGGCACGCGCCAGCCGGCGAATCGCCTCGATCCAGCGATCGACACGCCCGATCGATTCGGTCGAAGCCCCTTGCAGTAGAATCGGCGATGGCTTCGATGGCGGTACGTTCATCTCGGCGCGCACCGAACGCACCAGGGTGATCAGCCGCACCACCCAGTCGAGTTCCGCGCGCGCCTGCTCCGCGCCAGGCACGGCGACAGGGGCCGGCCACGCGGTGCCGATCAGGCTGCACGGTTCGCCGTAGCCGAAACGATCCCATAATTCCTCGGTGACGAACGGGATCGCCGGATGCAGCAGGCGCAGAATCTGACCCAGGACATAGGCGCCGACGCCGCGGATTTCAGCCGCATCGGCCGGGTTGGCGCCTTCGGCCAGCAGCGGCTTGGCGAATTCCAGGAACCAGTCGCAGAAAGTGTTCCAGACGAATCGGTATCCCGCCGCGGCATATTCATCGAGGCGATAGGCCTCCAGCGCATTGGTCGCATCGAGGATCGCGGCGTTGGTTTCGGCCAGCAGCCAGCGGGACAAGGGGAGGGTGACGGCGCCGGGATCGAACGTGGGGTCCGGCTGCATCCCGTTCATTTCGCAGAACCGCGCGGCGTTCCATAGTTTGGTAACGAAACCACGGTAATCCTGCACGCGCGAGGCACCGAGCTTGACGTCGCGGCCGGGGCCGGTGAGGGCGCAGATGGTGAAGCGCAACGCGTCGGCGCCGTAGCTGTCGATCAGTTCCAGCGGATCGATGACGTTGCCGCGGGATTTCGACATCTTCTGCCCGCGCTCGTCGCGTACCAGGCCGTGGATGTAGACGGTGCGGAACGGCACGTCGCCCATCATGTGCAGACCCATCATCATCATCCGGGCGACCCAGAAAAAGATGATGTCGAAGCCGGTGACGAGGACGTCACCCGGATAGTAACGCGTGACTTCCTTGGTGTTTTCCGGCCAGCCCAGGGTCGAGAACGGCCAGAGCGCGGAACTGAACCAGGTGTCCAGGACGTCCTCATCCTGCACCAGCGGTTCGTCGCGGCCGTAATGATCGCGCGCCTGCGCGGCCGCGCCGTCCGGGTCCTTGGCGACGAATACGGTGCCATCCGGCCCGTACCAGGCCGGGATCCGGTGTCCCCACCAGAGCTGGCGGGAGATGCACCAGGGCTGGATGTCGCGCATCCAGGCAAAGAACGTGTTCTCCCACTGCTTGGGGACAAACACGGTTTTGCCGGTTTCCACCGCCTCGATCGCCGGCTTGGCCAGCACGCCGGCGTTGCAGTACCACTGGGTGGTCAAGAGCGGCTCGACCGGGACGCCGCCGCGGTCGCCGTGCGGCACCTGGTTGGTGTGCGGCTCGATCTTTTCGAGCAGTTCCAGGCGTTCCAGTTCGGCGACGATGGCGGAGCGGGCGGCAAAGCGGGACTGGCCCGCGAGGGTGCGCACGAAGTCCGGGTCGGCGACGCCCGGAAGCGCGGCCAGGACATCGGCGATCTCGTCCAGCGTCACGTTTGCCTGGCGGTCCAGCACGGACGGCATCGGCAGGTCGTGCCGGCGGCCGACCTCGAAATCATTGAAGTCGTGGGCGGGCGTGATCTTGACCGCGCCGGTGCCTTTCTCCGGATCGGCATAGGTGTCGCCGACGATCGGGATCGAGCGGCCGACCAGCGGCAGGATCGCGCGCTTGCCAATCAGCGGTCCGTACACCGGGTGATCGGGATGCACCGCCACGGCGGTATCGCCCAGCATTGTCTCCGGCCGGGTGGTGGCGACAATAATGAATTCGCCAGGCGAGCCTTCGATTGGGTAGCGCAGATACCAAAGAGATCCCTTG
>DATARX010000375.1:0-9436 GCA_036263955.1 Rhodopila sp.
GCTTCTCGATCAGCCAGATATCCTGCAGCAGTGCCGGCCCGCGCGGTCCGGCCGTCTGTATGTTGAGATTGTCAGAAACGGGCGCGCCCGTCGCATGAGTCAGATGCTGCGCTGTCGGCTTCTCGCTCATCGTGTGGCTCCTTGCTGTTCAGGGTCTCAGCAACCCGGCTTCACCGATCTCCGGTGCGATGACCCTGCTGTATTCAAGGGGCAGGCATACGATGTCTTGAAGCTATTTGCGGTTTCGGGGGAATCCTGCTGTCCGAGCACCTTGGAACCGCCCATCAGCTACCAGCGTATTTGGGTCATTCGGAACGATCAGCCCCCACGCCATATCGCGTGGGGGCCGCCATAGTCTGAATGATCAGCCCGGCCAGGCAGACCCGCGGATCACGCCGCAGAAGTTGATCGGTTTGAAACCGGGCTCCTTGTCCGCGATGACATCGGCATTCACGTTGCCGAACGTCGTATCCGTCTTGAACTTGTTCCCGTCGTAGAAGGCCTGGATAATGTTTTCCTTGAAGCGGTTATCACGCGGATGCGCCTGAACGACGGCGTTACGTTCTGCATCCGGATAGGTCGAATGCGCAATCCCAAGCACATCCATCTCCACCCCCGCCGTGACCAGCGCCACCACCGGGTGCATATACTGTGGAATACCCGGCGTCGTGTGCAGCGCGATCGCCGTCCAGACCGTGTCGATATCAGCCTGGGCAATCCCGTGGCCCCTCAAGAAATCCCGAGCCGCATTCGCACCATCGACTTCGAAGCGTTCCTGCCGGGTGCCGTACTCGGGGGTCAGGCCCATGTCGTGGAACATCGCCCCGCAGTACAGCAGTTCCGCGTCGAACGTCAGGCCGCGGCGCTTGCCGGCTAATGCACCCCAGTAGTAGACACGACTGGAATGATGAAACAGCAGCGGCGATTCCGTGTCGCGTACCAGTTCGGTGATCGCGCCGGCCAGTTTGCTGTCGGGGATACTCACGCCTTGGATAGTCAATGTCATCGAACTCTCCTGCCAAAAGTAGCGGTCCGAACAGTAAATTCACGCTATGGCACCGGCAACCGAGGCAGATACGGCCATAGCTGCTAAAACACGTCCGAGACAGACGTGGGCACAACATGACGGGGCACAAGACCATTGCGATCGTCGCGATGCCGGACGTTCAATTGCTGGACGTATCGGGGCCGTTGGACGTGTTCGCCGAGGCCAATATTCATGCAAAGCAGGCCGTATACCGCCTGCGTGTTGTGGCAAGCGCCCCCGGCCCCGTCCGCAGTTCCTCAGGGGTGCGGGTCATGCCGGACCACGTCATGGGCGACGTGATCGACGATAAGATCGACACGCTGCTGGTCGCCGGATGCCCCAACGCCGCGGTCGTTCGCCCAGACCCAAATGTCGTCGCATGGCTCCGCCGCACCGCACTCACCACAAGGCGCTACGGATCGATCTGCGCCGGTGCCTTCCTGTTGGCCGAAACCGGCTTGCTCGACGGACGCCGCATCACCACCCATTGGGCGGTCGCCGAGGAACTGGCGCAGCGCTACCCCTCGGTCGCCGTGGATGCGGACGCCATCCACGTCAGGGATGGCCGCCTACGGACCTCGGCCGGAGTAACCGCCGGCCTGGATCTTGCCCTGGCCCTGGTCGAGGAAGACCTGGGCCGCACGGTCGCCATGACGGTCGCCAGCCATCTCGTCATGTTCTTCAAGCGGCCCGGCGGCCAGATGCAATTCAGCCGCAATGGAGAGGCCGCCCCCGAAGGTCGCTCGGCACTGCAAGAAATCCAGCGCTGGGTCGCCGCCAACCCCGGCGCCGATCACAGCGTCGCCAACCTCGCGAAACGGATGCAGCTCAGCCCCCGTCATTTCGCTCGGTTGTTCCATAGTGCGTGCGGATTGACCCCCGCCGCCTGGGTCGAGGCAACGCGGGTGGAAGCTGCCCGGCGCTTGCTGGAAGATGGGCAGGGCACGCCCAAACAGGTGGCCGCGCAATGCGGCTTCGCCAATGCCGATACGCTGCGGCGCGCCTTCGCCCGCACCGTCGGCATGACTCCCGCGGCCTACCGCAAGCGCCACGCGCCCATACAAGCGTAATACTGGTCGAGGGACGCCGCGGGGCGAGCGCGCACGCGAGCAAGAAGCAGCCCCGGCCTATGCCCGGAACGTAACACAGCGTTTGACCATGCGACGCCGGTGCGGTTTTTGGCTGGCGAAATTTTAGCGCGGAGGAAGAACGCGCGCCACGAAGGGCGCTGAGACGTGCGCCGTTCCAAATGATAAAGCCGCGTGGGTTGGGTTCGGACGCTGCGCGAAAGGCTACGTGGCGCTGCGCGAAAGGTTACGTGGCGCCGGGCGAAAGGTTACGCGGTGGTTTCGAGGGGCCCGTGGCCGGACGCCAGAATGGCGTGTGATCGCTTCGGGTTGAAGCTGAAGACAAACAGAAAGCTGGCCGGGCCCTCCATGCCTCAACCCGCTTCCTCCCACGCCAATGCGCCAAGCCGTGAGAAATGAGGCGCCTTAATGCCCTCGTAAAATCTGGCTCAGGAACAGTTTCAACCGGTCCGTCCGCGGATTTTCGAACAACTCCCCCGGTGCTCCACTCTCCACCACCTCGCCGCGGTCCATGAACACCACGCGGTGGGCAACCTGTCGGGCGAAGCCCATCTCGTGCGTCACGCAAACCATGGTCATGCCATCATCGGCGAGCCCGATCATGGTATCGAGAACCTCCTTGATCATTTCAGGATCCAACGCCGAGGTGGGTTCATCGAACAGCATAATCTTCGGCTTCATGCACAGCGCCCGCGCGATCGCCACCCGCTGCTGCTGGCCGCCTGACAGCTGGCCCGGATATTTCTTCGCCTGCTCGGGGATCTTGACGCGTTCAAGATAGCTCATCGCCAGCGCCTCAGCCTCCGCCTTGGGCATCTTCCGCACCCAGATCGGGGCTAATGTGCAATTCTCCAGGATCGTCAGATGCGGGAACAGGTTGAACGACTGGAACACCATCCCGACCTCCCGCCGGATCGTGTCGAGCGCGCGCAAGTCGTCGGTCAGTTCGGTGCCGTCGACGATGATGCGGCCTTCCTGGTGCGTCTCCAGCCGGTTGATGCAACGGATCATGGTAGACTTGCCGGACCCGGACGGGCCGCAGACCACCACCCTCTCCTTCTCGGTCACCGTGAGGGAAACGTCGCGCAGCACGTGCATCGCGCCGTACCACTTGTTGACCTTGTCCAGCACGATCGCCGGCGGTCCGGCCAGCGTCTGGGCCATCTGCCCGTTTTGCATCGTTTGACTCATGAACTGACGTTCCCCCTCAGCGGGCACGGGCGCGATTGAGGTCACGCTCCAGGCTCCGGCTGTATTTGGACATGGCGTAACAGAAGGCGATGTAGACGACCGCAAGGCCGATATAGACCTCGGTCGAGAAACTTTGCCAGGGCGGGTCGCTCAGCGCGACCTTGCCCATCGTCAGAAGATCGAACAGGCCGATGATCAGCACCAGGCTGGTATCCTTGAAGAAGCCGATGAAGGTGTTGACCAGCGGGGGAATGACCAGCCGCAGCGCCTGGGGCAGCACGATCAATCGGGTTTTTTTCCAGTAGCTCAGGCCCAGTGCGTCGGCAGCCTCCGACTGGCCCTTGGGCAACGCCTGCAGGCCGCCGCGGATGACTTCTGCCAGGTAGGCCGCGGCAAACAGAATGAAGGCGATCTGTGCGCGCAGTAGCTTGTCGACGTTGACGCCGGCGGGCATGAACAGCGGGAACATCACACTGGCCATGAACAGCACGGCGATCAGCGGCACGCCCCGGATGATCTCCACATACAGCACGCAGAGCATCCTCACCGCCGGCAAGCCGGTCGAACGGCGTCCCAGCGCGACCAGAACGGCCAACGGGAAGGCAAAGGCGAGGCCGAAGGTGGCCAGGATCAGGGTGATCGGCAGGCCGCCCCAGTAGTCCTCGGTCACCAGCGGCAGGCCGAGGACGCCCCCCCACATCAGGATGCCCACCAGGGTGAGGGTGACGATCCAGATCAGCGCCAGCTCCTTGCGCCAAAAGCGGCGCATGCCCGATACAGCGTACAGGCCGATGAACAGCAGGACGACGATCGCGGGGCGCCATTGCTGGTCATACGGATAACGGCCGAACAGGATCAGCCGGTACTTGTCGCCCAGCACGGCCCAGCACGCGCCAATGCCCTTCAGGTTCTGGCAGACCGAGGTGTCGGCTATGCCGGTGCTGCCGTAGGGCACGCTCCATACCGCGTGCAGCACGCCCCAGGCGAACAAGCTGACCGCAACGCGGGCGATGAGGTAGCCCAACGCCAGGGTGACGGCGGTGGACCAGACAGAGCCGAACAGATTCGTCCGCGCCCAGGCCAGGGGCCCGATCGCGGCGACTTTCGCCTGCAGGCGGGCGGGCGTGGGCACGGGTTCGGCGGTCACAGTGGCGTGGCTCATCAGCGTTCCACCAGCGCGATGCGCGCGTTGTACCAGTTCATGAACAGGCTGATCGACAGGCTGATGGTCAGATAGACGGCCATGATGATGGCGATGCCCTCGATCGCCTGGCCGGTCTGGTTCAGCGTCGTATTGGCGATCGAAACGATATCCTGGAAGCCGATGGCGACCGCGAGGGAACTGTTTTTGGTCAGGTTCAGGTATTGGCTGGTCATCGGCGGGATGATGACCCGCATCGCCTGGGGCAGCACGATCTGGCGCAGCACGACACCGGGGCGAAGACCGAGCGCACCGGCGGCTTCCCACTGGCCTTGGGGAATCGCCTGGATGCCGGAGCGGACGATCTCCGCGATGTACGACGCGGTGTACGTCACCAGGCCCAGCAGTAGGGCGAAGTATTCCGGCGTAAGGGTGGTGCCGCCCTGGAAGTTGAAGCCGTGCAGAACGGGACGGTCGAGGGTAAAGGGCGCGCCGAGGGCGGCCCATACGGCCAGCGGCAGGATGATCAGTGTCGCCAACGCCACGGGCCAGACCGCCGGGCGAATGCCCGTGGCGTCTTGTTGCCGGCGCGCTCGTTTGTTGTACAGGACGGTTGCCACGGTGCCGGCGACGAAGGCCAACAGCGCCCAGGTATGGGCCGACTGCCAGTCCAACACCGGCAATTTCATGCCGCGGTTGGACAGGAACGCCAGACCGCCGATGTGCCAGGCCTGTTTGGGCACCGGCAGGCCCTGAAGCACCGTGTACCAGAACAGCAGTTGTAGCAGCAGCGGAATGTCACGCAGCGTCTCGACATAGAACGCGGTGATCTTCGCCAGCAGCCAGTTCTTCGACAGCCGGCCGATTCCGATCACGGTGCCCAGGATGGTGGCCAGGATAACCCCGATCACCGCAACTTTCAGCGTATTGAGAACGCCGATCAGCAGGGCTGTGCCGTAGGTGTCGATCGACGGGTTGTAAGCGATCAGCGACTCGCCGATGGGGATGCCGGCGACCCGGCCGAGGAAGCCGAAGCCGGTGGCGATGTGGCGGGCGGCAAGGTTTTCCGACGTATTGCGGATCAAATACCAGGCAATCGCCGCCACCACGCCGACAATGACGATCTGCCACACCAGCGCCCTGAACGCAGGATCGGTCCAGGACAGCCGCATGCGGCGCCGCGGGGCGGCGCGGGCGGTAACCAGGCGAGGATCGGCGGCGGCATGGGACATCGTGCGGCGGTCTCCGTCGCGGCTGGGCATGCAAGACAAGGGCCACGCGCGATGCGCCGTGCGCACCGCTGTCGGCCGTACTGTGCGGTGAAACGCGTTCGAGATCAAATCGGACGAGCGCGAGCCTTGCTCAGATACCAACCGAAAATAACTAGCAGCCGGGTTTTACCTGCTTATTCGGACCCATGGCACGGGAAACCTTCCTGGACCATCCGCCGATCCGCGATGCCTGTTTCGCCAGCATCGGCGGCCATGCGGAAACGCGCTGGAGGCCGATCTGGCCGCGGCGATCAAGATTAACGGGTCGTCGGGCGGCGTGACGGCGAAGAGCCTCGCGCTGCACACACAGGCGGTTCGGCAGGGCGCGTTCATCCTGGCGAAGGCCGGGACTGACCCCCTTTTTCTCCCGGTGATGACTCCGCGCGCGAAGGGTGCGAGAACCACGCGGACTATCGTCGCCGGGAGGATTCCAATGAACGCGCCCTTGACCGCGGTCACGCCGCTGATGCCCGCCGAATCGCGCCAGGTGCATATCCTGAAACAACTTGAGCGCAAGCTGCTGTGGCTGTCGGCGTGGATGATTCATAACGCCAACCATATCCGCCCCAACCGCGACGGCCTGAAGGTCGGCGGCCACCAGGCCTCGTGCGCATCCTGCATCTCCATCATGGCCGCGCTGTATCTGGAGGTCGCGCGGCCGCAGGACCGGATCGCCGTGAAGCCGCACGCCGGGCCGGTGTTCCATGCGATGAACTACCTGTTCGGCCGCCAGACCCGCGAGAAGATGGAAGGCCTGCGCCAGTTCGGTGGCATCCAGCCCTACCCATCGCGGGTGAAGGACGGCGCCGAGGTCGATTTCTCAACCGGGTCGGTCGGCCTGGGCGTGGCGATGACCAGCTTCGCCGCGCTGATGGCCGACTACACCCGCCTGCACGGGCTCGGCCGCACCGATCTGCCGCCCGGTCGCCACATCGCCATCTGCGGCGACGCCGAACTGGACGAGGGCAATATCTACGAAGCCCTGCTGGAAGGCTGGAAGCACGACGTCCGCAACGTCTGGTGGATCGTCGACTACAACCGCCAAAGCCTGGATTCCGTCGTCCCCGACCGCCTGTTCGGTCGGATCGAGGGCCTGTTCCGCGACATGGGCTGGAACTGCGTCACCATCAAATACGGCCGCAAGCTGGAGGCCGCGTTCGCTCGCGAAGGCGGCGACGCGCTGCGCGCCTGGATCGATGACTGCCCCAACAGTCTGTATTCGGCCCTGACGTTCCAGGGCGGCGCGGCGTGGCGGGCGGCCCTGCTGTCCGATCTCGGCCGATCCAAGGCGCGCGCCATCATCGATGAGTTGAACGATGAGGAACTTGGCGCGCTGATGACCAACCTCGGCGGCCACGACATCGAGACGGTGATCGAATGCCTGCGCACCGCCGCGGCCGAGGGCGATCAGCCGACGTGTTTCATTGCGTACACGATCAAAGGCATGGGGCTGCCGTTCGCCGGCCACAAGGACAACCATGCCGGGCTGATGAGCAAGGAACAGATGGAACAGTTCCGTCGGGATATGAACATTCGCCCCGGCCGCGAATGGGACCCGTTCGAGGGCTTGGACGTTCCGGAAGCAGAACTGCGCGCTTTCCTGCGGGATTGCCCGTTCGGAACGCCGCTGACGCCGGCGGGACGGTTGCTGTCGGCCCCGTCGGTGCATGTGCCGGCAGGCCTGCCTATGCCCAGGCTGACGGGACGCCGCATGTCCACGCAAGGCGGTTTCGGCGAGATGCTTGCGGAGATCGGACGCGGACAAGGGGAATTGAAGGACCTCGCGGCGCATATCATGACGACGTCGCCCGATGTGACGGTGTCGACCAATCTGGGCCCGTGGGTGAACCGACGCGGGATCTTCGATCGTCACACCCGCAACGATGTGTTTCGCGACTCCAAGCTGGCCAGCGCGCAGCGCTGGGGCATGTCGCCAAAGGGCCAGCATATCGAGTTGGGGATCGCGGAGCAGAATTTGTTTCTGCTGCTGGGCGCGGCCGGACTGGCGCCGGGCATGGCGGGCGCCCGGGTTTTGCCGGTGGGGACGGTGTACGATCCATTCGTCAACCGCGGCTTGGATGCCCTCCTCTATGCTTGCTACCAGGATGCGCGGTTTTTGCTCGTATCGACGCCATCGGGACTGACGCTGGCGCCCGAGGGCGGGCAGCACCAGTCGGTCAACACACCGCTGATCGGAATGGCGGCCGACCGGCTGGCTTCGTTCGAGCCGACGCATGTCGATGAACTAGGGATTTTGTTGCGGCACGCTTTCGATTTCATGCAGCGCCCGGATGGGTCCGCGGTGTGGCTACGGCTGTCCACACGGGCCCTGGAACAGAAGGAACGCACGCTGGACCCGGCGGCGGTCATCGCCGGGGCACATTGGGTGGTCGCCCCGGCGGAGGGCGCACGGATCGCGCTGGCCTACCAGGGGCCGGTGGCGCCTGAAGCCGAAGCGGCTTTTGCCGAGCTGATCGAGGAAGAACCGGGCGCCGGACTACTGGCGCTGACCTCACCCGACCGGCTGCATGCCGGATGGTTGGCAGCCGCCCGCGCTCGGCGCGCCGGTGATCGCGGAGCGGTATCGTGGGTGGAGCAGGTGCTGGCGCCTTTGGCGCCGGGCGCCGCACTCGTGACGGTGCTGGACGGGCACCCGGCAACCCATGCCTGGCTAGGGTCGGTGCGTGGGCAACGGGTGGTGCCTCTGGGGCCGGACCGATTTGGCCAGAGCGGCGATATTCCGGATCTGTATCGGGAGTATGGGTTGGATACGAATGCGATCCTGGATGCGTGTGCGCAGGCGATGCTGGGGTAGGCCGGCTCGGGCGCAGACCGGAGCACGGTTCGAATCCATTCGCGCCCTCTGCGTCCGCGACCCCGCCGCGGATGTTGCGCGAGACCTGATCGGAAAGGTCCTCCTGGTCGACGAAGTCCCGGCCTCCTTCAGGGATAAAACATCACCGTTTCGGCGCGCCAGCGGTGATGAACGGCTTCGGTACAGGCCCCTTCCCCGCCTCGATTTCGGCCATCGATCGACCGGACGCAACCGAACGGTCCTCGTCCGGCACACCGCCATCGTCGCGTGCGAATTCATCGCGGTGCTTGATCAGCAGCCAATTCACCCGCTTGCCGCCGGTCCGGTCGCGCTTCATGCGCACCAGCACCCAACCGCCGTGCAGGCGCTCGCCATCCAGGATGAACTTCAGGTCGCCGTTCGCAAGGCCGTCCTCGGGATCCATACCGTCCGGCGACCAGTACCCGCGGTCCCAGATCTGCACCGTACCGCCGCCATACTCGCCTTCGGGGATCGCTCCCTCGAAGTCGCCGTAGTCCAGCGGGTGGTCTTCCACCTCCACCGCCAGGCGTTTGTCGCGTGGGTTCAGCGAGGCCCCCTTGGTCACTGCCCAGGATTTGAACACGCCGTCCAGTTCCAGCCGCAGATCGAAGTGCAGGCGCGTGGCGTCGTGCTTCTGGATCACGAAGCGCAATCGGTTGCCGGTCCGGGTCTGCGCGTTGCCGCGCGGTTCGGTGGTCCGCGCGAAGTCCCGCTTGGATTGATACGTGGAAAGCTTGTTCGCCGTCATCGATGTGGCCCCTGCACCTGCGCGTGGTCGAAACGCGCCTGCGCCAGGACTCATTGCATCACGTCGCCGCGACGACGTTGGTCAGCGAGCCGCCTCCTGTCCCGTTCACCCAGGATCGGCCGAGCGCCCCACGG
>DATARX010000390.1:0-2475 GCA_036263955.1 Rhodopila sp.
GCGCAAGGGCCCCTACGACATCACCCAGTACCAGACCTCGCATCTCTGCGGTGGCGCGATCATGGGAGCCAACCCGAAGGAAAGCGCGATCAACCGCTACCTGCAAAGCTGGGACGTGCCCAACCTGTTCGTCCAGGGAGCGACCGCCTTCCCGCAGAACGCCGGCTACAATCCTACCAATACGGTCGCCGCACTGGCCTACCGGTCCGCAGAGGCGATACGCAAGCAATATCTCAAGAATCCGGGGCCGCTGGTCCATGCGTAGACTGGCCCGCGGGACCGCCGGCGTAGCCTTCGCGGTGCTGGCCGGATGTTCGCTGGACGCAACGTCGGTTGTAATCGCACAGGCAGCCAGCGACCACCAGGAATTTCCGACCATTGAGCGCGGCCGTTATCTGGCAGTTGCGGCGGACTGCGCCGCCTGCCACACCAACCCGGGAAGCGGCCAGCAGCTCGGCGGCGGCCGAGCGATTGAGACCCCATTCGGAACGCTGGTGGCGCCGAATATCACGCCGGATCGGCAGACCGGGATCGGCGCCTGGACGGACGACGAATTCGTCAATTCGTTGCTGAATGGCACCGGACGCGCCGGCGAACACCTGTATCCGGCAATGCCCTACACATACTTCACCCGGATGACGCGCGACGACGCCCTGGCCATCCTGGCCTATCTGAAAACCGTTCCGCCGGTCCATAACCAGGTTGTGTCGAACCAGTTGCCGTTCCCGTTCGACATCCGCGCCAGCATGATCGGGTGGAATGCCCTGTTTTTCAAACCAGGCCGATTCCAGAACCGAACGGACAAATCGGCGGAATGGAATCGCGGTGCCTACCTGGTGGAAGGACCGATGCATTGCGGCATGTGCCACACGCCGAAGAACCTGCTGGGAGGCGACAAGACCGCCGACGCGCTGCAAGGCTATGCGCTGCTGGGCTGGTTTGCGCCGGACATCTCAGACGACACGTATCAAGGCGTTGGAGGCTGGAGCGTCGACCAGATCGTTGCCTATCTGAAGACCGGCCACAACGACACGACGGCAGCTTCGGGGCCGATGGCGGAGGAAGTTTCCAACTCCAGTTCACAGATGACCGATGCCGACCTGCGTGCCGTCGCAACCTACCTGAAGGATCGGCCGGGTTCGGGCGCCGGCAAGGCCGCCGCGGTCGCGACGACCGATCCGGCGATGAAGGTCGGCAACGCGATCTACACGGATGAATGCGCCGCTTGCCATGCAGCGAAGGGGGACGGTGTGACCGGACTGATCCCCACACTTGCGGGGTCGGCGTCGGTGCAGTCCCGGGACCCGGCGTCGTTGCTGCATGTCCTGTTGCGGGGCACGCGCAGCGTGGGCACGCAGGGCGCCCCGACCGCGTCGGCCATGCCGCCGTTCGGCTGGCTGCTGACCGACGATCAGGTCGCTGCGGTGACGACCTACGTGCGCAATGCCTGGGGCAATGCAGCCCCGGCGGTCAATGCCGGGGACGTATCAAAGCTGCGCGGCGCGTTGGCACAACGGCGGGATTAGGACATCAGCCAGCTGGTGGATCGCCGTGCGGGGTGACAGGTTCGGCCACTAACGTCCTGCCCCAGAAGTTCGTCGCATTTTGCGGCGGGCTTCTCGGACCAGCAGGCCACTGAAAACAAACAAATAGTGTTTCGAATCTGAGGTTCGCCCGCTATGGCGGCTTCAGACTCGGGACACTAGGGCCTGTGGACAATCAACGCGAGACCTGACCCCGGCAGGGGGATTCCCAAATCGCCAGATTTCGGATTGAAGGCTGAAAAACGGGAGTTCAGCCTTGATTCGCGAGATTCTGAGAAATGATCAATGGCAACGGATCGAGGGTCTGTTGCCCGGCAAGCCTAGCGATCCCGGCGTGACCGCCGGCAACAACCGTCGGTTTGTCGAAGCGGTCTTGTGGATCGCTCGCACGGGCTCACCGTGGCGGGATCTGCCCGACGCCTTCGGCAACTGGAACTCGACTTGGCGGCGTTTCCGACGATGGGCGCTGAAAGGCGTGTTCGAGAAGGTGTTCCAGGCGATGGCTGGTGATCCCGACTTCGAATACGTGATCGTCGATGGAACGCTTGTCCGGGTCCACCAACATGGCACCGGCGCAAAAGGGGGACTCAAAATCAGGCCATTGGCCGCTCCCGCGGCGGGCTGACCACCAAGATTCTGGCCCTGGTCGATGCCTTGGGCAATTTGGTGCGCTTCACCCTCTGGCCCGGGCACCGTCATGACAGTGTCGGTGTGGAGCCGATCCTGAAGGACATCGATTTCTCCGCCCTCCTCGCCGACAAAGCCTTCGACAGTGATGCCCTGCGCCTGAACCTCGATCAGCGCGGCGCTCTGGCGGTCATTCCGCCAAAGGCCGGCCGCAAGGACCAGATCCGCTGCGATTTCGTGATGTATCGCTGGCGCCACCTGGTTGAGAATTTCTTCTGCAATCTGAAACAGTTCAGGCGAATCG
>DATARX010000406.1:0-7819 GCA_036263955.1 Rhodopila sp.
CTGGAACACCCCGGTGGGGATGCTGGTGGGATGGTTGTTGCCGGCCTGGCCGGGCACCTCCTTGGCGATGGTCCAGCGGGCCGCCTGGAAGTCCAGCATCGAGATCTGGGCGCCCAGCAGGGAGCTTTTGATCCACTGGCCATCGCCGGACTGCTCACGCTCCAGCAGCGCGATCAGGATGCCCATGGCGGCGAAGATGCCGGCGGTCAGGTCGGCGACCGGGATGCCGACGCGCATCGGGCCGCGGCCGGGTTCGCCGGTGATCGACATCAGGCCACCCATGCCCTGGGCGATCTGGTCGAAACCGGGACGATCACGATACGGTCCGTCCTGCCCGAAACCGGAGATGCTGGCATAGACGATGCGTGGGTTGATCGCTTTCAGGCTTTCGTAATCCACGCCGAGGCGGAATTTGACGTCGGGGCGATAGTTCTCGACCACAACGTCGGCTTTTGCAACGAGTCGCTTCATCACCTCGACGCCTTGCGGCGACTTCAGGTTCAGCGTCAGGCTGCGTTTGTTGCGGTGCAGGTTCTGAAAGTCCGGGCCGTGGCGTTCGCCGCCCAGGCCGGCGTCGCCTTCGGGGGATTCGATTTTGATGACGTCGGCGCCCCAGTCGGCCAGTTGCCGCACGGCGGTGGGACCGGCGCGCACACGGGTGAGGTCGATGACCGTGAAGCGGGCGAGAGGTCCTGTCGTCATAGCGTTGTTCCTTGTAGCGTGGTCTCCGACGCAACGTTCGCACGAAACCGATTGGCGGTCGAGGTGAGGGGCGCCGGCGCGGATGACGGTTGAGCCTTTGGATCCCTCCCAACACAGAATTTTGTAGGCGAAATGTTCGTTGCATTCGGCCGGATCACGCGGGAAACGGCGACGGGTGCGGGAGGGCCCGGCTAGACCGTGACCGCCTGCCGCGGCTCGAACGCCGCGGCGTCGATCGGCTGGCTGGGTACGACGAAGATATAGATCAGCGTGCACACCGTGCCCAGGGCGGCGCTGAACAGCAGCGCGGGCACGAAGCTGCCAGTGTCCTGCACGATGAATCCGGTGACCGCCGGTGCCAGTGCGCCGCCGATATAACCGCCGCAGTTCTGGATGCCGCCCAGCGAGGCGGTGCAATGTTTCGGTGCGATCACGCTGGCCAAGCCCCAGCACATCGCGCCGGCCATGCCGTTGAACAGCAGGGCGGTGGAGATCGCCGCCACCGCAACGAAGGTGCTGGGGGTCAGCGCCGCGACGATGGTGAAGCCCGCCATGCCACCGAGGCCGATGACGACGGGGATTTTGCAGCTGTTGACCGGGGATACGCCGCGCCGCGCCAGGTGGTCGGCAAGCCAGCCGGCGCCGATGCTGCCGATAACCCCGAACGCGAACGGAATACCGGCGATCCATCCGGTTTTCGGGATGCTCATATGCCGCTCGATTTCCAGGTAGCCGGGCAGCCAGGACTGGTAGACCCAGCCCATATAGACCTCCCCGAAGAAGCCGAAGACCATGCCCCAGGTGGCGCGGTAGGCGAACAGATGCTTCCAGTCGGCCCAGGTGACGTGGGTCGCGTTGGTCGCGGCCTCCCCGTCCGAAAGGTAGGCTTGTTCTTCCGCGGTCAGATCGACCTCGTGCGGTTCGCGGTAGGTGGCGTACCAGATCAGGGAGACGAGAATTCCGACGGCGCCCATGATGATGAACATCCAGCGCCAGCCGAAGGCGAGCATCAGCGACGTGAGCACCAGCGGCGCGATGGCGGGGCCCAGTTTGGAGCCGCAGAGACCGATGCCGGTGGGCAGTCCGCGTTCGCGCACGTTGTACCAGTCACGCACGACACGGACGAGGCCGGAGAATTGCGGCGCCTCGCCAAGGCCGAGGAAGATCCGGGCGCCGACGAATTGCCAGAAATTGCCGACCAGTCCGCCGAGTGCCTGTGCCAGCGACCAGATGAACATGCCGGCGCCAAGCATCTTGCGCGGGCCCAAGCGATCCACCAGCGCGCCAGCGGGAAGCTGGAATGCGGCGTAGGCCCAGAGGAAGGCTGACAGCAGCAGGCCCATTTCGGCGATGGACAGGCCGAGGTCGTTGCGGATCAGCGGGTTGGCGACCGCCAGGGTGGAGCGGTCGATGTAGTTCACCGCGCAGCCGAGGGTGATCAGGCCGATGGAATTGCGCTGGATGCGTTTGATCCGCGCGGATGCCGTGACGGAAGCCATCTCTGCTCCTTTTGGAGTCTGTTGGGACGTTTCGTTGGCAAGCCTAAGCGGCGCTTTTCGGATTGACCAGAGTGGCGGCTTTGCGAAAGCTCCGGGCAGCCCCTAATTTGCGCGTATGAATCACCATTTCGCCGGCAAGACCGTCACATTTTCCGCCGATGATTTCGGGCTGACCGAGGCCGTCAACGCGGGAATCGAACGCGCACACCGAGAGGGCGTCCTGCAGGCGGCCAGCCTGATGGTCGGCGCGCCGGCCGCCGCCGATGCGGTGCGGATCGCTCGGGCGAACCCGTCGCTGCGGGTTGGGTTGCACCTGGTGGTGATCGAGGGGCCGGCGGTGCTGCCGTCGACGGTGATTCCGGATCTGGTGGATAAGGAGGGGCAGTTTCCGTCCGACCAGTTGACGCTAGGGCTGAATTACTTCTTTCGGCCGC
This sequence comes from Rhodopila sp., assembly GCA_036263955.1. Taxonomy (GTDB): domain Bacteria; phylum Pseudomonadota; class Alphaproteobacteria; order Acetobacterales; family Acetobacteraceae; genus Rhodopila. The sequence continues at coordinate 2,636 of DATARX010000406.1, forward strand.
GGGTGCGGCGGCAGTTGCGGGCGGAAATCCGAGCACAGTTCGCGGCGTTCGCGGCGACGGGGCTGATGCTGGATCATGCCAATGCGCATAAGCATATGCATCTGCATCCGACGGTTGGCGCGATGATGCTGGCGGTGGGGCGCGATTTCGGGCTGCGGCGGATTCGGGTGCCGGCTGAGCCGCCGGCGGTGATGGCGCGATGCGGGACGGCGGTGGGGCGGGGCGACAAGGTGCTGTATCGCTGGACCGGTCTGTTACGCCGGCAGGCCAGGGCGGCGGGTGTGGCGACGAACGACCATTGTTTCGGACTGGCGTGGAGCGGCCACATGACGGCGGAACGGGTCCGCCGGCTGTTGGCTCATCTGCCTGATGGGGACAGCGAGATTTATTTCCACCCGGCGGCGGGGCGGGACGCGGTGCTGGACCGGCTGATGCCGGATTACGAGCATGAGGCGGAGCTGCGGGCGTTGCTGGAGGTGCGCTCCTCGTCATCGCCGGGCGAGCGAGGGGCGGTTCCGGTAACGCGTTGCGGAAACATTGGTGCGCGGATGGCCGGGACTGCGCCCGGCCATGACGGATAGGACAAGTCGGCGTCAAAGTCGGCTGGTATGAAAGGACGGCCGCGCTCCGGGCTGGGGTGCTGGTCGAGGTCGCGCAAGTCGTGGATGGCCGAACCAAGTTCGGCCATGACACGTACTCACGTACTTACGTGCTACGGCCTATACGCGTGGACACACACGCATTGCTACACGCGTGTATGCACGGCGTTGCTGAGGTTACAGCGGTTCGGTGTCCAGGGCGTAGCCGGCGGTGCGGACGGTGCGGACGACGTCGAGTTCGTTGGGGCCGTTGATCGATTTGCGCAGGCGGCGGATGTGCACGTCCACGGTGCGGGGTTCGACGTGGATGTCCGGGCCCCACACCGCATCCAGCAGTTCCTCGCGGGAGAACACGCGCCGCGGGTGCTGCATGAAGAATTCCAGCAGGCGGAACTCGGTCGGTCCCAGATGGATCCGGCGGTCGTTGCGGCTGACACGATGGGACGCGAGGTCCATTTCTATGTCGTGAAACTCCAACTGTCCCTTTAATGGCACGGCGTTGGAACGGCGCAGCAAGGCACGCATCCGCGCCAGCAGGGCCTCGATGTTGAATGGCTTGGTGATGTAATCGTCGGCGCCGGTGTTCAGTCCGCGCACGGCGTCCTGGTCCTCGGTGCGCGCGGTCACCATGATCACCGGCAGATCGCGGGTGGACGCCTTGCGGCGGATCTGTCGGCAGACTTCGATCCCCGACATCACCGGCAGCATCCAGTCCAGCAGCACCAGGTCGGGCTGCGCCTCGGCGATGCGGTTCAGGGCTTCCTGGCCGTCGCCGGCTTCCTCGACGCGGAAGCCCTGCTTTTCCAGATTATACCGGAGCATCGTGGCGAGCGCCGCCTCGTCCTCCACCACAAGCACCAGCGGCTTGGGCAGGCTTGATACACCGTCTAGCATTATCGTGTTCCCTGCTTATTCCTTCGGTCGAACAATCGCGTACGCGGATGTATCGCCCTTGGGGCGGACGTCCGGCAGCACTTCGCCTTCGACAGCATAATAGACCGTTTCGGCGATGTTGGTGGCGTGGTCGCCGATTCGCTCCAAGTTCTTGGCGATGAACAGCAGATGGGTGCAGGGCGTGATGTTACGAGGGTCTTCCATCATATAGGTGATCAATTCGCGGAACAGCGCGTTGTAGATGTCGTCGACCACGCGATCGGAGCGCCAGACCTCGACCGCCTTGGCGGTGTCGCTTTCCCCGAGTGCGTCGATGATCGACTTCAACTGCTCCTGCACCAGATGCGCCATGTGCGCCAGCCCGGCCAGCGAGTAGGGCAGATTGTACTGACCAAGAACAATGCTGCGCTTGGCGACATTGGTGGCATAGTCGCCGATGCGTTCCAGATCTCCGGTGATTTTCAGAGCGGCGACGACGCGGCGTAGATCGCCCGCCATCGGCTGGCGCAGCGCCAGCATGCGGATGACGAACCGTTCCACGTCCTTTTCGAGGGCATCGACCTTGGGGTCTTCCTCGACCGCGCGCGTCGCGGCGGCGGTGTCGCGGTTCATGATCGCCTCGGCCGCCAAGGCGACCTGGCTTTCAACGATCCCGCCCATTTCGGTCAGCATGTCGCGCAGGTGCTTCAGATCGTTATCGAAGCTTTTGACCAAATGCTCGGCTGAATCGGACATCGTAATGGCCCCTTGTTGGATCAGCCGAACCGGCCGGTGACGTATTCCTGCGTGCGCTTCTGCTTCGGCGATGTAAAGATCTGGGCGGCCGGCGCGCATTCCACCATTTCGCCGAGGTAGAAAAACGCCACCTGATCGGCACAGCGCGCCGCCTGTTGCATGTTGTGGGTGACGATCGCGATGGTGAAGTCGTTCTTCAACTCGTCGATCAGTTCTTCGATCTTCAGGGTGCTGATGGGGTCGAGCGCGCTGGTCGGTTCGTCCAGCAGGATGACTTCCGGGCGCACCGCGATGGTGCGGGCGATGCACAGGCGCTGCTGCTGGCCGCCGGACAGGCCCATGGCGGAGGTGTTCAGCCGGTCCTTGACCTCGCCCCAGAGCGCGGCGCGGGTCAGCGACCATTCCACGCGCTCTTCCATCGCCGATTTGGACAGCCGCTCATGCAGCTTCACGCCGAAGGCGATGTTTTCGAAGATGGTCATCGGGAACGGCGTCGGTTTCTGGAACACCATGCCGACGCGGGCGCGCAGCGCGTTCAGGTCGATCTTCGGGTCGACGATGTTCATGCCGTCCATCATCGCCTGTCCGGTGGCGCGCTGGCCGGGATAGAGGTCGTACATCCGGTTCAGCACGCGCAGCAGGGTGGACTTGCCGCAGCCGGATGGCCCGATCATGCCGGTGACCTGCTTGTCGGGCAGATCCAGCTTGATGGCTTTCAGGGCGCGGTGGTCGCCGTAGTAGAAATCGAGGTTGTCGATGGAGATTCGGGCGGCATTGATTGCCGTCGTCGCGCGGGCCTGAACGCCGCCGAAGCTGGCGTTCTGGCCTTCTGTCTGTGCGGTCGCCGTGCTCATATGTGCCTCATTTCCCCGGGCGCAGAACCAGCCGGGCTGCGATATTGATGGCCAGCACGCCAAACGTGATCAGCAGGGCGCCGACCCAGGCGAGTTGCACCCAGTCCTCGAACGCGGAGCCCGCGTATTGGTAGATGGTTACCGGCAGGCTGGCCATTGGCTGCCGGAGGCTCACGGACCAGTTCAGGTTGCCCAGGCTGGTGAACAGCAGCGGGGCGGTTTCGCCGGCGATGCGTGCCACCGCGAGCAGCACGCCGGTGGCGATGCCGTTCAGCGCCGCCCGGTAGCAGATCAGGACGATGACCTTCCATTTCGGCGCGCCGAGGCCGATCGCCGCTTCGCGCAGAGCCGGGGTGATCAGCCGGAGCATGTCCTCGGTGGTGCGGACGACGATCGGGATGACGATCACGGCCAGTGCGATACAGCCGGCGATGCCGGAGAAGCCGCCGAACGGTTCCACCGCGAGCTGATAGACGAACAGGCCGATCAGGATCGACGGGGCGGACAGCAGGACGTCCGACACGAAGCGGACCGCGTTGGCGAGCGGCGAGCTGCGGCCATATTCGGCGAGGTAGGTGCCGACCAGCAGGCCGATCGGGGTGCCGACCACCGTGCCGATCGCGGTCTGGATCAAGGTTCCGACGATCGCGTTGAGCAGGCCGCCTTCGGAGCCGGGCGGCTTGGTGGTGTGGGTGAAGACCGTGAGGGACAGGCCGGCGGCGCCGCGCCAGATCAGGGTCAGCAGGATGGATCCCAGCAGGACGAGGCCGACCACCGTGGCGGCCACGCAGAGGCCCTTGACCATGACGTTGAACCGAGCCCGTCGCCGCCCGAGGGCGCGGGCGACCGCTGGGTCCTTGGCCGGGCCCGGGATCGTCCCACCCGGTATCGCGCCACCAAAGACGGCACCGGCCGATGATGTGCTCGCGCTCATGTCAGACCTTCAACTTGGGGCGCAGCAGGGTGCGGGAGATCGCCAGCACGATGAACGAGATGACGAACAGGATGAAGCCCAAAGCGAGGAGCGAGGACAGTTTCAGGCTGCCGGCGGGGCTTTCGGGAAATTCCAGCGCGACGATCGAGGCGATGGTGTTGCCGGAGGAGAACAGGCTGGCGGAGATGTGGTCCGAGTTGCCGATCACGAAGGTGACCGCCATGGTCTCGCCCAGTGCTCGGCCGAACCCCAGCATGATGCCGCCGACGACGGAGACGCGGGTGTAGGGGATGACGATCGAACGCATCACCTCCCACGTCGTGCAGCCGACGCCGTAGGCGGATTCCTTGAACACCGGCGGCACGGTTTCGAACACGTCGCGCATGGTGGCGGCGATGAACGGGACGACCATGACGGTGAGGACCAGCGCGGCGGTGAAGATACCGGTGCCGAAAGGCGGGCCGGCTAACATATCCTGCAGCACCGGGATGCCGTCGAAGGTGTCGATCAGGGTGGGTTCGACGTACTGGGACATGATCGGGACGATCACGAAGAAGCCCCACATGCCGTAGATGATCGAGGGGACGGCGGCGAGCAACTCGACGGCGATGCCGACCGGGCGCTTCAGCCATTCGGGGGCGAGTTCGGTCAGGTAGAAGGCGATGCCGAAGGCCAGCGGCACGGCCAGGATCATGGCCAGGATCGAGGTCATGACGGTGCCGTAGATGGACACCCCGGCGCCGAAGACTTCATGCACCGGATCCCAGGTGGCGGAGACCAGGAAGCCGGCGCCGAACTTGCGCAAGGCGGGGATGGCGCCGATAAACAGCGACAGGATCAGGCTGCCCAGCAGCAAGAGCACGAAAATGCCGGACGCCCGAGCCAGGCCGGCGAAGATCGGATCGCCGGGACGGAATTTGGCCTTGGGAACCGGCGAGGCGGTAAGCGCGACCGCTTGCTGCACGTGCTGAAAACCCCTGTTTTAGGCTTTATTCCGCGTCATGGCCTAACCGGGCAAGGCCATGACGCGAAACATCAGTCAGTTCATCCGCTTGCGCGGATGGTCTTACATCGTGCCGGGGACCACTTTCCAGGCAGCGCGGATGGCGTTCTGGACGCTATCCGGCAGCGGAATGTAGAGCAGGCCCTTGGCGATATCGCTGCCGTG
>DATARX010000409.1:0-3315 GCA_036263955.1 Rhodopila sp.
CGGGCTGGCGCCGGCGGTGATCGGCAAGCTGGGATCGGCGCTGGAATTGCCCAACGGTATCGTGCTGGTCACCGGCCCGACCGGCAGCGGCAAGACCACGACGCTCTACACCGGGCTGCTGGCGCTGAATGCGGTGACCCGCAAGATCGTCACCGTCGAGGACCCGATCGAGTATCAGCTTCAGGGCATCAATCAGATTCAGGTCCGCTCGCAGATCGGCCTGACCTTCGCCAGCCTGTTGCGCTCCATCCTGCGCCAGGATCCCGATGTCATCATGGTCGGCGAAATCCGCGACGGCGAGACGGCGCAAATCGCGGTCCAGGCCGCATTGACCGGTCACTTGGTGCTGTCGACGCTGCATACCAATTCCGCCGCCGCGGCGGTGACCCGGCTGCGCGACATGGGGGTGGAAGATTACCTTCTCACCGCCGTCCTGCGCGGCATCATGGCGCAGCGCCTGGTGCGCCGGCTGTGTCCGGACTGCCGACGCCCCGAACCGGCGGCGCCCGCCCTGATTGAACGCTTCGCCCTCGATCGCCGGACAGCGGACAGGCCGATTATGCTGTGGCGCGCCGTCGGCTGCCCGTCCTGCCGGCAGACCGGCTATCGCGGACGCACCGCGATCGCCGAGTTCCTGCAACTCGGACCGGAGATCGAACGGCTGATCTTCGCCCGCGCCGACCACACCACGATCGAACGCGCCGCGGTCGCCGAAGGCATGCAGGTGATGTTCGATGCCGGTCTCGCCGCCGCGCTGGCCGGTGAAACAACGATCGAGGAACTTACGCGCAGCATCCGGGCGGACGCATGACGACGTTCCGCTACACCGCGATCGGTGCCGGCGGCGAGCGCCTCGCCGGCGTGATGGACGCGGCGACCGAGGCGGAGGTGATCGCCCGGCTGCAGCGCCAGGGCGCGATGCCGGTGCGCGCCGAACCGGCCGACAAGGCGTCGCGCTGGTCGGGCTTGCTGCAAATCGATCTCGGTGGCCGGCGCGGGCTGCGCAAGCAGGATGTTGCCGACCTGATCCGCGAACTGGCCACGATGCTGACCGCCGGGCAGGACCTGGACCGGGCGCTGCGTTACATGCAGGAGACGGCGCCGGCGCGGACACGGCCGACCATCACCGGACTGCGCGATGCGGTGCGTGACGGCAGCCCGCTGTCGGTGGCGATGGCACGCTATCCCACGACGTTCCCGGCGATGCATGTCGGGCTGGTGCGCGCGGGGGAGGCGGGCGGCAACCTCGGACCCACCTTGGCGCGGATCGCCGATCTGCTGGACCGCCAGCGCGCGCTGGCCTCGACGGTAACGTCGGCACTGATCTACCCGGCGGTGCTGTTCCTCGCGATGATCGGCGCGGTCACCCTGCTGCTGACCCAGGTGTTGCCGCAATTCGTCCCGATGTTCGAGCAGAGCGGCGTCCCGCTGCCAGCTTCCACCCAGTTCCTGATCGCGGCCGGAAATTTCGTCCAGGCGGATGGGGTTTTCCTGCTGCTGGCGCTGGTCGTGTTGATTTTCATGGCGCGGGCGGTATTGCGCCAGCCACGACTGCGCCTGGTGGTCGATCGCATCACGCTACGCCTGCCGGTGATCGGCGGCCTGATGAAGGAAATCCTGGCGGCCCGGTTTACCCGCGTGCTGGGGACGTTGCTGCTGAACGGTGTCGCGTTGATCCCCGCGCTGGCGATCGTGCGTGATGCGATGGGCAACGTTGCGGCGCGAACGACGGTCGAGCGGGCGAGCCTGACCGCCCGGGGCGGCGGCTCGCTGACCCGCGACCTGGAAGCCGCCGGCGTGTTTCCCGCCCGCACCATCCATCTGCTGCGCCTTGGCGAGGAAACCGCCCAGCTTGCCCCCATGGCGCTGCGCGCGGCCGATATCCACGAAGAGAAAACCCGCCTCGCCACGCAACGGCTGACCTCTCTGCTGGTCCCGGCGATGACCATCCTCATGGGGGTCGCGGTCGGCGGGATCGTGGCGTCGTTGATGACGGCGATGCTAAGCCTCAATAATCTGGCGTCCGGCTGAAAGATTTTTCCACCGGGGCGACGCGGGTACCGGCGGCCCACCTGCAAGCCTGTTTCCGCGACCCCGCGGCGTGTTTCTGTTTGTGTCTTTGCCATTATAAAATCGTGGCGGTCAGCTGGCGAAGCGCAATCACCCTTGAAAGGTGCCCATGCGCGGTGCCGTTGCAGGCGATGGCCGGCGCACCGGTACTGCCGGGGCGGATGTGCGCATGGTCTCGATCGATACCATCGACGGGGACCAGCCGCTTGGAGCCTTCGATATCATCCACGTCGATCCGAAATCGGACCGTACGTGATGGCGGGCCGGACCAACGCATCGGTGGATTTCCTTAGTGCCGGCGATGCCATCTTCACCGGCCACCACGGGCGTTCAGGTGCGTTCCAATAATGGATTTTCCGGCGCCATTTCCCAACTCCCGTTGCCGAAAGCAGTGTGCGCCTTGGCGGCGGCGAGCGACAACAAACCGACCATTCATCGAATATTCAAATCAATGTAACTAAGTTGTCTCATTAGGAATTCGTAACTGGTGTGAGTAACTAAGTTGTCTCACAAGGAGTTCGTAACAGATGTGTTGTTTCATTTGACCTCTTCCTTCGCCCGCCGCCTTCGCCTGGGTCGTCGCACCGCGAAACCGAGCGGGCAGCCCGATGCGGCGCGGCTGAAGTTTGGACTTCGCGGAGATGCCCGGTGACCGGCCGCATCAACCGGAAATAAAGGATCCATTGCGCTGTGGCCCATCATATGGTCTACAAGCCTTTGAAAACGCTTCACCATGAAGCTGTATATTGCGAAGTCTTGACGTTCATCATGGTATTGCGCCTGTCGACCACAATGGATTGCGTCGCCTCCGGTCGCCGCCCCGGTCCATCAGAGGAATCAGGCTAGGCTGCGGAGTAAAGCGACAAAATGCGACTAAACATCGTTCGCAAGCGGCGAAACCGTCGTTCGTTTGCCCCAGCTCGATCGGTTGCATTGGTGCTTGGCCTGATCCAGGTGACGGGATGCACGCATCCGTCATCGCCAGCGATTTCGGCATTATCGCCATTGTCGAATGGAGCCACCGCCGCCCCGCCGCGCATCAATGGATCGGTTGGCTCCCCGAATGCCCTGCCGCCGGCGCAATTTGCCTATGGGCGGCAAGACCAGCCAGCGACGCAGGCGCAAGCCGCCGCCGCCGCGGGAGCGGGCGATGTCAGCCTGGACTTCGCCGACACCGACATCCGGGAAGTCACCGCCCAGATCCTGGGAACGATCCTGAAGGTCAATTATACCATCGACCCGACG
>DATARX010000469.1:0-4093 GCA_036263955.1 Rhodopila sp.
GCCGGCCAGGTCTGCGTCTCCCCCACCCGCATGCTGGTGCAGGAAAAGGTCTACCAGCAGTTCGTCGAGGGCTTCGTCGCCCACACCCAGAAGGTGAAGGTCGGCGACGGCCTGGAATCCGGCACCACCATGGGTCCGCTCGCCAACGCCCGTCGCATCACCGCGATGGAAAGCTTCATCGGCGACGCTCGGCAGAAGGGCGCCACGGTGCGCACCGGCGGCAACCGCATTGGTAACAAAGGCAACTTCTTCGAGCCGACGGTGCTGACCGACGTGCCCATGGAAGCCCGCGTGATGCAGGAGGAGCCGTTCGGCCCGCTGGCGATCATCTCCCCGTTCCGCGGCTTCGAAGACGTCGTCACCGAGGCCAACCGCCTGCCCTTCGGCCTGGCCTCCTACGCATTCACCCGGTCGGCGAAGACCGCCAACGCCATCGCCGGTGCGGTCGAAGCCGGCATGATGACGATCAACCACATGGGCCTGGCCCTGCCGGAAGTGCCGTTCGGTGGAGTGAAGGACTCCGGCTACGGGTCCGAAGGCGGTTCGGAGGCGATCGAAGCCTACCTCAACACCAAGTTCGTCACCCAAGCCGGCCTGTAGGCCGCAACGATCTCGGCCGGCGGCAAACCCGCCGGCCCCGTAAGCCGCGCAAGTCTGGACCGGCGGCCCATCCATCGGCCGGGGAACAAGGAGCGCCGTAGACCAAGCGCCTACGGTGCCGTCATGGTCGGGCACGCGCTATGCGTGTTCCGACCATCCGCGCTTCGTCCGTCCGTGCAAAGATATCCAGGACGCCAGCAGGAGCCCGGCCTCTTCACCGCGGCAACAACGGTGTTCGGAAGCGCCGCCTAGAGCAGATCCCGCTCAGATTGCATACCTGAGCGGGTGAAGATGCTCGCTAAAACAATGTGCTAGAGCCGATTCGGCGAGCCAATGCGAACGGAAAAGGCTCTAGACCCCGACCATCACATCGGACGCCTTCACCACCGCGAAAGCCTTCATGCCGGGCTTCAGTTTCAGATCCTCAGCCGCTTCGTTGGTAATGGAGGACGTGATCGTCACATCGGATGAAATCTCGATCGTGACATGCGTCGTGGTCGCACCGGGCTTCACGCTCTTGATGGTGCCGCCCATCTGGTTGCGCGCGGAAAGCTTCATGTCGGGTCCTCCCAATTGAATGCCCGCCGCAGCATCGCCCCTCCGTGGACAGGGTGAAAGCCCGATTGTGCCACCGCACGAGACTGTTAGCGCAGGATCACCGCGAGCGAAGGGCGGTCCCGGCCACGACCGACCGGAAGCGTCGCCGTCGCCATCACCTACACCGCCACGGCCTCCGGATCATCTTCCGGGAGTGGCCAGACCAGGATCAGCACGCCCAGCATGGCGCACCCGATCAGGATACCCAGCAATCGCTCCAGGCCCGGCAGGATGCTGGTCACCGGACCCGGTCCCTGAATGAAGGTGATCAGAAACCCCAGCACAAACTGCGTTCCCAGATAGCCGATACCTTCGCTGCCGATCTGGATATGATAGCCGATCCAGATCCCCGCGCAGAGTGCCAGGAACGCCGGCAACATGGCATTGCTGAAGGCGCTGAGGCACAGGATCGCCGTCCCGCTCCCAAGCAGGCAACCCAGCGTGCGGTGTGCCATCCGCTCGTAGATCGTGCTGTACCGCCCTTCACGCACGGCTTCCGCCGGCACGATCATCACCATGTAGGACGTCACCGCGGTTTGCGCGAAATCCTCGATCGAGAACCAGCGCCAGACCAGGGGCAGCAGACCCACCGCCACGGCCCCGCGCGCGCTATAGGACAGCAGGGGTGCGTTTTCCCGCAGCCAGGCCTCCCGGAATAGATCGCCAGGCCGGGTGAACACGCTGGCCGAGGCGGGATTGCGCGGCGCCCCGCTCCCCGGCGGTGCGCCGGCCGAGGCGAACAGGCCGGCGACGAGCAGGCTCGCACCAGTACCGACCACGATCTCCGCCACGCGGGTGCCCGCGAAATGCACCACGGACCCCGGATCGGACAGCGCCTGCGTCATCACCAGGCAGGCCGTCAGGCCGGAAAATAACCAGGCGTAGCTGTAACGGCTGGTCAGGGCCTGGAACGTGCCGATCCAGCACACGACGAACAGGCCCAGCATCAGCAGGCCCGGGGTGTTCGCGACCGACGGCGCCAGCAACAAGCCGACCAGTGCGCCGCCAACGGTCCCCGCGACCCGCATCCCCCCGCGCGGAATCGCCTCGGCAAGATCGGCGCGCATAACCATGTAGCCGCTGAACGCCGCCCACGACAGATCATCCAGCCGCAGCGCCGTCGCCGCGGCCACCGCCAGGAGCACCGAAAGCACCGCCTTCAGCGGCTCGCGCGCCCGCGGCCCATGCAACGTCAGCGCGCGCAGTTCGCGCACGATCGCACCGGGAATGGGCCGCAAGGCATCCAGCAAGGGTCGCATCGCGGTTCCGATCAGGTGCCCCTAGTAAATCACCAGCGTGCGGGCGTCCGTTCCCATGAACAATCCGCCCACATCAGGCGGGTCCTGCAAGATGATGCGGACCGGAACCCGGCGTTGCAGCCGGATCCAGTCCACCGAAGGCGAAACGTACGGCACCAGCGCCTCGCCGCCCGGCTCCCGGCCGATGCCATGGGCAATGCCCTGGATGCGTGCCCGATACAACCGCCACGGGTAGGCATCCAACCAGACCCAGGCCGCATGACCCGGCTCGAGGTGACGCAGATAGTATTCCTTGTAGTTTGCCTCCACCCGCCATGCATGCCCATCCACGATGGCGACCGCCGCGCGGTCGGGCGATGCCATGTAGCCCGGCTGCATAACCAGATGGGTGACGTGGCCGTCCACCGGCGCGACCACCTGCGTCCGGCTCAGCCGCCATTCCGCGAGCGCCGTCGCCGCATGCGCCGACGCCACCGCCACCTGATGAAAGCGCAACGTTTCCGTCGCCCTCAGCACCGCGGCACGCGCGGCCTGGACATGCGCCATGCTCTCGGCCTCCGCCGCGCGCGACGCATCCAGCGTCTGGGCCGAGACCGCGCCGGTACGACTAAGCGGCACATCGCGGTTGAGATTCGCCTGGCTCAGCCGCCCGGCCGCGGCCGCGACATCCGCCTCCGCCTGCAGGTCGTCGACCTGCGCCTGGTCGATCGGCAGCTGCGCCTGCGCTTCCGCCTCCAGCGCTCGCGTTCGCTCAAGTTCCAGCTTGAACGGCAGCGGGTCGATGGTGAACAGCTTCGTTCCCCGGGCGACCCACTGATTGTCGGTCACATGCACCGCCTCGACCGGCCCCGCCACCTCCGGCGTCACCGAGACGATGTCGGAGGTGAGGTAGGCATCGTCGGTGTAGGCGAACAGGTAACCGGAGCCCCACCAGCCGGCGAGGATCAGGGCAAGGAGCAAAACCCACCGTATGGCACGGCCGCGCGGTGACCGCGGGCGACGGCCACGGTCCGTGCGGACCGCTTCCTCCGTCATCACGGGCGGTCGGACCGGTTTCGAAACTGTCTGCACAGGCTCCGCCGCTTCCCCGGACACCTGCCGCGGCGCGCGCTCCTCCATCGGGGCGGTCAGGTTCGACGTCATGCTCTGTCGTCCGAGAGGTTAGGTCAGACCGAGATCTGCCGATTATCAATCAGGCGTCGTATTTCACCAACCTCAAAATCCAGACACCTCAAAAATCCACGCCACCAGGCATCGCCGCCCAAGGGGGCCGCCCAGGGAGGCCGCCCGCGGGAAGCGGGCATGCGAGAGAGACGCGGCGGTGTCGCTTCACGTCAGCGCGACATCGCCAATGGTCGGGACTCGCCAATGTCCGGGACCCGCCAGGTTCGGGACCCGCCAATGTGCGGGACCCGCCAGGTTCGGGGCCCGCCAGGTTCGGGCGCCTCGATCGAAATCGTTACCCGTTCTCCAAGGCCCTTCAAAGTTTGAAGAAGCCGCCAAACGGAGAAGCCGGAAACGTTGCCATTGACGATTGACGATACGTCCGGTGGCATGAGGCCGGTCAGATTGCCCGGCCCACGCCGCCTAAGCCGTCTCCCGCGGCCGAACCGCCCGCTGCAGCGCCGCCACGTGCT
>DATARX010000475.1:0-6001 GCA_036263955.1 Rhodopila sp.
TCGGCGACGCGTTCGCCGTCGATATAGACCTCGCGACCGTCCCGGAGACTTTGGATATATTCGGCGCCGGTATAAGGGCGGCGCCGGTCGGCGATGACGTCTTCGGGACGCATACGGATTTCCTCCCTGGTTTGTGGTCAAACCATAGGGCGGCCCTGCGCCGATTGACAGGCGGCACGCGGCCTGCCGAAACACGCTACAGAAAATCGGGAGGGATCCGGCATCCCGGTTCCGGCATCCCGGTACAGACCACCCGTGGCGTCGATCTCATCCGCGAAATCCTGGGCGATCCCAGTCCCTGGTTACCGGCACGCCGGTGGCGCCGTGGCAAGGACAGCCACCGGATACCGGCCGGATTGATCGCCGGGAGACGCTAACGGCAGGGCTGCCGTGGCGGTGACGGGCGGCGCCCACGCGCCGGGACGCCTCGCGCGGACCGCCGAACAGCGTCTGTCAGGCGGTGCTGACCGAAATTGTCGGCACCGCCGTCGATCTCGCCACCTGCGGCGCGCCCGCTGGCACCACGCTGCTCGGTTTATCGCCGCCAAGCCGCCGCCCAGAGCGTGGTCGCGCCCGACCTTGCTTAGGCCTCCAACAGCCGGCGCAGCAGTTCGACGTCCTCGGCGAAGGTGCCGTCGCGTTCCATCAGTTCGGTCACCCGCGAAACCGCGTGCATCACCGTCGTATGGTCGCGGTTGCCGAATTTCCGGCCGATCTCCGGCAAGCTGCGGCTGGTGAGCTGCTTGGCCAGGAACATCGCCACCTGGCGCGGCCGAGCGACGGCTCGTGCCCGTCTGGCCGACGACATGTCCGTCAACCGGATGCTGTAATGTTCGGCGACCTTTTTTTGGATTTCTTCGATCGTGACGCGACGATCATGTGCTTTCAAGATGTCGTGTAATACTTCGTGGGTCGTCTCTAATGTAACAGGACGTCCAAATAGATTTGCGTGCGCAACCAGGCGGTTCAGTGCGCCTTCCAATTCCCGAACGTTGGATGTGATTTTGTGCGCAAGGAATTCGAGCACCTTGCCTGGCACATCCACGCCGGCGCGGGCGGCCTTGGCCTCCAGGATGGAGATGCGCAATTCATATGTCGTGGAGTGCAGGTCGGCGACCATGCCACAACCCAAACGGGTGCGCAGCCGATGCTCAAGCCCGTTCAGATCGGACGGCGACTTATCGGCCGAAACGACGATCTGCTTGCCCTGCTCAACCAAGTAATTGAAAGTATGGAAGAATTCTTCCTGGGTATTGTCTTTGCCGATCAGGAACTGCAGGTCGTCGATCATCAGGACGTCGACGCTGCGGAGATTTTCCTTGAACTCCATCGTCGACTGGCTGCGGATCGCCGCGATGAAGCGGTACATGAACTTCTCGGCCGACATATAGGCCACCGAGACCGGATTGCTTGCGCGGTCCGTCAGTTCCCACGCCATGGCATGCATCAAATGGGTCTTGCCCAATCCCACACCGCCGTACAGGAACAGCGGGTTGAACCCTGGGCTGGACGGGCGTTCGGCCACCCGGCGTGCACAGGCATAGGCAAATTCGTTAGGTTTCCCAACAACAAAGCCATCGAACGTGAAACGCGGATCGAGCGGCGCGGCCAGATCTGAGCGTGGTTCGACCCGTTCGTCCTGCCACCCTGGGGCCGAGGCGACTGGCGTGCTGGTGCGCGGCGGCTCGCTCCGAACGGGCGCTGCTTCCTCGCGCGGCGCCGACACGCTTTCCGCCAGCGCGGCCGGCTGAGACGCCGCTCCGCCGACACGAATATCAACCCGGCGGACGGCGGGATTTTCCACCTGCCACAGCGCCCGCAAGCGGTCGCCGTATCGCGTTGACACCCAGTCGCGCAGAAAGCGAGTCGGCAAATTGACGGTGATTTCGTCGCCATCCAGCCCAACAAGGGTCATTTGGCGGAGCCAGGTGCGGTACTCGACCTCACCAACTTCAACCTGTATCCGCCCGCGTATTCTTGCCCACTGGGCAGCGATTTGCGGCATTTCCACGATCTCAGACTCAGCCGTGGTCATCCAAAGCTCCCCCTGCGTCAACGCCACGCAGCTTGATTCGATATTTCGTTACCGGCGAAATGAAATCGTCCGGAGCTCCCCCTGCTTTGACCAAGCAGAACGCAGTTATCCTTCCCGCGAAAGGGTTTAAATGCGGATAACACTGCTTTCCGGCTGGCAGGGCCAAGTATGTCAGAGTTTAGGATGGAGGCAATCAAAAACTGAGGTCAGCAAGACGAAATCCAATTGAACGAAATAACATTACCTGACCAGCCCATTGGGCAAGCCAAACAAAAGCGGCCGCCATAGGGGCCGCTTGGTGAAGACTATAAATAATGCGGAACCCTGTAGTAATGACCGCCCTGGCTCGCAATCGTATCATGCGCTCCTGGCGGTGTCCGGTCAACCTTTCCGGCCGACCGGACGGCAGGTCAGGCGCTCGGCAGCGCCTTGACCCGCGCGGACAAGCGGGACAACTTCCGCGCCACGGTATTGGCGTGGATCACACCCTTGCCGGACGCACGCTGCATCTCTGGCTGCGCCGCCCGAAGGGCTTCGGCGGCCGCAGACTTATCGCCGCTTGCGATTGCGGTTTCGACCTTCTTGACGAAGGTGCGCATGCGCGATTTCCGCGCCTGGTTACGCGCGGTGCGGGTCACGGTCTGACGGATGCGCTTGCGCGCCGATGCGGTGTTGGCCATGCGTTCTTCGATCACAACGTTAAAGAGCCAAACGTTCTCCTGGCTTGCATGCCAGGGCCGGTTCAGCGGGAGAGGCGCGTTCTACGCATCGGCCCAGGGAGAGTCAAGAACGTCGCGCGCGGCCCCCGCCCCCGCCTATAAAACCGGGACGCCTCCGTGCTTCGCCTTTTCCTCGGGTTCCACGTGGATCGTGATCATCAGGTGGCCCATCTCGGCCTTCAACGTGTCCTCGATCCGGTCGCAGATCGTGTGCGCGGCGGCCACGGTCATGCTGCCCGGCACCACCAGATGGAACTCCAGGAACGTCAGCCGGCCGGCGTGGCGGGTGCGCAGGTCGTGCGCCTCGATCGCCCCGGCGGCGCTGTTGGCAACCAGCTCCCGGATCCGGTTCACCACCGCGGGCTCCGGCGCCTCGTCCATCAGCCCGCTGACGGAGGAGGAAATCATCCGCATACCCGACCAAAGCACGTAGACCCCGGTCGCGGCGGCCAGCATTGGATCCAGCACATACCGGCCGGTGAAAACCGCCAGAAACACCCCGGTCGCGACGCCGACGGAGGTGATCACGTCGGCCATCAGATGACGGGCGTCGGCCTGCAGCGCCGGAGATCGCAGGCGACGCCCGGCCGCGAGCAGCACGAGCGACCACCCGCCATTGATGGCCGTCGCCACCGCATTCAAGCCGACGCCTCGAATCGGTGCCTCCAGAACGTGCGGATGCACCCAGCCCTGCCATGCCTCGGCGAAGATCAGCAACGCGGCCACGACGATCAGCACACCTTCGATGACGGCGGCGAAGAACTCCGCCTTGTCATGGCCGTAGGGGTGATTGGCGTCGGCCGGACGGGCGGCGAATCGTAGCGCCATCCAGGCGATCAGGCTGGCGGCCACATTAACGGTGCTTTCCAACGCATCGGAATACAGCGCGGCGCTGCCGGTGAGCCACCAGGCCGCGCCTTTCAGACCGAGCACGAGACAGCCTGCCGCCAGGCTGCCGAGTGCGAAACGCTCCCCAGGTGTCATGGCGGCGGCGCGTAGCACATCGCTACGCGCCCGTCAGCCGGCGCCGCCCTGTTCAGCCGCGGAACGTCGCCGCGACGCTCGCCCGTTTCATCTGGTTGGCCCGCATCGGACGCAGCACGAACAATGCAAGCAGAACGACCACGACGTTGGTGGCCGCCGCGACCAGGAAAACCGACTCCCAGCTTCCGGTGGCGGATTTCAGCACGTTCGCCAGTGGCACCAGGAAGGCCGAGGTGCCTTTGGCGGTATAGAGCAGGCTTGCATTGGCGGTGGCATGCTTGGGTCCGAACGTGTCGGTGCAGGTGGAGGGAAACAGCGAGAAAATCTCTCCCCAGGTGAAAAAGATCAGGCCGGCGCACACGACGAAGGCCCATGGCGTCTGTCCGGCCACGGCGAGCAGCCAGTAGCTGATGGCCCCCAAGGTGAACGCCAGTGCCATGGTCTTCTCCCGCCCGATCCGGTCGGACAGGTCGCCGAAGAACGGCCTTGCCAGGCCGTTCAGCACATTATCCACCACCAGCGCCACGCTGAGCGTGCTCGCCCCCATGAAGATCACCGTGTTGGAGATGCCGAAATCCTTGGCGATCGGGCCCAGTTGTGCGGTCGCCATCAACCCGCTGGCGGAAACGCCGATAAACATCAGATACAGCAACCAGAAAATCGGCGATCGCAACATCTCCAGGCTGGTGGCGCTGCTGGCGAGTTGCTGCAGGTTGGGGTTGCCCTTGTTGGCCAGCACGATCGGCTGATCCGGTCCACGCAGGACGCGGGCGATGATAACCACGATCACCGCCTGGCCGATGCCGAACCACAGGAATGCCTGCGCATAGCCAGAGGCGGCGATCGTCCATCGGATGGGAACCACGGTCAATGCAGCGCCGGCGCCGAAGCCCGCGGCGGTCAGGCCAACGGCCAGACCACGCCGATCCGGGAACCACTTCACCGCGTTGCCGACGCAGGTGGCGTAAATCGCCCCGGCTCCGGTGCCTGATACGGCGGCGCCGATATAGAGATAGATCAGCGAATCAGCGTAGGCGTTGATCACCCAGCCACAGCCGACCAACAGGCCCCCCACGGCGATCGCCGAACTGGGGCCGATGCGCGGGCCGAGGCGGTCGACGATCGAACCGGCGACCGGGGTCAGCCACGTCTCGGTCGCAATGAAAATGGAAAATGCCCACTGGATTTCCGCCAGGCTCCAACCGCGCGCGACGTGCATCGGATCGACGAACAACGTCCAGGCGTACTGAAGGTTGGCGATCAATGCCATGCAGACGACCCCAAGCCAGAGTTGAAGCCACCGTCCTTTCAGGCTCGGAACAGATGTAGTGTTGGACATGGACGTTCCCTTGTTCAGCCGTTTGGCGTTTAGCCGTTTGGGCTTTATTTGTGCCATTTTAGACGCTTAGGCTTTCTTTCGGTCCCCCTCCGTGTCCTCCGCGGTTCGGCGCTTGACACGACGAAACCGCGACGGGAGGACCGATTATTCAATCTATAGCCATTTCTGTTTGCGACAAAAGCGGTTCGCGATCGCCCGGTCGTGAATTCGCGCCAGAAAACAATGTAGCGGTGCGCGTCGGCAGGCGCTATGCAGCCGCCGAACCGGGAAAGAGGAAGAGCCTATGCGCCGAGTCGTGAGTGCCGTCGTCGCGTTGACCATGCTGTCCGCCGAACCTGTGCTGGCGCAACAGCAGTGCACGTCCCTGTCGGACCAATCGGCGTTCGAAGTTCAGGCGCTGCGCAGCGAGCTGATGGTGCTGGCCACCGGCTGCCAGGACGACACCCAGTACAACGCCTTCATCCGGCGTTATCAGGCCGACCTGCAGAGCAACGAGCGTGCGATCGACGCGTATTTCAAGCACCGCTATGGCCGGACGGCGCAGGTCGAGCACGATCGGTTCGTAACCGATCTGGCGAACGCGATATCGCGCCAGGGCAGCGAACTGGGCGGCGATTTTTGTCCTCGCAACGGCTTGATTTTCAACGAAGTGTTAGCGCTCGAGTCGCCAGCCCAACTGGCGGATTTCGCGGCCGGCAAGAATTTGGTGCCTGCGTCGGTGGAAATCTGTGCGCCGATGCCGTCCAGTGCCGCGTTGGTACGCAAGGCCTCTGCTACGACCGTGACGAAGAAGAAAAAGAAGTAACAATCGGGATCAAGAACGTCGGGTGACGCCCGGCGCGATCATGTGCCCAATCACGCCATGGGCCGGGCCGGCCAATCACACACCCCATGGGCCGGGCCGGCCAATGACACCCCATGGGC
>DATARX010000282.1:0-2824 GCA_036263955.1 Rhodopila sp.
CGCCATCCTGTCGCCGGGGACCGAAGAAATCGTGCAGCGGGAAATCCCGATGCGGCGGTTGGGCAAGCCCGGCGAGGTGGCGGACCTGCTGTTCTTCCTCTGCTCAAACCAGGCGCTTTATCTGAGCGGGTCCGAGGTCCATATCGACGGCGGCCAGCGGGTCTAGGCGGGGCGCCAGCGGGTCTAGGCCACGGCGCCAGCGGGTCTAGGCGGGTCTAGCGTCGGGGCCAGGGCCCGGCGGGTCCAGGTCGGGACGGTGTCGTTCGAACGCGCTGAGGCGCTTGTCGATCGGCGGTCCCCGCGCCCAGGACGCCAGCCCCCCAGTGGTAACAGAACCGTGAGCACGATGCGGTCCCCCTGTTTCCAGGCGCATTCAAACTGATCTAGGATCGCTGCACCGCAGCATAACCGGCGGCCGGCGATGCCGCGCTGGGCATTCGAGACGAGAGGAACACTATGCCAGACGGATCGACGATTGGGCGTTTTGGGAGCGGCCGAGAGGTCCGCCGCATCGAGGACGCGGGGCTGCTGGCCGGCGCCGGCCGGTTCACCGATGACTTCACCCTGCCGAACCAGACCTATGTGTCGTTCCTGCGCTCCACCTACGCGCACGCTCGGATCGTCTCGATCGACGTCTCCGCCGCCGCGGCGATGCCGGGCGTAGTGGCGGTGCTGACCGGCGCCGATCTCGTCGCCGCAGGCGTGAAGCCATTGCCGGTGGCGCCGATCTTCAAGCGCCCGGATGGCTCGCCGGGTGCCACCCCGCTACGCCACGCCCTGGCTTACGAGACGGTGCGCTTTGTCGGTGAACAAGTCGTCGCCGTGATTGCCGAGACCCCTGAACAGGGCAAGGACGCGGTCGAAGCCGTCATCGTCGAATATGACGAACTGCCCGTGGTCACGGAACTGACCGAGGCGATCGCCGGGGGCGCGCCGCTGGTCTGGCCGGCCGCCACCGGCAACATCGCGGCGCAGATGCTGCACGGCGATGCCGCGGCCTCTGACGCCGCGTTCGCTAAGGCGGCGCATGTCGTCACCCTCGATGTGGTGAACCAGCGCCTGGCGCCGGCGTCGATGGAGCCGCGCTGCGCGCTGGCTGTGTACGACCAGGAGACAGACCGCGTGACACTGCGTCTGTCCAGCCAGATGCCCTCTGGCGCGCGTGACACGCTGTGTGGCGTGCTGGATCTGCCAACGGAGAAGATCCGCGTCGTTGTCGGCGATGTCGGCGGCGGGTTCGGCATGAAGACCGGCCTGTATTCCGAGGAGATCGTCGTCACCTATGCCGCGCGCCATGTCGGGCGGCCGGTAAAATGGACGCCGACGCGCATCGACGAATTTCTGTCGGCGACGCATGGACGCGATGTGGAAACCCACGCCGAACTGGCGCTGGATGCACGCGGCAAGGTGCTGGCGTATCGGTTGCGGTCCTTCGCCAATGTCGGTGCGTATGGCAGCACGACCGGGATCATCATCCAGTTGATGATCGGCCCCTGGGTTTCCACCAGCATTTACGACATTCACCCGATCGATTTCGACCTGCGCGCCGTGCTCACCAACACCGCGCCCACCGCCGCCTATCGCGGCGCGGGTCGCCCCGAGGCGATCTACCTGATCGAGCGTCTGTTCGATGTCGCCGCGCACAAGATCGGCCTCGACCCGGCCGAGATCCGGCGCCGCAACCTGATCGCCCCGGAGCAGATGCCGTACACCAATGCGATGGGGCAGGTGTACGACAGCGGAAAGTTCGGCTCGATCCTGGAGCAGGCCTTGGCGCTGGCCAAGTGGGATGATTTCGCCGCACGAGAGGCCGAATCGAAAGCCGCCGGAAAGCTGCGCGGACGCGGCCTGGCGTCGTTCCTGGAATGGACCGGCGGCAACGTGTTCGAGGAGCGGGTGACGGTCGCGGTGTCCGGTGACGGCTCGATCGAAGTCTATGCTTCGACCATGCCGATGGGGCAGGGGATCGCGACGTCCTACGCGCAGCTTGTCGTCGACGTGTTCGGCGTGGAGATCGAGCGCGTTCGCATCGTCATGGGCGACACCGACCGCGGCCAGGGCTTCGGCAGCGCCGGGTCCCGGTCGCTGTTCACCGCGGGATCAGCGATCAATCACGCATCGGAAACGGCGGTGGCGAACGGGCGAGAACTGGCGGCAGAAGAACTGGAGGCGGCGGCGGCGGATATCGAGTATGCCGAGGGGATGTTCCGCATAGCCGGCACCGACCGCGGCATCGGCTTGTTCGAACTCGCCGAACGCCAGCCCGACCGGCGTATCTACGTCGATGCGACGAGCAAGGTGAACGGTCCAAGCTGGCCGAACGGGGCGCATATCACCGAGGTTGAGATCGACCCGGACACCGGTGCGGTCGAGATCGTGTCCTATGTCTCGGTCAACGACGTCGGGCGCGTGGTCAATCCGATGATCGTGCGCGGGCAGTTGGACGGCGGCGCCGTCCAGGGCATCGGCCAGGCGCTGGGCGAGCACATGCTGTACGAGCAGGGGTCGGGGCAGGTGATGACCGCCAGCATGATGGACTACTTCATGCCGCGCGCGGACATCATCCGCGACTTCGTGCATGTGCTCGACCAGTCCATTCCCTGCCAGAACAACCCACTGGGCGTGAAGGGCGTCGGCGAACTCGGCACCATCGGCGCGACACCGGCGGTCGTCAACGCGGTGGCTGACGCCCTGACGCGGGCCGGCCGCGCCGAACAGGCGGTCAAGCTGCAGATGCCGCTGACCCCGGTAACGGTGTGGGAGGCTTTGCACGGGTCCTGATCACGGACCTGGCGAACGGGGCCTGGTTCTCCGGACCAGGGCC
>DATARX010000477.1:0-2307 GCA_036263955.1 Rhodopila sp.
CACCCCGAACGGATGGAGGTCATTTTCCGCGAGCACATGACCTCCGATCGGGCGCAGGCCGAACTGGCGCAGGCGAAGGGCCTGGCGACGGAACGGCACGCCTGCCTGCTGTGCTTCGAGCGGGACCACTTTATGTGCCACCGCCGGCTTGTCGCTGAAATGATCGTCGCGGAAACGGGACAATCGGTCGCGCATCTGGCCGCACCGCTGCCATAGCCACCCAGCCGCGCTGTCGCCGGTTTGTCGCCAGCGGCGCCTTCGTCTAGCCTCCCGCAAAAGCCATGGGAGGATCGAATGGACCAGGCTGAGGTGCCGTGGCCGAAGGGCCTCACCCAGGTGCCGTTCCAGGTCTATCAGGACGCGACACTGCTGGAGCAGGAACAGCGGCGCCTGTTCGAAGGTCCGGTGTGGAATTTCCTTTGCATTGAAACCGACATCCCGAACGCCGGTGATTGGCGCACGACTTTTGTCGGCCGCATGCCGGTTGTGGTGGTCCGCACCGAAACCGGCGCGATCGCCGCCTTCGAGAATCGCTGCCTGCATCGCGGCGCGCTGATCTGCCTGGATAATTCCGGCAACGCCGGTGATTTCACCTGTGTCTATCACGCCTGGCGCTATGACCTGAGCGGCAACCTGAAGTCGATCGCCTTCCGCAAGGGTGTCAACGGCCGCGGTGGCATGCCCGACAGTTTCCGGCCGGAGGATCACGCGACGCGGAAACTTCGTATCGCAACGATCAGCGGAATCGTGTTCGGCACGTTTTCCGAAGCCACGCCCACGATCGAAGCGTTCGTCGGCCCCGAGGTCGCCGCCGCCCTACGGCGCACCGCCAGCCGCCAATTGCAGGTCATCGGGCGCTACACCGAAGTGCTGCCGAATAACTGGAAGCTGTACGCGGAGAATGTCCGCGACACCTACCATGCCAGCCTGCTGCACGTGTTCTTCGCCACCTTCCGGATCAATCGCCTCAGCCAGGGCGGCGGGGTCAGCGTCAGCGAGAATGCCGCCTGCCATGTCTCGACCACGCTGGCGCCGGAGCAGGAGACCGACACGGCCTACGACGGGATGCGATCGGTGGATGAAGGATTGCGTCTGTCCGATCCCAGCATGTTGGACGCCGAGGACGAACATGGCGACCGCGTGCGCCAGCAGATCCTGTCGATATTTCCCAGTTTCGCGATGCAGCGAACGTATAACCTGATGGCAATCCGCCAGTTCGTGCCGCGCGGCGTCGACAGGACAGATCTCAACTGGATTTACCTTGGTTACGCGGACGATCCACCTTCGCTGCGCCGCCGCCGCCTGAAGCAGTTGAACCTCGCCGGACCGGCGGGTTTCGTTTCGATGGAAGATGGTTGCATCGGCAACTTTGTCGAAAGGGGCGCGGTTGCGGCTCCGACCGGAGTATCGCTGCTGGAAATGGGTGGAGACGGCACCGAAAGCCAGGACACCAGAGCGACGGAAACCGCCATACGCGGGTTCTGGAAGATGTGGCGCGGGATCATGGGACAATGAGCGCGGCGGCAGACCGGCTGTTCCGGATCGTGGGCCTGAACGCGGATTACGCCGCGGCGATCGACGATGATCGCCTGGAGGACTGGCCGGGGTTCTTTGTGGACGATTGTCTCTACAAGATCACCTCGGCCGACAACCTGCGTGATGGCAACGAAGCGGGCATCGTCTATGCCGATAGCCAGGCGATGCTCGCGGACCGGGTGCTGGCGTTGCGGCGAGCCAATATCTATGAGCGGCAGACGTATCGGCACATTGTCGGGACGCCCCGGGTGATCGGACCGGATCGGGCGGAGACACCGTTTCTGGTGGTACGGACAATGCGGGACGGGAGGATGGATTTGTTTGCCGCCGGGCGCTACCGGGACCGGTTGGAGGAAGATGCCGGCGTACTTCGGTTCAGGGAACGCGTTGTGATCTGCGATTCGTCGCATTTCGATACGCTGGTGGCGATCCCGTTGTAGTGTCGATCGAGGTCAATTGCGGGTTGGCGCGCTTAGAGCAGATCCCGCTCAGATTGCATACCTGAGCGGGTGAAGATGCTCGCTAAAACAATGTGCTAGAGCCGATTCGGCGAGCCAATGCGAACGGAAAAGGCTCTAGGCGAACAGGTCGGCCGGTGCGTCGCCCCGCAGGCTGGCGCCCAGGTCGGAACCGATCCGGGCCGCATCCGCGGCGGCGCCGGTCAGTGTGCGCTTCAGCAGGAACGACCCGTCGGCGCGGGCGACCAATCCGGTCAGCGTGATCGTGCCGTCCGCCAGCAGGCGGGCATGGGCACCGATCGGCGTGCGGCAG
>DATARX010000514.1:0-5620 GCA_036263955.1 Rhodopila sp.
GGAGTCGGCCAATAATAGAAGTCGATCAACGACGTGCCCCCTCGTGGTCAGACCCTCGATCTCCGCCCGGGACTCGTTGATGTGCAACCGGTGCAGCCGTCCCGACCGGGAAACACGCCGATCCAAAGGCGATCGCCCCGCTAGCATAGCGCTCTACGACCGATGCGGGGAGAGTATTGATGTCGGGTGCGTTCGATCCCCGCCGTCCCGATCGGCCGATCGCGCGGCATGATATCCTCGCCGCCCCATACGTCATGCCTGTCGACGCGGTTTGGAACTGTGAGGTCGCCGAACACATCGTCGAACCCAAAGTCGACAACTACATCGATACGCGGTGCAATGGCCGGATCGTCGCGATGACGCATGCGGTTCCAGGCCAGCCCGGCCATCATCACGTCAATTGCCAGCCTTCGGAATATTGGATCGAAAAGATGCGCGCGCGGCTATAGGCTGCATCCGGAGAACGACCTGTTCCGTCAAATCTCATCCCGCGGTGAGGCCTGGACCTACTTCGACCGCACCGGGCTGCTGTTTCTCAGGTGTTAAGAGTTGATCGCAGCCAGCCCGGAAACCGCCTCGATCAGCGGATCATGCACCGGCTGCTGCGCTTACCGGGCCCGGTATGCGCCGCCTCGCCCGGGCGAAAATTCTGCATGAAGACATCGGCGGTCGCGACGTGGTGGAGCAGCGCATCGCGCGCGGCCGGTTTCTTCAGGTCCGGTTCGACGGACGGTTTGTTGCGGTTGTTGTCGAATTGGGGCGGAAAACCCACTTCGGCGAGCGTTCGCGACCCGAACCTGATCGCCGCGGGGCGTGTTGCGTTCAGGAAAGCGGCACCTGCGCGGTCGGCCCAAACCGGCATGTGCCTGATCCCGGGCCAGGGCCATCCGTCAGGCTGACGATCGGGTCCCGTGCTAAGTTGTGACGACCAAAATCCGCTGAAACGCTTGGCGGTCATACATTTTCGAATGTATTGACGTAGCCGCGAAAGCCTGCGGGACACCATCAATGATGGCGTTCGCGGGCGGGAAGGGGCGCACAAGCGGCCGCTGCTTATAACGGAGGAATGGTGCCATGATCGGCCTGAAATACGCCTCGGACGCGGGTCTTCCACGTCGGGAATCGTGGCGGAGCGTCGTTTTTTTCTGCGTCGTTCTCCTCTGTGGCGTTTTCCTGGCTGTCTGGCCAATGGCCGCCAATGCCCAGATCAGTCCGTTTCGGGGCTATAAGGGGCCGGTGCTCAGCAAGGAGGATTTGGCGACAGGGCAGGCGGCAGCCAATAAGCTTCTGACCGAAGATCATGGCGAGGTCGGCAAGTCCGAGGATTGGGCGGGCGCGCAGTCCGGCAACTCCGGGACCATTTCTGTCCAGAAGGCATTTCGGCGGCAGGGCATGGAATGCCGCACCTTGCGGTCGGAAGTTCGCTACCGGCAAGCCTCGGCACCGCCTCGGACGCTCAATCTCGATGTATGCCGTGTTAAAACCGGCGAGTGGAAACTGATGTAGCCGTCGCCGCGCGCCCCGTGAGCGCCGGCCAGATCGCTACGGTAACGTCATGGCGCCGACGCCGCGCGCCAGGCACATGCTGCTAAATCCGCAGGCATTTCTGCAACGGTGATCGCCCTCGACCGCGGCAAACCGCCGGACCCGCGCCGCTCGGTCCGCCGTTCCCATGGCACGGTAAGTGCCTGGCAGGATACCTTCAACCTGAAGCTATCAAACGCCAGACCGAGAGGTCGCATGCACGACACGACGATGCTATTTCACATGATACCAGGTGGCCCGAAACCGGTCGCCCCCTTCAGCCATGCCGTGGAATGCGACGGCTGGATCTTCGTCACAGGGCAGATGCCCGACAGCCCGGATACCCCCGGCGTGCTGCCGGATGGGATCGAACCACAGACACGCAACGTGATGGCCAACCTGGCCACGGTCCTGAATGGGATCGGCCTCGGCCTGGAACACGTCACCATGGTCCGCATCTACCTGACCCATTTCGCCGCCGACTACGCGGCCATGAACGATGTCTACAAGACGTTTTTCCCCGAAGACCGCCGCCCCGCCCGCACCTGTATCGGTACCACCGGCCTCGCCTACGATGCCCGGATTGAAATCGATATGATCGCCCGCCGGCCCGCCTGAATCCCGGCCCGCCTGAGCCTCTTTCTGAAATCGACATCGGGCTGATCGCACGGCGTACATTCGCCGCACCCACGCCCATCACGCACGCATGGAGAAAAGACCAAAGCCCAGAGTCGCCAAAACCCGGAGTCGCCAAAGCCCGGAGTCGCCAAAGCTCGGAGTCGCTTGACAACGCCGCTCATCCCGGCAGATCATACGTACACAAACGACCTCTGGTGGGCATGGAACGATATTTCCGACCGTCAAGCCTTCAGGCCGCTCTGGCAATACTTGCTGAGCGCCCGGGATCGACACCCCTCGCCGGCGGCACGGATTACTATCCCGCCCGCGTCGCACAGCCACCCGAAGACCAAATCCTCGACATCGCCGCACTTCCTGGCCTCCGCCAGATCGAAACCCACGCCGATCACTGGTGGATCCCTTGCCTGACCACCTGGACCGACATCATCGGAACAAACCTGCCGCCGGTTTTCGACGCGCTGAAACAGGCCGCGAACCAGGTCGGCGGACGCCAGATTCAGAACGTCGCCACCCTGGCAGGCAATATCTGTAACGCCAGCCCCGCCGCCGACGGCGTCCCGTGCCTGCTGGCGATGAACGCAAGCGTCGTGCTTGCCAATACTGAACGCAGCCGCACGCTGCCCCTGCAAGACTTCCTCCTGGGTCCACGAAAAACCGCCCGTCACCCCAACGAACTTCTCCTCGGCTTTCGCATCCCCCGCACCGACGCAGCCACACACGCCGTCTTTCTCAAACTCGGTTCCCGACGCTATCTGGTGATTTCAATCGCAATGGTCGCCGCCATCGTCACCCGCACGCCGGAAGGCCGCATTGCCGCGGCGCAAATCGCCGTCGGTTCCTGCTCCGCCACCGCCCAGCGTCTGCCGGCGCTGGAAGCCGCCCTGATCGGCACAACCGGCGATCTCGCAACGATCCTGGACGAACATCTCGCCCCGCTGTCCCCAATCGACGACATCCGCGGCACCGCTGCCTATCGTCGCCGGGCCGTCGCCACGCTGCTCCGCCGAGCGGTGGCCGCATGAGATCCCCGGCCGAACGCATCGAATTCACACTGAACGGCCAGCCCGTCGAAATCCAGGCCGATCCGATGCTTCGCCTCGCCGACGTCCTGCGCGACACCCTCGGCCTAACCGGAACCAAGATCGGCTGTAACGCCGGCGATTGCGGCGCCTGCACGGTACTATTGGATGAACGCCAGGTCTGCGCCTGCCTCCTCCCCGCCGCCCGCGTCGGCGGCCGTTCCGTCGTCACGGTCGAAGGCCTGGCAAAAGACGGAAAACTGAGCGCCCTGCAGGATGCCTTCCTGCGCCACGGCGCCGCGCAGTGCGGTTTCTGCACGCCCGGCATGCTGATGGCCGCCGCCGATCTCTTGTCGCACGATCCGGCCCCCACGCAGGACGCCGTGCGCGATGCCCTCGGTGGCGTGCTCTGCCGCTGTACCGGCTACAGCAAAATCATCGACGCCGTCCTGGACACCGCATTCCGCAACGAAATCCCCGCAACCGGCCCAGCCGTCGGCGCCAGGCTCGCCAAGGTCGACGGCCCCGTCAAACTCACCGGCGCCGACCGTTTCGGATCCGACATTCTACCCGCGGAGCCCATGCTGTCGCTCCGCGCCGTCCGCAGCCCGTATCCCCACGCCCGCTTCACCCTCGGCGATTTCGCCCCCGTCATGGCAGCCTACCCCGGCCTCGTCCGCGTGCTGACCGCCGCCGACGTGCCCGGCCGCAACCTCTACGGCATCTATCCCACCGGCAAGGACCAGCCCGTCCTCGCCGAAACCCACGTGCGCCATCGTGGCGACGCAGTCTGCGCCCTGGTCGGCGATGCCGATACCCTCGCCACCATCCGCGATGCCGACCTGCCGATCACCTGGAACATCCTCCCGGAAGTAACGTTCGACAACGCTCCCGCCCAACCCGATCTGCACATCCACGCCCAAGGCAACATCCTCTGCCGCGGCCGGGTCGTATCAGGCGATACCACCAAGGCGCTGGAAAACCCCTTCGTCAGCGCCAGCATCGCCGTCCGCACCGGCTTCGTGGAGCACGCCTACATCGAACCCGAAGCCGGCTACGCCAGGCGCGTCGGAAACCGCATCGAAATCGTCGCCTGCACCCAGACCCCCTACATGGATCGTGACGAAATCGGCCCGATCCTCGGCATCCCCGCATCCGACGTCCGTATCATCCCCACCGCGGTCGGCGGCGGATTCGGCGGCAAGCTTGATCTGTCTATACAACCGCTCACCGCCATCGCCGCCTGGCTGCTGAACCAACCGGTGCGGATGATCTACACCCGCCCGGAGAGCATGGCCGCGACCACCAAGCGCCATCCCTCGCGCATCGCCGCCACCGCCGCCGCCGGTCCGGACGGTAAACTCACCGCCTTCCGGTTTCACGGCGACTTCGACACCGGCGCCTACGCAAGCTGGGGTCCCACCGTCGCCAACCGCGTGCCGGTCCACGCCATGGGCCCGTACGCGGTGCCGAACGTCCACTGCACCACTGCCGCGATCCATACCAACGGACCACCATCCGGAGCCTTCCGCGGCTTTGGCGTGCCGCAAGCCTCCATCGCCGGCGAGGCCCTGATGGATACGCTCGCCGCACAACTCGACCTCGACCCGCTGGAATTCCGCTACCGAAACGCTCTTGCCGTTGGCAGCACCACCGCCACCGGCCAGATGCTGGGGCAGGGCGCCGCACTCCCCGAATGCCTGGACGCCCTGCGCCCCCGCTGGCAGGCCCTGCGGAATGCCGCCGCCGCCTTCAACGCCACGACCAAAACCCTCCTGCGCCGCGGCGCGGGCGTCGCCTGCATGTGGTACGGCATCGGCAACACCAGCCTGTCCAACCCATCCGAAATGGTCATGGGTCTGAGCCGCGACGGCCGCGTCATCCTGTTCTCCGGCGCGGTCGACATCGGGCAGGGCTCTAACACCATCATGTTGCAGATCGCTGCCGACGCACTGGGCATTCCCGTCAAGCAAATCGATCTGGTTTCCGGTGATACCGACCTGACGCGCGACGCCGGCAAGACCAGTGCCTCCCGCCAGACCTTCGTCAGCGGCAACGCCGCACGCAGCGCCGGCCTCGCCTTGCGCGCCGAAATCCTCCGACGCGCCAACGCCGGCGAAGACGCAACGATCGCGTTGGCCAACGGCCGCATAACGATCGGCGACACAACCCTCGACCCCACCACCATGCCGGCAGACGAGCAAGGCCTGGTCCTCCGCGGCGAAGGCCGGTTCGATCCGCCAACAACCGCGCTCGACCCGGACGGGCAGGGGATCCCTTACGCCAGCTACGCTTTCGCCGCCCAGGCCGCGCTGGTGGAGGTCGACACCGAACTCGGCACCGTCCGTTGCCTGCGCATCGTCGCCGCGCACGACGTCGGCCGCGCGATCAACCCCCAGCAGGTCGAGGGCCAGATCCAGGGCGGCATCGCCCAAGGC
>DATARX010000537.1:0-2873 GCA_036263955.1 Rhodopila sp.
CTCGGCAAGATCGGCGAAATCGACATGCGCGGTCAGATCGGCTGACCCGGCGATGGAAAGCGGATTGACCGGCCGCTTGTCTGCCAAGGCCTGCAAACTGTCGCCCGCCGCGCTGCGCGCCGGCCCGTAATCCACCAACAGTGCCGCGCCAGGGAAGCGACCCAGCCGATCGGCGACGTCGCTGACAAAGGTCCGAGCCGGCTCATTGACCTCAACGACGTCGCCGTCCCGGGCCGCGCGGCCGGGCGGTGTTTCGGCCGCGTCCACCGCTTGTTCTACCCATTGCCCGTCGGCAACGAACCGTTCGGTCCAACCATCGCCCCGGCGGACGAACTGGCGAATCGGCAAGGCATCCAGAAACTCGTTCGCCACCAGGATCATCGGCCCTTCGGGAACCGACCCAAGGTCATCGTGCCACGTCGCATCGGCGACCCGAACGGCCTGAGCTGCCCGCAACCGGGGGGACGTCTCGACCAGATGCACCCGCAGCGCGGCGGCGAACGCCGGCACGGCCGAACGGATCGCCCGCAGCGCATCGGCCATCAGCGTTCCGCGCCCGGGTCCCGCCTCCACCAGCAACACGGGGTCCGGACTTCCCAGCAATTGCCAGGTAATTGCCGCCCACAATCCGATGATCTCGCCAAACATCTGGCTGATCTCGGGCGAGGTGGTGAAGTCGGCGAACGGATCATGAGTCGCGTAGTAGATCGCATTGGCCCGCGCCATGAACGCATCCAGCCGTTCGGAACCTGCGCTTGCGACCATCGCTGCCTAACCCTCGGCGCCACCCAACGCCACCGTCGTCGCGTCATAGCAGAAGAACCAGTCGGTTTCCGTCGGCCCACGCATCCATGTGTTCGCGATCGAGATGCGCTGCACCTCGGCAACCCGCGGAATCCGAACCGCCTGATACCGCCGGAACGCCGTCCGGTGATCGCTGGTCGCCGCCAGGCACCGCGCCAAAATCACCGCATCCTCGATCGCCATGGAGCCGCCGGCGGCCATGTACGGCCGCACCGGATGACAGGCATCGCCCAGCAGCACCACACGCCCGTCGCTCCAGCGGTCGTCGCGTTCGCGATCGTAGATCGGCCAGACCATGACATCGATACAAGCCTCGACCGCGCGCCGCAGGTCGGGATGGAAATGCGCGAAGGCGCCGATGAAGTCGTCGCGCGGGCAGGGCAGGGACGGCTGCTCGCTGTCCCACGAGTCGGCCGGCACGCTGCCCATCAAATAAACCTCGTCACGCCGGCCGGTCATGAAATACGCCAGGAGATGCCGATCCGGCCCCCACCATTTCGTGCAGTCGCGGATCCGCGGCCCGGGGATCCGGTCCGTCGGAAAGATCGCGCGTTGCGCCACCCGGCCGGTAAAGCGCAGCGGTTGGGCGCCCAACAGGATCTCCCGCACCCGCGACCAGATCCCATCGGCGCCAATTACGATATCGGCCTCCACGGTGACGCCGTTGTCGAACCGCAACCGGACCGAATCTGCCGTCTCCTGCAGCCCCGCCAGCCGGTGACCGAACACGATCGTCCCCGGCTGCACGCCGGTTTGCAGCACGTCATGCAGGTCGGCCCGATGGACATTGAGGAACGGGCCGCCG
This sequence comes from Rhodopila sp., assembly GCA_036263955.1. GTDB lineage: Bacteria > Pseudomonadota > Alphaproteobacteria > Acetobacterales > Acetobacteraceae > Rhodopila. The sequence continues at coordinate 1,610 of DATARX010000537.1, forward strand.
AACCGCGCCTCCGACGCCGGATCCAGCACCAGTTCATACAGCGTCTCGCCCGTATTCCATGCACGGCTCAGGAACGTATCCGGCTTGATTCCAGCCGCGTTCAATCCTTCGCCAAGCCCGATCCGCGCCAGCGGCCGCACCGCGTTGGCGCCCATCACGATGCCGGCGCCGATGCGAGCAAAGCTGGCCGTCTGCTCATAAACCGTAACCGCGAAGCCCGCCCTCTGCAGGTACGCCGCCGCCGTCAAACCGCCCAGACCCGCCCCGATGACCGCGACCCGTGTCAAGCCACTCATCAATCCGTTCCTTTATCGTCGCGAGCGTGCGGTACGACCCGGCGCCGCCCCTCCGCCTCACACCCCCGCCGGATGAACGCGCCGCCAGTGCTCCGCGATCTCCTCGCCGGTCGCGACCCACACGCGATCATGCCGCCGCACATGGTCCAGGAACCGGATCAATCCGGTCACGCGCCCCGGCCGGCCGATCAGCCGGTCATGCAGCGCCAGCGACATCATTCGCGGCTGCCGCGCGCCTTCCTCATAAAGCACATCGAAACAGTCGATCATGTACCGGGCGAAATCATCTCCGGTCGAAAACCCGCTGTTCTCGTTGAACCGATTGTCATTGGTCTCAAACGAATACGGGACGACCAGATGTTGCTTTCCGGCAATCTCCCGCCAGTAGGGCAGCTCATCGTTCAGCGCGTCACGGTCGTACAGCAGCTTCCCCGTCTCAACCAGCAGCCGACGCGTATTGGCGCTCGGCCGCCCCGTCATCCAGCCTACCGGAGCAACGCCGCCGATCCGCTCCAGCGTCTCGAACGCCAACAGGATATGGGCGCGCTCCTCCGCCTCCGGCATTACCTGGTAATCCAGCCACCGGTAGTGATGACTGACCAGTTCATGACCCTCCGCGACCCACGCCCGCACCAGTTCCGGATTGCATTCCGCCGCCCGTGCCACCGCCAAAAGGCAGACCTTCATATCGAACCGCCGGAAGATCTCCAGCAACCGCCACGCGCCGATGCGCGAACCGTATTCGAATACCGATTCGACCATCATGCTGCGCAGCCCCGGCAGCGCCGGCTGGCCGATATCGGTCAGCATGCCCTCGGACGACGCGTCGCCGTCCATGATGGACCGCTCGCCGCCGCCTTCGAAGTTGACATTGATGTTCAGCGCGATGCGCGCGCCACCCGGCCATTGCGGATCCGGCAGCTTGCCGCCGTAGCCGACGTAATCCCGATCGTCATCCATATCGCGCG
>DATARX010000012.1:0-14705 GCA_036263955.1 Rhodopila sp.
TTCAAACCGCTGTTGGTGAACACTGTGGTTGGGTTCATCGGCCCGGAATATCTGTTTGACGGCAAACAGATCATTCGCGCCGGCTTGGAAGATCATTTCTGCGGCAAGCTTCTCGGCGTGCCGATGGGCGTCGACGTCTGCTACACCAACCACGCCGAGGCCGACCAGGACGACATGGACACGCTGATGACGTTACTGACCGTCGCCGGCGTCAATTTCCTGATTGCCGTTCCCGGTTCGGATGATGTCATGCTCAACTACCAAAGCGCCTCCTTCCACGACATGATGTATCTACACCAGCAGTTCAACCTGCGCCCGGCGCCGGAGTTCGATGCCTGGCTGGAGCGGATGGACATGAAGGACCGCGCCGGCCGCATCCGCACACCCCCCGCCCGCCTGCTGGCCAATGTCTGACCCCTTGCCTGACCCCTGGGCCGCTTTGCGCGCGACCACCCGGGCGCGCATCGGCCTCGGCCGCACGGGCAACGCCCTTCCGATCCAGGATGTGCTGGACTTCCAGCTCGCTCATGCCAGGGCGCGCGACGCGGTCCATGCAGAACTGAACACAGACGCCGTGGCGCGGGCCATCGCTCCACTCCCGCACGCCGTCATGCGTAGCCGGGCACAGGATCGAGCCACCTATCTGCGGCGCCCCGACCTGGGGAGGCAACTCGATCCCGCATGCGGGGCAGGGGCGTCCGGCCCCTGTGACGCGGTGTTCATCATCGCCGACGGATTGTCGCCCGCCGGCGTCCAGCTTCACGCCCCTAAACTGCTGCAAAACTGTATCGACCGCCTCGAAGGCTGGACCATCGCCCCGATCGTGATCGCCACCCAGGCGAGGGTCGCACTCGGTGACGAAATCGGCGCACTGTTCCAGGCCACGCTCGCTGTCATCCTGATCGGCGAACGGCCCGGCCTCAGCGTCGCCAACAGCCTGGGCGTCTACCTCACCTATCAGCCTCGCCCCGGCCGCCGCGATTCGGAGCGCAACTGCATCTCCAACATCCACGACGATGGACTGCCCATCGCAGCCGCGGCCGAAACGTTGACCTGGCTGATGACCGAGGCCCGACATCGCAAGTTGAGCGGCGTAGAACTCAAGGACAACAGATTAGCCCACGTCGCGGAACAACATAGCTTGTCATCCGACTGACTTGTAACCGTCATCGTTTCCTCATCCAGCTCGCGTATCACCATAGTAATGGTGGCCTCGATGCAAATGACTGCCCAGCCGGCGATCCTGCCGCGTAGCAAGAGCCGACCGCGGACGCGCCCGGCTTTGACAGCCTGCGCCCTGCTGCTGCCCTCGGCCCTGTTCCTCCTCCTCTTCACCTACTTGCCGGTCTTCAAGGTGATCCTGTCATCGCTGACAGTAAGGGGCTTCCGAGGCGCCGCTCATTATGGAACAGACAACTACATCCGCCTGTTCGCCGACCAGCATTTCTCTACCGCCGTCGTCAACAACCTGATCTACGCTGCCGGCACGATCGTCCCCAGCCTGGCCCTCGCCCTCCTGTTCGCGATCGCCCTGAAGGAAACCACCCGCCTGACGGGCGTGCTGCGCACCCTCATCGCCCTGCCGATGCTGATCCCGCTGGTCGCCGCCGCCTCCCTGTTCGCCTTCATATTCCTGCCCAACGCCGGATTACTGGATTATTACCTCGCCGCACTCGGCCTCGCGGAGACCAACTGGCTCGGCGACCCATCACTGGCGCTCGGCTCCATCATCGCCATCACCGTCTGGAAAAACTGCGGCTACTATATGCTGTTCTTCCTGGCCGGCCTCGTCGGCATCCCCGAGGACCTGCTGGACGCTGCCCGCATCGACGGAGCCGGCCCGCTCCAGCGCTTTTTCCGCATCACCCTGCCGCTGCTCGGTCCAACCCTGGCCTTCGTGCTGATCATTGCGACCTTGAACGCTTTGACCCAGGTCGACCACATCATCGTCCTGACCCAGGGCGGCCCGTCCGACACGACATCGATGATCCTGTTCTACATCTACCAGCAGGCGCACCAGAACTTCGACGTCGGCCTGGCCTCCGCCGCCACCGTCGTCAGCGTCGGCTTCCTGTTCGCGCTGTCGATCGTCAGCCTGCGCAGCCTGGAACGAGGCATCCACTATGAAGCGTAGCCCCCCGGCGCTACTGCTCCTGGTTGCCGCCGCCGCCGTGCTGTGGTTCGTCCCCTTCGCCTGGATGGGGGTCGCCAGCATCCGCCACAACAGCGCCGGTGCCCCCGACCTCGCCTCGCTGCTGCCATCCGGCCCGTTCAGCCTGGACAACTTCGCCGATGCCTGGTCCTCCGGGCACTTTCCATTATGGTATCTCAATACGATCGTCCTCTGCGGCGGCATTCTGATCGTGCAGTGCGTCACCGTCAGCCTCGCCGGCTACGCCTTCGCCCGTCTGCGCTTCCCCGGCCAGAACACATTGTTTGCACTGTTTCTGTTGCAACTGATGCTGGTGCCGCCGATCCTGATCGTTCCCAATATGACCACCCTGGTGGCGCTCCACCTCTACGACACGCTGCCGGGCGTCATGGCGCCATATTTCGCCTCCGCGTTCGGCGTCTTCCTGATGCGCCAGACCTTCCGCACCATTCCGCGCGAGTACGAAGAAGCCGCCCTGGTCGACGGCGCCTCCCGCCTGCGCATCATCACCCACGTCCTGTTGCCGCTCGCGCGCCCCGGCCTGACCGCCTTCGCCATCGTCTCCGTCACCTCCCACTGGAATGAGTTCCTGTGGCCGTTGATGGCCACCTCCTCACCATCCAACCAGGTGCTGACCGTCGGCCTGGCGACCTTCACCGCCGGCGCCGAAGCCGGGTCGGAGTGGGGAGTCATCGCCGCCGGTACTTTTTTCGTTGCTGCCCCGCTGCTGATCGCCTTCGTGGTGTTCCAGCGCCGCTTTGTCTCGTCCTTTACCTTCTCAGGCATCAAATAACCCGGCTTCACTACAACAGGGGAAACCAATCATGCGTCTCCAACTCGCCCTGGCGGCGTGCCTCATGACCGGCACCGCCCACGCCGCCACCGACATCGATCTGTTCTTTCCCGTTCCGGTCCAGGGCAAGCTGGCGAACGAGATGCAGCGGCTGGTCGAGGTCTTCAACAAGGACCACGCCGACATCCACGTCACCGCGTCCTATACCGGCAGCTACGACGACACCAACCTCAAGACCCACGCCGCGATCGCCGCGGGCAAACCGCCCGCGGTGGTGATCATGAGCGCCAATTTCGTCCGCGAATACGTCATCAACGACGAAATCGTGCAACTCGACGGGCTGATCCAGAAGGACGGCCAGACCGCCGATGCCTTCATGAACCAGTTCTGGCCGGCCCTGAAACTGAACGCGACGGAGCAGGGCCATGTCTACGGCGTGCCGTTCCAGAACTCGACGCCGTTGCTCTACTACAGCATCGACGCCTTCAGGGACGCGGGCCTGGATCCGGACCATCCCCCGGTCACCTGGCAGGAATGGATCGACGCCGCCAAAAAGCTGGTGAAGCGCGACGGCACCACCACCACTCGCTGGGGCCTCATGATGCCCGGCACCTATGATTACTGCGGCTGGATCACCTCCGGCCTGGCAATGTCCAACGGCGGCGACTTCTACAATACCGGCTACGGCGGGGAGGTCTACTACACCCAGCCCAGCACCATCGGCGCGGTGCGTTTCCTCGACAACATGGTGCACAAGGCGAAGGCGATGCCGGAGGGCGTAACCGACGCCAACGCCGTCACCACCGCCTTTTTCCAGGGTCGCACCGGCATGATGATCCTGTCCACCGGGTCGCTGTCCTTCGTGCGCGACAACATGAAAACGCCCTACCGCACCGCTTTCCTTCCGCGCGCCATGGTCAACGCCGCCCCGATCGGCGGCGCCAGCCTGATCGTGCCGAAGGGCAACACCCCGGAACGCGAGGCCGCCGCCTGGACACTGGTCAAATGGCTGACCAGCCCGGCCGTAGCCGGCGGCTGGAGCCGCTTCACCGGCTATTTTTCGCCGCGCATCGCCGCCTATGACCTGCCGGAGATGAAAACCTTCATCGCCGATCACCCGGACGCCAAGGTGGCGCTGGACCAGTTGGTCTATGCCCGCGGCTGGTTCTCCACTTATAACGTCGTCGGCGTCCGCAAGGCGCTGGAGGATGGCGTCCAGGCAGTGCTGTCCGGCAAGGCGACGCCGGAGGCGGCGATGGCCAAAGCCCAGCAGGAAGCCGATGCGTTGATGCGCCCCTATGTCGAGCAGACCGCGCTGAAAGTACCGGAGTAATCAAAATGCTGATCTGCCAACTCACCGACCTTCATGTCCGAGCGATGGGCGTCGCCGCCAATCGGGTGTCGGAAACCAACATGCTGACGGAACGTGCCTGCCGGGTCGTCGACGCGTTCAAGCCACGGCCGGATCTGGTCATTATTACCGGCGATCTGACCGAAAGCGGCGGGGAAGCCGAATACGCCAATCTTTCGGCAATCCTCGGGCGAACCCTGTCGATGCCGATCTATGTCATTCCCGGCAATCACGACCAGCGCGAAAACCTTCGCGCCGGCCTGGCGCGCCTGCCTGGCGTCAATGACAACGCCAACTGGGTGCAATACGCGATCGAGGACTACCCGGTCCGCCTGGTCATGCTGGACACGCTGGTTCCCGGCGCCAGCCACGGCGAATTGTCCGCGGCGCAACTGGAGTGGCTGGATCAAAGCCTGGCAGCGCAGCCATCGAAACCAACCTTGGTCGGCATGCATCATCCGCCTTTCGTCACTGGCATTCCCCACATGGACAAGATCGCTCTGCGCAACAGGAGCGAATTCGCTTCGGTCATCGCCAGGCACAGCCAGGTTGAGCGAATCGTTTGTGGCCATCACCATCGTCCGATCGTGGGAACGTGCGCGCGCACCACGGTATCGATTGCTCCATCGGTGGCGCATCAGGTCGAGTTGACCTTCGATCCTGCGGACCCGGGCGCCTTTACCTTCGAACCCCCTGCGTTTCAGTTGCATCTTTGGCTCGAAGACGGCGGATTTGTCTCCCACACGGTCTACACCGACCACTATCGGGGGCCGTTTCCGTTCTTGACAGTCGACAATAACTCTCACGCACTCTCGTAACAATTTGTCGCGTTGCGACGTCCGTTTACACGTCCTGTTGTTTATATCTCGTTAAGATTAGGCTGCTATTCTCAGCTGGGATTCAACGGGTCAGGCAGTGTGATTACGATTTGGGTGACATATTTTGTTGCAGCCGTGGCCGCCTCGGCGATTTTCATCGCGGCCGGCTGGCGCAGCAAGCAAACCCGCCGCAACGCCTCGGCGCGCGCCGCGATCGGTCTGCCTGACGATCCGTTGTGGGATGAGGTGGAGATCGACCCGTCCGACGCCAGCCCCCAGGCCGACGCGGGCGCGGCCCTACGGCTCGCCCTGAAACGCGTCGCCCCGGTCATGGCCAACCAGTTCGTGCAGGCCGAGGTCGCCGCTTCGTCCGGCCTGATGGTCCGGATGCGCGGGGCCGCCCTGACCGACCTGCTGGAAGAAATGCTGGTCGCGGCGATTCACGCGGCACCGGCCAGCCGGATTCTACTGACCGCCGCGGCTCGCGGCGACCGCGTCGCGATCTGCCTCACCGACGATGTGCCGAACGCGGATCCGGATCTGCGCAGGGCGCGCCTGCGCAGCCTGATGGAACGCGTCGCCCTGCGCGGTGGCGTCCTGGATGTTGAAGTTCGGCCGGACGAAGGCACGACCATGACCCTGCGGCTGAATGCGGCCTCGGCGGACATCATGGATCGGGCGGCATCCGAACATCCGAAGGATGCCGCGTCCCCTTTTATGCCGCTTCTCAGCTCCGGTATGAGCCGTTGATATCGATGTAGCCGTGGGTCATGTCGCAGGTCCAGACAGTGGCCTTGCCCTTCCCCAGGCCGATATCGACCGTGATCTCAATTTCCTTGCCCTTCATATGCGCGACGACCGGCGTTTCATCATAGCCCGGAACGACCGTGCCGTCTTTGGCCATCCAGACGCCGCCGACGCCAATCGATAGCTTGTCGCGATCCGCGGGTTCGCCGGACTTACCCACCGCCATCACGATACGGCCCCAGTTGGCATCCTCGCCGGCGATCGCGGTCTTCACCAGCGGGGAATTCGCCACCGCCATCGCAATCCGCTTCGCCGACCTTGCATTGGCGGCGCCGGTGACGTCGATCCGCACCCGCTTCTGCGCGCCTTCGCCATCCCCGGTGACCTGCAGCGCAAGATCCAGAAGCACTTCATTCAGCGCCCGCGCAAAATCCGCCAGCATCCGGGTCCGCGCCGCATTGCCGTCGGCTGACGGGATGCGCGCATGCTTCGCCTGACCGGTCGCAACCAGCAACACCGTGTCGGACGTCGAGGTGTCGGAGTCCACCGTCGTGCAGTTGAAGCTGCCGTCCACACCTTTGCGCAGCATCGTCTGCAATGCGTCGGCCGGGATCTTCGCGTCGGTGAAGATGAAAGACAGCATCGTCGCCATATCCGGTGCGATCATCCCGCTGCCCTTGGCGATCCCGGTGATCCGCACCGTCCCGTCGCCGATCTGGGCCGTCCGGGTCGACGCCTTCGGGAAAGTATCCGTCGTCATGATCCCGCGCGCCGCCGCTTCCCAGCCATCCTCCGCCAGGTTCTCGTGCAATGTCGGCAGCGCCGCGACCAGCTTTTCGTGCGGCAGCACCTCGCCGATCACCCCGGTGGAGGCGACGAACACCTGCTTCGCCGGACAGCCCGCCAGCTTGCCCGCCGCCGCCGCTGTCGCCGCGCAGGCCTCGCGCCCCGCCTTGCCGGTGAATACGTTGGCATTGCCTGCATTCACCACCACCAGCCTGGCTTTGCCGCCCTTCAAGGACGCCCGGCACCAGTCGATCGGCGCTCCGGGGCATTTGTTGGAGGTGAATACCCCGGCAACCGTACTGTTCGGCGGGACCTCCATCATCACCACGTCGGTGCGGCCTTTGTAGCGGATGCCAGCCGCCGTGGCGGACAGACGCACGCCCGCCAGCGGCGGCAAGTCCGGGAGTTCAACAGCCAGCGGGGACACAGCGGTCGCCATCGTTTCTTCCTTCGCTTCTTCTTGTCGATTAGAGCGCGATCGTCCGAGGCTGAACCAACCTCAGACGTAAGTCGCCCTCTCAAACAATGAGAACCTGCCAGTCGCAGCTTCAACCTAAAGCTACGACTGGTTGGTCCGCCGCCAATGGGGTTACTTCGCGGGCGCCGGCGGGGGTTCCGCGGTATCGGTTGCCTTCACCGGGGATCCGTCCATATTGAACCGCTCGACCGAGACCTGGGCTCGCGCATCGGCGACCTCTTTCTGCACCGCCGCCTGCACCATGGACTGGCGCAGTTCATCGCGCACCTGCTCGAACGTCGGCGGCGGCGCCGTGCGATGCTCCAGCGTCTGGATTACGTGCCAGCCGAACTGGGTCTTCACCGGCACCTGCGTGATGTCCTTGTCCTTCAATGCGAAGGCCGCGTCGGCGAATTCCGGCACCATGTCGGTTTTCTTGAAGAAGCCCAGGTCGCCACCTTGCTGCGCCGCGCTCGGGTCCTTGCTGTACTGCTTGGACAGCGCGGCGAAGTCGCCGCCCTTCTTCAGTTCCGCGATGATCTTCTTGGCGGTCGCCTCGTCGCTGACCAGGATGTGCCGCGCATGCACCTCGGCCTCGCCCGGCTTGCCGGCATACTGCTGGTCATAGCGCGCCTTGACCGCCTCTTCGGTCACCTGCGGGCGCACCTCATTATTCAGCAGCGCCGATTCAAGCGCCCGGTCCTGCGCCATCTGCATCGAGCGCCGCACGTCCGGATCCTTGTCCAGGCCGGTCTTCTTCGCTTCGACCAGCAGCGCCTGGGCATCGATAAGTTGATCGAGCAGCATCGGATAGAGCTGCTGCGGCGGCATCGCGCGCGCTTGCGGCGGCAATGTCTCGGACGCGGCTTTCAGGTCGCTCAGATGAATCGCCTGGCCGTTCACTTTAGCCAGCACCGGATCGCCCGCGGGCTGGGCGGGGGCCGACGCGGCTGGGGCCGGTTGCGCGGAGGTTGCTGGCTGCGCCTGAGCCGATTGCACGAAAGCCGGCGTTGCCGCGGCCGCGCCCAGCAGGGCAACGGCCGTGAGCAGGCGGGTCGGCCCGCGAAGTGAGCAGTCCGGAAAAATCGGCATGAAAACCCCTGAATGGAAAGATCGGCTGCTTATGGCCGAACCGGGTGCAGCGAACAAGGCGGGACGATTATTGCCCCGCCGCCCCACCGCCCAACTGGGGACCTGTATTCATCACCGAACCATCCAGGTTGAACTTATGAACCGCCAGTTGCGCACGCGCTTTCTCGATCGCCTGCTGCACCGCCGCCGCCATCAGTTCCTGCCGCAGCTGGTCGTGAATATCCGAAAAACTCGGGGGCGCCACAAGGCGCCGTTCCTCGACCTTGATGACATGCCAGCCAAATTCGTTCTTCACCGGATTGGGCGCAACCTGCCCCGGCTGCAGAGAGAACGCGACGTCGGCGAACGCCGGCCAAACCTGCTCCCGCCGGAAGAACCCGAGGTCGCCGCCCTTGCCGGCGTCGGGATCCTTGCTGATGACCCGAGCGATGGTTGCAAAATCGGCACCCCTTTTCAGGTCGTCCAGCACTTTGCGCGCCTCGGCTTCGGTGGTGACCAGGATGTGGCGGGCGTGTACTTCCTCGGTAGCCGGCCGGTTGGCGTATTGCCGGTTATATCGCGCCTGGATCGCCTGTTCGGTGACCTGCGGCGCTGCCACCTCGCCCAGATACGCGCCCTCCAGTATTTGCTCTGTGGCCGCCTGGATGTCGTGCTGGACCTGCTTACGCTGCTCCAACCCCATGCGCCTTGCCATGATCACCAGCGATTCATGATCGATCATGCGGTCCAGCAGAACCGGATACAGCGTATCGAACGGCATCCCTCGCAGGTTTTCCGGTAGCGTCTTCGACGCGTCGCCCAGATCGCTGAGGTAGATCAGATGACCTTCGACGCTGCCCACCACCGGGTCCGCCGCGCCTTGAATCGGGCCGGCAGCACTCCCTTGCGTGCCGGCGCCGGCCGGCGCCGTGCCAAGCCCTGTATCGAGCGGATTGGACGGTGTGTTCTGTGCCGATGCCGCCAGCGGCGACAGCGCTGCCGCCGCCACAATCAGGCCATGAAGAAGCAACGTGACGGGTAAGCGCATCGGAACTCCTGTGTTGCGTCCGGCCATTCGCCCAGCCGACAGGTGCGCCAGGGACAGGTGCGCCAGGGACAGCTGCGACAGGAACCGGTGCGATAGCGAAGCTATGCCCGGTCATGGCCAGCAAGGCCAGAAAAACGTATATCCGATTGGGAACGAACAGGAGGATCCCGTTATGCCGGAAATCTACGTCCACGCCGTCGAAGGGCGCACGCTCGATCAAAAGCGCGCCCTGGTGCGCGACATCACCGCCGCCGTAGTGAAAAACTTCGATGTCTCCCCCGACGCCGTGATGGTGCAGATCGTCGAGTCACCGAAACATAACAAGGCCAAAGGCGGCGTGCTGTTCAGCGAACGATAGTGTCCGATCGCGGGGGCGTGAGTCGCGTCGCGACCACGGCTCCCGCGTGAATCGGCCACGTCCGCAATAGTGCCCGATCGCGGGGATCCGTAAGTCGTGTCGCCTACCACCGTCACGCGGCAAGCAGCGACAGCAACCCCTGCAACAGCTGCTTCGGCGTCGGCGGGCACCCTCGGATCACCAGGTCCACCGGCACGACGGTCGAAACGCCGCCCACCACCGCATAGCTGCCGGCGAACATCCCGCCGTCGGCGCCGCAATCCCCCACCGCCACCACCCATTTCGGATTCGGCGTCGCCTGCCAGGTGCGTTCCAGCGCCTCCTGCATGTTCTTCGTCACCGGCCCGGTCACCAGCAGCACGTCGGCGTGCCGGGGCGAGGCAACAAACCGCAGCCCGTACCGTTCCAGGTCGTTGAATGCATTGTTCAGCGCATGGATTTCCAGTTCGCAGCCGTTGCACGACCCGGCATCCACCTGCCGGATCGACAGGCTCCGACCCAGCCGCTTCCGCGCTGTCTGGTCGAGCGTGGACGCCAGCGACTCCAGCGCCGGATCCGCCGGCGGCGGCGCCTCGGTCAGCGGTTTGCGTAGCCCCTGCAGCAGATGGTGCAGCACGTGTCTAAAGCATCCGCTGCAGGATCAGCTTCTGCACGTCCGAGGTGCCTTCGTAGATCTGGCACACCCGGACATCGCGATAGATCCGCTCCACAGGATAATCCGCCAGGTACCCGTATCCGCCCAGCGTCTGGATCGACGCGGTGCAAATCGCCTCCGCCGCCTCCGACGCGAACAGCTTCGCCATGCAGGCCGCTTCCAGCGCCGGCTTCCCCTCCGCCTTCAGCCGCGCCGCATACAGCGTCAACTGCCGAGCGGCCTCCAGTCGGGTTTTGGCGTCCGCCAGGCGGAAGCCAACGGCCTGGAAGTCGATGATCGCGCTCCCGAACGCCTTCCGGTCGCGCGCATACCCGATCGCATACTCCAGTGCCGCCCGCGCCATCCCGACGCTCTGCGCGGCGATGCCGATACGGCCGCTCTCCAGCGTGGACAGCGCGATCTTGTACCCCTCGCCCTCGGCCCCGATGCGCTGGTCTTCCGGCACCTCCATGTCCTCAAAATTCAGTGCGCAGGTGTCGGAGGCCTTCTGTCCTAGCTTCTCCTCTATTCGCGCGATCGAGAACCCCGGATGCGTCTTGTCGATCACGAACGCCGACAGCCCCTTTTTGCCGGCCCCGGGATCGGTGACCGCGAAGAACACCAGGCTGCCGGGATGGGTGGAATTGCTGATGAACTGCTTGGCCCCGTTGACGATGTAACGGTCGCCCTTCTTCACCGCCCGCGTCCGCAGGTTAGACGCATCCGATCCCGCCTGCGGTTCGGTCAGCCCGAACGACCCGACGTGCTCGCCCGTCGCCAGCTTGCGCAGCCAGCGGTCCTTCTGCGCGTCGGTACCATAATCGTTGACGACGATACACGTCGGCGAGTTGTGCACCGACACCAGCGTCGACACCGATCCGTCGCCGGCGGCGATTTCTTCCAGCAGCAGCGCATAGGTCACCGGATCGAGCTCGCTGCCGTCCCATTCGGCCGGCGTCGTCGCCCCCAACACGCCGAGTGCGCCTAGTTCGGCGACGATCTCGGGCTCGATCCGCCGCTGCTTCTCCCGCTCCGCCGCCAGCGGCGCCAGCCGTTCCTGGGAGAAGCGGCGGATCATGTCGATGATCAGGGTATCGCCATAGGGAGAAACAGCGGTCGGGGGCGTGCTGTCGGGCATGATGGTTGCCTCAGGTTTACGGACGTCACACATCAGCCTACACCGCGCGGCTGCGTTTGTCAGTGAGAGCGTTTCATCCATTTGCCATTGGCATAGTCCCACGATGACGAAGCTGGCGTGCTCGCCCCGCCGATGGTCAGGACCCGGGATCAGTCCGACGTCGAAATTTATCACCGCAGCCGCCTTACCGCCTTTTCATGTCGGTTCTCTCCCGTCATACTTTCGTCAGACAGTCGGCGAGATGAAACGTGGCGCAAACGACAACCAGCCTCACCCGCAGAACCGCGATCGGCATTGGTGCCGGTCTGCTCGCCGCCCCGCGGATCGGGCGTGCGCAAGCGGCCACCCTGCGCATCGGCGCACCGCTGCCGCTGACCGGCGGTCTGGCCCCCGAGGGAACGAAGCAGCAAAACGGCTATAACCTGTGGCGGGACACGGTGAACGCCGCCGGTGGGATCGAAGTCGGAAGCCAGCGCGTCACGGTCGAAATCGTCTACGCCGACTACCAGTCGAACACCCCGAAAGCGGTGCAACTGGCTGAACGGCTGATCGCCGAGGACCATTGTTCGGTCATCTTCGGCCCGCTCGGTTCCGGCGCCACGAAAGCCACCAGTTCGGTGACTGAGCGATACAAGGTGCCGCTGGTCGCGCCCACCGCCTCCTCCAGGGAGGTTTACGACCAGAACTACAAATTCCTGTTCGGCACCTTCACCCCGAACGAAACGTTGACCGAACCGCTCGCCGATCTGGTGCGCGCGCAGTTCCCCAATATCGGGAAAGTTGCAATTCTGGCCCGCAACGACCTGTTCCCGCTGGCGATCGCCCAGGAGATGGAGAAGTCCGCCAAGACCCGCGGCATGCAGGTGCTCAGCTTCGACAAATACGCCATCGGCACGATGGATCACGCCAGCGCGCTGACCGCCATGGCGGATGGCAAGCCTGACTGGGTCTTCGTCACCGGCTATCTGAACGACCTGATCCTGGTGCGCCGCCAGATGGTGGACCTCGGCCTGAATGCCACGGTCATCACCATGATCGCCGGCCCCGCCTACAAGGAATTCGTCGACGCGCTGGGCTCGAATGCCGAAAACCTGACCTCCGCTGCCTGGTGGCATCCCGCTGTCCGCTACACCGGCTGCCAGGGCCCCTGGTCCTCCACCGAGGCATTCGACGCCGCCTACACCGCCAAATACGGCGGCGTCCCGGACTATGGCGAAGCGTCGTCGGCCGCCTGCGGCGTATCCGTCCAACTGGCGGCCAAGGCCGCGGCGAGCATCGATCCGCTGAAGCTGCGCGACGCGCTGGCCGCGCTGGACGCACCGACCTTCTTCGGCCCGATCAAATTCGGCCCGAACGGCCAAATCGTGTCGCTACAACCCCCGGTGTTCCAGATCCAGGGCGGCAAGCCGCTGGTGCTGTACCCGAAAGACATCGCCCAGGCCACGCTGCGGCGTGTTTAGCCAGCTTTATCCGCGTGGCATCTAACGTTCGGTCCGGCATCGGCATCCAACCATCCGTCATCGCCGGGCGAGCGAGCCCGCGAGCGAGGGTTGGCCCGATGACCCGCGACTTTTTTGCTCCGCACCAACCACCCCAATGACCGGACGTCGCTGAATGCTCGCCCAAGTCCTCGTCAACGGCCTCATCCTCGGCGGCCTCTACGCCTGCATCGCCGTCGGCTTCTCCTTGGTCTGGGGCGTGCTGAACATCATCAACCTGCTGCACGGCACCCTCGTGGTCCTCGGCGGTTACCTGGCCTGGCTCGCTTGGCAGTACCTCGGCCTGCATCCCGTTTTCGCCGCCCCGATCGTCGGGCTGCTCGTCGGTCTGTTCGGTGCCGCGTTGCAGGCCGGCCTGCTCAACCCCGTTGTCGGCGCCCCGGTCCTCATCACCTTGGTCGTCACCTTCGGGCTCGAATTGATCACCAGCAACGTACTCCTCCTCATATTCGGCGCCGACTACCGCACCATTCGCCCATCCCATTCCCTCGGCACCGCGATCATCGCCGGACTCCGCATCCCGCTGGACAGAGCCCTTGCCGCCGCCGTCGCCCTGGTCATGATCGGCGCCCTCTGGCTCATGCTCCGCCGCTCCTGGCTCGGCCGAGCGATCGTGGCGGTACGGATGGATCGGGATGCCTCGGCGCTGATGGGCGTCCGTGTCCGCTCCGTCTTCATCGCCACCTTCGCCCTCGGCGCCGCCCTGGCCGGAGCCGCGGGCGCGCTGCTCGGCCTCGTCTTCCCGATCTCCCCCCTGCAGTCGGAAGCCTATCTCGGCACCGCCTTCACCGTCTGTGTCCTCGGCGGCCTCGGCAGCGTCGTCGGCGCCGCCGCCGGCGGCCTGGCCCTCGGCCTGGTGGAAAGTTACGCCGGCCTGCTGCTGGGATCGGAGAACGCTTCGATCGTCTCCCTGGTCCTGCTGATCCTGCTGCTGGCGGTGCGCCCCGACGGCCTGTTTGGCCGCAAGGGCTTCGCATGAGGATCGCAATTGTCCTGGCCTGCGCGGTCATCGCCCTCGCGACCCTGGCCGTCGGCGACCCGTACACCCTGCGCCTCGCCACCCTGCTGGCCATGGACATCGCCCTGGCCAGCGGCTGGAACATCATCGGCGGCATGGCCGGCTACCCATCCTTCGCCACCGCCGCCTTCTTCGGCCTCGGCGCCTACGCCGGAGCCATCGCCCAGGCGCGCGGCGTCCCGATGCCGCTGGCCTGGGCTTTCGCCTCCTTCGCAGCGGCGCTCGTGGCCCTGGCCGTCGGCTGGCTGGTACTGCGCCTGCGCGGCCATTACTTCGCCATCGCCAGCCTGGCCGTCGTCATCATCCTGCGCCAACTGGCAACGAACTGGACCGACCTGACCGGCGGCGGCATGGGCCTGAACCTGCCGGTGCTGCAATTCGGAGTCCTTGCACAAGCCCGCCTGTTCTTCGCCGCCCAGGCGATCCTGGCCGCGCTGGCAGTCGGCTCCGCCTGGCTCGTCAGCCGATCCCGCGTCGGCTTTGCCCTCCACTGCATCCGCCAGAATGAAACCGCCTCCGGCATGCTTGGCCTCGACGCCCGCCGTACCAAGGCCGCCGCCTTCGCCTTGTCCGCGGCCATTGCCGGGCCGGCCGGCGCGATTTACGCGTCCTCCGTCTTCTACATTGAACCAAGCGACGTGTTTGACATCGTCCGCGGCGTGGAACCGATCATCATGACCCTGCTGGGCGGCGCCGGCACCGTCGCCGGACCTGTCCTCGGCGCCACATTGTTCCTGGCGCTGGAGCAGACCGTCTGGGCCAACCTGGTTTCATTGCACCAGGCCGTCCTCGGCATCCTCGTCGTGGCCCTGGCGATCTTCCTGCCCCAAGGCCT
>DATARX010000047.1:0-5783 GCA_036263955.1 Rhodopila sp.
ATTTCGTGCGCGCCCAATCAACCGGTGCCTCGGCGCCCTCATTCGATCAGGGATCTTGGCTACATGGACAGCGTGGAAATCAACAAGGGCATGGCCGCGGTCCTTGTGGCCGGCATCGTGTTCTTTCTCACCGGCCTGATCGGCATGAACCTCGTCGTCGAGCATCGTCCGGAAAAGCCGGCGATCGCCATTGAGGGCGCACCCGCCGCCACCACCGCCGAAGCGCCGAAGCCGGTGGAACTGCCGCCGATCGCGCCGCTGCTCGCCAAGGCCGACGTCGCCACCGGCGAGTCGACGGTGAAGAAGCTCTGCACCTCCTGCCACACCTTCAACGAAGGCGGCAAAGCCGGCGTCGGCCCGAACCTGTACGGCGTGGTCGGTGGTCCGCACGGGCACATGGAAGGCTTCAACTACACCGCCGGCATGAAGGCAAAAACCGGCCCCTGGACCTTCGATGAACTGAATGAGTGGCTGCACAAGCCGTCCGCCTACGTGCCGGGCACCCGCATGGCGTTCGCCGGCATCAGCAACGACCAGCAACGCGCGGACGTCATCGCCTATCTGCGCAGCCTGTCGTCCAACCCCGTTCCGTTGCCAGCACCCTGATTACCGATCTCGACCGTTACGTGGCGGCGGCGGCGGCTGCCGCCGACGCGGCCGGCGCGGCGATCCGGCCGCATTTTCGCGGCGCCGTCGCCGCCGACCTGAAATCCGACCAGTCCCCCGTGACCATCGCCGACCGCAATGCCGAACAGGCGATGCGGGCGGAGCTGAACCGGCTCTGCCCCGATTGCGGCATCCTCGGGGAAGAATTCGGCCTGGAGCGGCCGGAGGCCAGGTTGCGCTGGGTGCTCGACCCGATCGATGGTACGCGCGCCTTCATCACCGGCCGACCCACCTTCGGCACGCTGGTCGCGCTGCTGGACGGCGATACGCCGATGGTCGGCGTCATCGACCAGCCGGTGACAGGGGAACGTTGGATCGGTGCCAGCGGCCGCCCCACGGTCTTTTCCGGACCGCTGGGCGGACGGATCGGCACCCGCGCCTGCCCGGACCCGGGCCACGCCGAACTCTCCGCCACCAGCCCCGAGATGTTCGGCCCCGACCTGCCCCGCTTCCAGAAGCTCGCCGCCCAGGTCCGCCGTACCTACTGGGGCGGCGATTGCTACGCCTACGGCCTTCTCGCGCTCGGGCAGATCGACGTGATCGCGGAGTGTGACCTCAAGCCCTGGGACTGGGCGGCGCTGCTGCCCGTGATCGCCGGCGCCGGCGGCCGGTTGACGGATTGGCAGGGCAACCCGCCCCGGCAGGACGGCGACGGACGGGTGATCGCGGTCGGCGACCCTGCTCTGCTGCCCGCGGTCATCGCCGCGCTGGCCTGACTAAGGGCGACACGGTTTATCCCGGCACGCTTCTCCGCGCCTGCTATCGCGAGCACAGCTGGCTGGCGCCATCCGAGGGTGCGTCGGCACCGCTTTATGCCCAGAGGTCACCGAGATTTTGAACGCGCAGGGAAGACTTTCGTGCCGTCGGCGCGGCAACCGTCCGATCACCACCATCCGCCGTCTCGATCAATGAACGGGCCCCGCCGAGGGTGCCGACAAGATTTCCGCGATCTCAAAATCTCGGCGATCTCTGCGCATAAAATCGGACTGCAATCCAAACACCGCCGTAACCAATCACGCGCGGTCACTCGGAACGGCCGCCCCGCTTGTACCAACCCCGCCCGTCACCGCCCCGCCCGTCACCACCTTGCCCGTCACCGCCTTGCCCGTCACCGCCTTGCCCGTCACCGCCTCGCCCGCCTCAAGCCTTCACGTTGCAAAGCACGTGATCGATACGACTCTGCAGCGCGGCGCACCGGTAGGGCTTCATTATGATCGGCTCCAGTAATCCAGCGGTATCCTTGGCGTTTTGCGGGTAGCCGGATGTCAGCAGCACTTTCACCGACGGATAGTGCAGCCGAACCCATTGCTCCAAGGCAAAGCCGGTTTCGCTGTTCGGCATGTTGATGTCGCTGAAAACCAGGTCCACGCGCCGGCGCTGAAGCAGATCCTTCGCCTCCGCCACATTGGCCGCCTCCAGCACACGATACCCTCCGTCGTGCAGAAATTCGGCCACGCACATACGAATGTGTTCCTCGTCGTCGACAACCAGAATCGTCCGGGCAAGACCAGTCACGCAGTCGGATAGTGATCCGGCAGTATCAGCGACCATGAAACCAACTCCCAGCACCAGTTCGTCGCATTGTTGTTAGACCGTGATTGTGACTAAGTGGTTAACGGCCCGATTCGGAAAGAATGGCATTACCGTTACTCGCGCAGTTGTGACCAATGTTGGTGGAAACCGAGAAAAACACCGGTCGCGATATTTCACGCCACCGCCAGCACGCAGGATTTTCCCGCGCCGCCCGCCCCACCCGGCGCCCCCGCGGGGCCACCCCTTAAGCCCGTCCGGAGTGCCCCTGCCGAAGCGGCAAATTTGTCCGGTACACCACCCGCTTCAACGCCAGCGCCGACTCGAACGACTGTACCCCCGCGATATGCACCAGACGTCCACGCAGAAACGCCTCGTATGACGCGACATCCGATGCCACCACCCGCAGCAGGTAGTCGCTCGCCCCGGTCATCTCATACATCTCCATCACCTCGGGGCAGGCTTCGATGGCACGCTCAAACCCCCGCAGCGTTTCGCTCTGATGGTTGGCCAGCTTCACCGTGACGAACACGTTCACCGGCAGCCCGACTTTGTCCTGGTCCAGCAAGGCGACATAGCGCTGGATGACACCCGCCTCCTCCAGCAACTTCTGCCGCCGGTGCGAAGGGGAGGCGGATAAATGCGCCGCATCACCCAGTTCCTGCGCCGTCGCCCGCCCATTCGCCTGCAATTGATCCAGGATCGCCAGATCCAGCCGGTCCAACTCCATCACACTTCCTTGCCCGCCGTCCGGCAGTTTGGCGGTTCTTGCCAAAATGAACCATCGGCCACCCGCACTATGGCAAGCTTTCCCACGGCGCCATACCTAGTATCTGGAAGAGAGAACCCTGAAGGGACAAACGCCCATGGATATCGGTATCGCACCCACGGACATCACCCCACCGGAGATAACCCTGGACTCGCGCTTCACCGATCTGGACCGGCCCGTCCTGCTGACCGGCATCCAGGCCCTGCTGCGACTTCTCCTCGAACAACGCCGGCTCGACCAGCAAGCCGGCCTCAGCACCGCCGCGCTCGTCTCCGGCTACCGCGGCTCCCCGCTTGGCGGGCTCGACCGCGAGCTATGGGTCCAGAAGAAGCGCATGGCCGAACACGACATCCGCTTTGAACCCGGCATCAACGAAGATCTTGCCGCCACGATGCTGTACGGCACGCAGGAGATCGACGCCTTCCCCGGCAAGCGGGTCGATGGCGTCTACGGCATGTGGTACGGCAAGGGACCCGGCGTCGACCGCACCGGTGACGCCTTCCACTGCGCCAACATGGCCGGCACCCACAAACACGGCGGCATCCTCGCCATCGCCGGCGACGACCACGGCGCCCACTCCTCCACCTATCCGCACCAGACCGAATACGTCTTCCAGAACTGCTTCATCCCGGTGCTCAATCCGGCCTCGGTCCAGGATGTGATCGACCTCGGCCTCGCCGGCTGGGCGATGTCGCGCTTCGCTGGCGTCTGGGTCGCCATGAAGACCACCGCCGAGACCATGGAGCAGGCCTCCACCGCCATCATCCCCAGCGAGCGCCGCTTCATCACCCCCGACATCGCCCTCCCGTCGCACGGCCTGAATTTCGACCCGACCCTGCATTTCCCCGCCGATCGCGCCGAACTGGAACGGCGGATGATCGGGGAACGCATGCCCGCGCTGCTCGCCTGGGCGCGCGCCAACAAGATCGACCGCCTGATCAGCGGCGGTTCGGATGCGACCATCGGCCTCGTCACCGTCGGCAAGGCGCACGAGGACACGATGCACGCGCTGCGCCGCCTCGGCCTGCACGATCACGCCCAGATCGCCGTCTACAAGGTCGGCATGACCTGGCCGCTGGAAACCGAAGGTCTGCGCGCGTTCGCCCGCGGCAAACGCTCGATCCTGGTGATCGAGGAAAAGCGTAGCTTCGTCGAATCCCAGATCCGCGACGCCCTCTACCATTTGCCCGCCGACGAACGCCCCGACGTCGCCGGCAAGACCGACGCAAGCGGCACCCCGCTGCTGTCGCCGCTGATGGAACTATCCCCCGAAAGCGTCGCCGGCGGCCTGTCGACGTTCCTCGGCCAGGCCGGCCTGAACCTGCCCGCCCCGCCAGCCCCGATCGCCGTCGATCGCCCGGACGGGCTGCTTCATCGCATCCCGGCCTTCTGCGCCGGCTGCCCGCACGCCACCTCCACCAAACTGCCCGACGGCAGCTTCGCCAGCGCCGGTATCGGCTGCCACTTCATGGCGATGGACGACGGCCCCGGCACCCGCACCTTCGCCCAGATGGGCGGGGAGGGCGCCCCCTTCGTCGGCCTGTCCACGTTCACCGACATGAAGCACATGTTCGCCAACCTCGGCGACGGCACCTACCAGCACTCCGGCAGCCTGGCGATCCGCCAGGCGGTCGCGGCCAAGACGCGAATTACTTACAAGCTGCTGTTCAACGACGCCGTCGCCATGACCGGCGGCCAGCCGACCGAGGGCCAGCCCACCGTCCCGCACATCGCCACCCAGCTCGCGGCCGAGGGCGTCAAGCGCATCGCCATCGTCGCCGATGAACCGGATCGTCTGCCGCCGGCCTCCGCCCTGCCGCCCGGCGTCACCCGCCACACGCGCGAAGAACTGGATGCGGTCCAGCAATCCCTGCGCGATTTCGAAGGCCCGTCGGTGCTGATCTACGACCAGGTCTGCGCCACCGAAAAACGCCGCCGCCGCAAGCGCGGCGCGATGGCACAGCCCGTCCGCCACGTCGTCATCAACGAATCCGTCTGCGAGAACTGCGGCGACTGCTCCGCCCAGTCCAACTGCATCGCCATCGAGCCGGTGGACACCGATCTCGGCCGCAAGCGCCGCATCAACCCGACCAGCTGCAACGTCGACCTGTCCTGCCTGAAAGGCTTCTGCCCCAGCTTCGTCACCCAGGCCGGCCCACCCGCCGCACCCGACGCCGACACCCAGTGGCAAGCGCGCGAGAACGATCTGGCCGCCACCCTGCCCACGCCGATCCTGCCATCCGGCGAGGTCTGGCGCGGCCTGTTCGCCGGCATCGGCGGCGGCGGCATCGTCACCGCCGGCGCGATCCTCGCCATGGCCGCCCATCTGGAAGGCAAGGCGGTCAAGACGCTGGACTTCACCGGCCTGGCGCAGAAGAACGGCGCCGTCGTCGCCCATGTGCAGATCGCCCGCGACGAAGCCGCCCTCGACGTCGTCCGTATCCCCGTTGGCACCGCCGACCTGATGCTGGCCGCCGACCTCGCCGTCGGCTGCCAGGCCGGCGTGCTGGAGCGCAACGCGCCAACCGCCGCGGTCATCGGCAACATGGATCTCGCCGCCACCGCCGACTTCAAACGCAACGCCGCCCTCTCGATCGACGCGGTCCTGCATCGCCGCACCATCGAGAAAGTCACCGACAGCAGCCGCTCCGTCTGGCTGCACGGCGTCCGCCTCGCGGAACGCCTGTTCGGCAACGCCCAGGCGATGAACACCCTTCTGCTCGGTCTGGCCTGGCAGCGCGGCCTGGTGCCGGTCGGCGAATCATCGATCCTGCGCGCGATCGAACTCAACGGCGCCGCGGTGAAACTCAACAAGCGC
>DATARX010000071.1:0-2616 GCA_036263955.1 Rhodopila sp.
CTGTTGGACATCGTGGAGCCGACCCCGCAGACGGTGGACGCGCTGATGAAGCTCGACCTCGCCGCCGGCGTGGATGTTGAGATCAAGATCTAAGACCATGCCAGCATCATCCCCTCAGGCCCTACGCACCGGTCTCCTGGCTAAAAAGCTTGGCATGACCCGGATCTTCAAGGACGACGGCACCCATGTGCCCGTCACCGTGCTGCACCTGGACCAGGTGCAGGTCGTCGCCGCCCGCACGCAGGAAAAGGACGGCTACACCGCTGTCCAGATCGGCTACGGCAAGGCGAAGGTGAAGAACGTCTCCCAGCCGCAGCGCGGTCACTTCGCCAAGGCGAAGGTGGAGCCGAAAAAGAAGCTGGTCGAATTCCGCGTCGCCCCCGATGCGCTGCTGGAGCCCGGCGCTACCCTGTCCGCCGCGCATTTCAGCGCCGGCCAGAAGGTCGATGTCTGCGGCACCTCCAAGGGTAAGGGCTTCGCCGGCGGCATGAAGCGCTGGAACTTCCGTGGTCTTGAAGCCTCGCACGGCGTGTCCGCGAGCCATCGGTCGCTGGGTTCGACCGGTAATCGCCAGGATCCCGGCAAGACCTTCAAGAACAAGAAGATGGAAGGCCATCTCGGCGTCGAGCGGATCACCACCCTGAATTTGGAAGTGGCGGCCGTGGACGCGGAAAAGGGCCTGATCATGATCAAGGGCGCCGTTCCGGGCAGCAAGAATGGCTACGTGCTGGTGCGCGATGCCATCAAGCGTCCGCGTCCGGCCGATGCGGCCTACCCGGCGGCGCTGATCGAAGCGCCCGCGACGGCGGCAGGCTGAGGAACAGGCAGATGCAAGTCGATATCATCACGCTTGAAAACGCCTCCGCCGGCAGCACCGAGCTGCCGGATGAGATTTTCAAGGTTACGCCGCGCCCCGACATCATGGCGCGCGTCGTTCATTGGCAGTTGGCGAAGCGCCGCTCCGGCAACCACAAGGCCAAGGGCATGGCGGAAGTCTCCGGCACGACCAAGAAGCCCTACAAGCAGAAGGGCACCGGCAACGCCCGTCAGGGCAGCCTGCGGTCGCCGCAGTTCCGCACCGGCGGTGTCGTGCATGGTCCGGTCGTTCGGTCGCATGAATATAGCCTGAACAAGAAGGTCCGCCGGCTTGGGCTGATCTCCGCGCTGTCGCAGAAGCTCGCCGAGAACAAGCTGGTGGTGCTGGACGCCGCGACGGCCGCCCCGAAGACCGGCGAGCTTGCCAAGAAGATCAAGGCGCTGGGCTGGTCCTCCGCGCTGATCATCGACGGCGCCGTGGATCAGGGTTTCCTGCGCGCCTGCCGCAACATCCATCGCCTGGATGTGCTGCCGACCATCGGGGCCAATGTCTACGACATCCTGAACCACGACGTTCTGGCGATCACCACCGCCGGCCTCGAAGGTCTGAAGGCGCGCATCAATGGCGCGCCCATCGCCGAACAGGCC
The DNA here is from genome assembly GCA_036263955.1 of Rhodopila sp. GTDB lineage: Bacteria > Pseudomonadota > Alphaproteobacteria > Acetobacterales > Acetobacteraceae > Rhodopila. Next base: position 1,465 of record DATARX010000071.1, read on the forward strand.
GCCGTGACAGGAGAGGCCGCATGACCGCCGCCCCGAAAAAGCCTCTCTCGCGGGAGGCGATGTACACCATCATTCGTGCGCCGCTGATCACCGAGAAGATGACCATTCTCTCCGACAAGAACCAGGTCGGCTTCAAGGTCGCCACCGACGCCACCAAGCCCGAAATCGCCGCGGCGGTCGAGGCACTGTTCAACGTGAAGGTCATGTCGGTCAACACGTTGATCCAGAAGGGCAAGACCAAGCGCTTCAAGGGACGTCCGGGCGTGCGCTCCGACGTCAAGAAAGCCATCGTGACGCTGGCACCCGGCCAGTCGATCGATTTCACCTCCAGCGTGGCATAAGGCTCGCGGACAGATGGCACTCAGGCAATTCAATCCAGTTACGGCCAGCCTTCGCGGCACCGTGCTGATCAATCGCTCCGAACTGTGGAAGGGCAAGCCCGTCAAGGGTCTGACCGAGGGTCAGCACAGCCACGGCGGGCGCAACAACCATGGCCGCATCACCAGCCGGTTCCGCGGCGGCGGGCACAAGCAGGCCTATCGCGTGGTGGACTTCAAGCGTCGCAAGTTCGACGTGCCCGGCACGGTGGAACGGCTGGAGTACGATCCGAACCGCACCGCCTTCATCGCGCTGATCAAGTACCAGGACGGCGAGCTCGCCTATATCCTGGCGCCGCAGCGCCTCAAGGTCGGTGACCAGGTGATCGCCGGTGCCCGGGTCGACATCAAGCCGGGCAACGCGATGCCGCTGGCGGCGATCCCGGTCGGCACGATCATCCACAATATCGAGATGAAGGTCGGCGCCGGCGGCAAGATCGCCCGCTCTGCCGGCACCTTCGCCCAGTTGGTCGGCAAGGACGCCGGCTACGCCCAGATCAAGCTCATGTCCGGCGAACTGCGCGTCGTGCGGTCGGAATGCATCGCCTCGATCGGCGCCGTGTCCAACCCCGACAACATGAACCAGAAGCTCGGGAAGGCCGGCCGCATGCGCTGGCTGGGCTTCAAGCCGCACAACCGCGGCGTCGTCATGAACCCGGTCGATCACCCGTTGGGCGGCGGCGAAGGTCGCAGTTCGGGCGGCCGTCACCCGGTCTCCCCGTGGGGTCAGCCGGCCAAGGGCTACAAGACGCGCGGCAACAAGCGGACGGACAGC
>DATARX010000077.1:0-7363 GCA_036263955.1 Rhodopila sp.
GACCTCCCCGACCAGATCCGCGGCTTCGGCCCGGTGAAGGATACCAATCGGGAAAAGGCACAGGCCCGGCGCACGCAGTTGCTGGAGTTGCTGAACCAGCCTGCGCCAATGGCCATGGCCGCGGAGTAGGCCACCTCTCGCGAATCGCTTGCAACGACGCGGGAAACGCGCGCACACTCCCGGTGTCGTAGCAACAACTGAAAGGAGGTGATCCAGTGTCTCATTGTTCCGTGGCTTCCATCGCCCAGACCTGGATCGCCGGCGTAAAGACGTCGGCGTAGACTTCTCCGGTCCGGCAACGGACGCTCACAAACAATGGGAAGGCCTCGGAAGTAATTCCGGGGCCTTCCGTCTGTTTGGGGCCCACCGTCTTTCTGGTATCGCGGGTGGGAGCCTGTGTCGGGTCGAAAGGAACCTCGCCTGGATCGTTTGCCCGCCGGGCTCACCGCCACCGCGGCAGGATCGACGCTATAATTACGGCAAAGTAGCGGATGATCGGCCTGCGGGATCCTCGCGCCGTAGCCCTTCGGTGCGCATCGGTCCCTGAATACAACTGTGGATTCCAAACGCGACCCGCCGCGGCGTGCCCTCTCGCTCTCTGGACACTCCTGGCCGGACGGTCCTACCGTCGGGCGTCGGAACATAACGGTAGGGGGAAGCCTTGGCTCCAGAATTGGGAAATCGCAATGACGGCCTCGACCGTCGTTCATTCCTGACGATTGCGGCAGGTATCGGTGCAACAGGCATCGGTGCGGCGGGGATGCCGAGCCCCGGCTTCGCGGCTGGCGAGGGCGTTGCCCTGATCGCCGATCCAGCCGATCCGATCGTCGCCAGTGGACCAGCTCAATGGGCCGCGAACGGACTACAGGCGAGCCTCGCTGGGCTCGGCGTATCGGTGCAGCGCTACGCGACCGTGGACCAGGCGCCGGCGACGGGATGGCGCATCCTGCTGGCGGGCGCGCAGGCGCCGGGTGCGGAGTCGATCCTGCGGCGCGTCGGAACCGTGGTGCCGCAAACCCCCGAAGCGCCCGCGTTAGTGTCGTCGGCCGAGGCGAAAGCACCGCTCCTGCTCGCCTGCGGCAGCGACCCGCGTGGCCTGGTCTATGCCGTAACCGAAATTATCGATCGGCTGCAACAAACCGGCGATGTGGCGGCGGCCATGCAGCAGGCGTCACCGCTGGTGCAGCGTCCCGCCAACAAGGTGCGAAGCATCGCCCGGTGCTTCGAAAGCGTGGTCGAGGATACCGCCTGGTTCCACGATCGCGCGATGTGGCGCGAGTACCTCACCATGCTGGTCACGCACCGGATCAACCGGTTCAACATGACGTTCGGCGTCCAGTACAATTATCCGATGGAGGTAAGCGACGTCTATACCTACTTCACCTATCCATTCCTGCTCAACGTCCCCGGCTACGACGTGCGCGCGCGCGGGCTGCCGGACGCCGAACGCGATCGCAACATGGAGACGCTGCGCTTCATCGCACAGGAGACCGCGCGCCGCGGGCTCGACTTCCAGCTTGGACTTTGGACGCACGGCTACAAATTCGACAGTCCACGTGCCAACTATCTGATCCAAGGCATCACGCCGGCCAATCACGCGAACTATTGCCGGGACGCACTGGCGCTGCTGCTTAAATCCGTGCCCGAGATCCGTGGCGTCACGTTCCGGATCCACGGCGAGAGCGGCATCCCCGAGGGCGCCTACGATTTCTGGAAGACCGTGTTCGATGCTTTCCCGACCGCCGGCCGGTCGGTCGAAATCGACATGCATGCCAAGGGCATCGACCAGCGCACCATCGACGTCGCGCTGGCCACCGGCATGCCGGTGAACGTATCGCCGAAATACCTCGGCGAACATCTTGGCCTGCCCTACCAGCAGTCGGCGATCCGCGCCGTCGACAGGCCGCCGCCCGGTGGCGCCAATGATCCGCATTTCGCGCTGAGCGACGGCAGCCGCAAGTTCACCCGCTACAGCTATGCCGATTTCCTCAATGAGGACCGCAAGCACGGCGTGCTGTTCCGTATCTGGCCCGGCACGCAGCGGGTGCTGCTCTGGGCGGACCCGGTGTTCTTCGCCGCCTACGGCCGGTATTCCAGCTTTTGCGGCGCCGACGGGGTCGAACTGGACGAGCCGCTGTCCTTCAAGGGGCGCATGGGTTCGGGCCGGCCCGGCGGCCGCCTGGCCTACACCGATTCGTCGCTCGTTCCCGCCTATGACTGGCAGAAATACGCGCTCACCTACCGGCTGTGGGGACGCCTGACCTACGACCCCGACGCGCCAGCCGCGGAATGGCGGCGCGCCTTCGTCCACGACTTCGGTCTCGCGGCCGCGCCGGCCGAGGCGGCCCTGTCGAAGGCCAGCCGGATTCTGGCGCTGATCACCTCGGCGCACGGCCCGTCGGCATCGAACAACTCATACTGGCCCGAGATCTATACCAACATGTCGGTGGTACAGGACGATCCCGGACGCCCGTATTACGACACCCCCAAGCCGCCGCGCTTCGGCACCGTCGAGAGCTTCGACGGGCAGATGTTCTCCCGCATCGACGAACACGCGCATGGTCTGCTGGCCGGCCAACTGGATGCGCGCTACTCCCCGGTCGAGGTGGCGCAATGGCTGGATACGCTGGCCATGGACGCCGAGACGGCGCTTCAGAAGATCGATGGCGACATGTCCGGCAACTCCGATCTGCGCCGACTGGTGATCGACGTGCGCATCCAGGCGGCGATCGGCCAGTTCTTCGCGGCCAAGCTGCGCAGCGGCGTGTTGTGGACGCTGTTCGTGCAAACGCAGGAACCTGAAGCCGGGCAGGCCGCGCTGCGATGCTACCGCGCCGCCAGGTCGGCCTGGGTCAAGGCCGTGGAAGCGGCGGAGGTCTACGCGATCGACGTGTCCTATGGCCCGCAACCCTGGCTGCGCGGCCATTGGCGCGACCGCTTGCCCGCGATCGACGCCGACATCGCCGAGATGGCCCGCATCGCCGGCGACACGAGCGGCGCGGTTCGCGGCGACCGCGACCGAATCTGGGCCTCGATCGGCCACGTGCTCGCCGGCGGACCACGCAGCCGGGTCGAGGCGCGCGTCGCCGAACCAACTGGCTTCGCGCCAAACCAGCCGCTGGCGCTGACCGTCGCCGTCGCCGACCCGGACATCGAGACCGCGCGGCTGCACTACCGCCATGTGAACCAGGCGGAGGCGTGGCAGGTTGCCGAGGCGACCGCCGCCGACGGTGGGTTTTCCGCCACCATCCCCGCCGCCTACACCGCCACCACGTTCCCGCTTCAGTACTACTTCGAGCTTCGTGGCGCCCAAAGGGCCGACCTGTTTCCCGGTCTGGCGCCCGACCTCGCCGGCCAACCCTATGTCGTGGCGCGACGCAATCCTTCCGGCCTATCGAAAGGAATCTGAAAGCAACGACATCGGCTTTTTCGGTAACGTCCCGCCGTGCCGCAAGGCGCGACGTTACCGATCCGTCAACCGTAGCTCGATCCGCCGGTCCTTCGCATAGGCATCCGGCGTGTCACCCGGCCCGAACGGCTGGTATTCGCCGAACGCCGTCGCCGCGAGGTGGTTCGCCGGCACCCCATCGGCGATCAACAGCTTCACCACGGTGATCGCACGCTCCGCCGACAGCTCCCAGTTCGAGGCGAACTGCCCGTTCTTCACCGGTTGCGGGTCGGTGTGGCCGTCGACCCGCAAAACCCAGTTCAGGTCGGGCGGAATCTCCGCCGCGATATCCTTGATCGTCACCGCCAGCGCGGTCATCTGCGCGATCCCGGCCTGACTCAGATCGGCACTTCCCACCGGGAACAGTACCTCGCTCTGGAACACGAACCGATCGCCCACGATGGTGATGCCGGAACGGTTGGCCAGCACCGACCGCAGCTTGCCGAAGAACTCACTGCGGTACTGCTGCAGTTCCTCCACCTTCGCCGCCAGCGCCACATTCAGCTTCTGCCCCAGATTTGCGATCTGTGCGTCCTTGTCCTTGTTCTGCTTCTGTTGAATGTCCAGGGCGGCGGCAATCGAGGCAAGTTGGCCCTTCAACTGGTCGATTTGCTGGTTCAGCAGCGCGATCTGCGCCCGGGCGCTGTCGCCCAGCTTCTTCTCGTCGCCGAGTTGCGCTTCCACCGCCTGCCGCCGCTGCTGCTCCGTCAGCGCCCGAGCGGCGGCATCCTGCGCCTGCTTCTCCAACTCATCCCGCAACGCTTCCAGCGCCCGGGCCTGATTCGTCAGCGTTGCCAGATCCGACAGTTTCGCCTGCAACGTGTCCTTGTCGAGCGCCACGTTCTTATCCAGTTCGGCGATCTGCTGTTTCATCGCGGCAAGCTGGGCCTGCGCATCCGCCAGCTGCGCCTTCGTCGCGTCCGCCTGCCCCGACGTCGCCGTCAGTTGCGATTGCAACCGGGCATTGGCGGCGGTCGCGGCCTGGACCGCCAGGTTGGCATCCGCCAGCTGCGACGCCAGCCGGTCGCGTTCGGCGGAGCGTGCGGTGAGTTGCTGCGTCAGTTGCGAAACAGATAGCTGCAGGTCCGCCGACTTGCCCCGCTCCAGCGACAAGGCATCGGCCAGCGCCGATAGTTGCTGATTGGCCTTGTCCAGTTCGCGGCTGCGCCCGGACAGCGAAGCGGTGAGAAAGGCCTGCGCCAGCACGAACACCAGCAGCACGAAGATGATGACCATCAGCAGGGTCGACAGCGCGTCGACGTACCCGGGCCACGCATCCAGCCCGTTGCCGCCGTTTCTGCGGGTGCGTCCTGCCATCACTGACTAGCCCAATTCTGAAGCGGTTACGCTCTATTGCGGTGGTTCGGCGAGGGCCGCGACCGTGCGGGTCAACAGCCGCAGGTCGTTACGCAAATCCGCGGTGGCGCGGGCGCGGCCCTGTTCGTTTTCCGCCAGCAGACGCTGCAAGTAGGTTTCGATGTTGCGCAAATGCCCGCGGCTGGCCTCGTCGCCACCCTGCATCTCACTCAGGCGCGTCAGCGCGGGACCCAGCGTGCTTTGGGTTTCGGCGATCCGCAGCATCAGATGCTGATTGGCGCGCATCGTATCGGCCAGCGTCGCCAGCCGCTCATTCAGGGTCAGCACGGCGTGGTTCACCTGAGAGCGATTTTCCTCGTCGTGGGTCAGCACGCGCTGCAGGCTCTCCATGTTTTCCGCGGTCTGTTCCAGCAGCGCCTGGACGTAGACCGGCACCGATCCTTCGCCCTCGGCCAGCACGCCGGAAGACAGCCGCGTCAGCCCGGCCAGCCATTCCTCCAACTCGTTGAAGAAACGGTTCTGCGCCTGGCCCGCCGTCAGGTAGAGGAAGCCCAGCACCAGGGCCCCGGCCAGGCCATACATGCTGGCGGAAAACTCCGTGCCCATGCCGGCGAGCGGACGCGCCAGGCCGGTTTTCAGTTGCTCGAACATCAGGTTCATGTCGCCGTTGCCCATCGACATGCCGCCGATGACGTCGGACACCGAGGTGACGGTTTTCAGCAGGCCCCAGAAGGTGCCGAGCAGGCCGAGGAAAATCAGCAGCCCGGTCATGTAGCGCGACAGTTCGCGGCTTTCGTCCAATCGCGAGGCAAGTCCGTCCAACAGGCTGCGCATGGCGGTCGTGGACAGGGTGAAATGGCGTCCGCTGTCCCGGCTGTCGCGCAGCGACAGCATGCTCGCCATCGGCGCCAGCAATTTGGGCGAGGGCAGCGCGGCCAGCCGGCTGCGAGAGGTCTGGTAGGTTTCCAGCCACGTCACTTCCGGCCGCAGCCGCAGGACCTGATTGAGGTTCCAGGCGATTCCCAGCACCAGGATCAGCAGGATCAGACTGTTGAGAATTGCGTTGTTGAAAAACGCGGTGATCAGCACCGGTGACAGCAAGCCGGCGACGATGGCGACCGCCACCAGGAAAACCAGCATACGGATCAGGTAGCCCGACGGGCGGGTCATTTCGCGCTGGCCGAACTGGCGGGCGCACTCACCGTGATATCGACCCGGTCCGCCGGACCGTTGCCGTATTGCTCGCCCAGCGCCCGTACGAAGATGCGGGCGGACGGCACCCCGTCGATGACCAGGGCACTGCGTACCGCCATGGCGCGGGACAGCGAAACGCGCCGCGCGGTGGACGGGTCATTCGCCGTGCCGGGTGCATAGGCCTGCACGCTGAACGTCGTCTCATCCCCGGTCGGGGCGGCGGCGGCCAACTGTTTGATCGAGGTGACGCTTTCCGGGCTGAGGTCCGATTGCTCCGGCGCGAAGATCAGCCGCAGGCCGGCGGCTGTCGGCGCGGCGGTGGTCAGGGCCTTGTCCGACACCGGGGGCGGCGGCGGGGGCGGCGATCCCGCCGCCGGTTGCGGCGGCGCGATCGGGTTGATCGCCGCCGTGACCGGCGCGCTTTGCGGCATGGTCGGCTGCTGCGCCGGCACCGATGCGGGAGCACCCGGTTTGCCGGCCGCTGCCGTGGCGCCCGCGGCGCCCGTGCCCGAGCCCGTGCCCGAGTTGCCCGCTTGCGAAGCGCCCGCTGGCGCGGCACCCGCGGTTGGGGCCGCCGAAGCCGTGGCCTCCGCGGGCGGGGTGATCGGCGCAACCCGGGTCACAACGGTCGGACCGTTCCGGACGGCCGGGCGCGGCGGACGGGCAGGTGCGCTCGTTGTCGGACGTTCCGGCAACGCTTGCAGCGCGTGCAGATCGACGGTGACCTGGGCGAGCACAGGCGTCGCCGAGGCCAGCAGAACAGCACTAAGGATCGGCAAAGGGCGCATTATCGGCGATAGGTAGCGTAACATCCTGTTCCGTTCAATGAACCATCCTGTGCGCGGAGACCGCCCGCCGGCCGGTTCCCCGGCGGACCCGCCAAACATTGACAAGCTAAGCGCGAGCGGCCGCTAATTGAACCCATAATACCGGTCGGCGCTCGAGCTGAACGGTATGCGCGCCCGGTTGGGCAGCGGCGGCGCGCAAAACAAAGACTTTTATACCAATCGGCGCGAGCGTCGATCGGCATAAAACGCAGGGAGCGTCCCATGAACGTTGTCAGTGTCGGTTACGCTTGTGTCGATCCGGTCGCCCGAGCCCGCGATCTGGGGCCGGAAATTGAAGCCGCGGCGGATGAGATCGAGCGCACCCAGGTCATTCCCGAACCGCTTCTCACCCATCTGCATGACGCCAGGCTCGCCCGCATCCTGTTGCCGCGCTCCGTCGGCGGCGACCAGATGGACCCCTGGACCTACCTGCGCGCGATCGAGGAAATCAGTCGCCACGACGGATCGGTGGGCTGGAACCTGTTCGTCGCCAACAGCGCCGCGCTGATCGCGCCGTTCATTCCGCTGGACAGCGCGAAACAGATTTTTACCGATCCGCGCGCCTGGATGTCCTGGG
>DATARX010000103.1:0-3153 GCA_036263955.1 Rhodopila sp.
TTGCTGATCTTCTGGCCGTTCTGGTCCAGGAACAGCTCATACGTCATGCCCTCGGGCGGCACACCGCCCAGGATGCGGCAGATCCGGCTGGACAGCTTGACGGAATCGATCAGGTCCTTGCCGGACATCTCGTAATCCACCTGCAGCGCATACCAGCGCATCGCCCAGTCGGCCTTCCATTGCAGCTTGCAGGCGCCGCCCTTCACCGAGGTTTCGAACACCGCGCCGGTCGCCGGGTCCTTCCACGTCACGGTGCCGGCCGCCGGGTTGATCTGCTCCATCGGCACCTGCATGACGATCCCGCTTTCCGGATGGATCGGCAAAATCGGCGAGTAGGTCGCCCGCCGGTCCGGCCCCAGCGTCGGCAGGATGACCGCCATCACCGGCTCATAGCATTCCAGGATCCGCACCAGCGCGGCGTCGAAGCGCCCGGCCTTGTAGTAGTCGGTGGAGGAGGCGAATTCATAGTCGAAGCCGAAGGAATCCAGGAAGGCGCGCAACCGGGCGTTGTTGTGCGCGCCGAAACTCTCATGCGTGCCGAACGGATCGGGGATCTGCGTCAGCGGCTTGCCCAGGAACGGCGTCAGCATCTCCTTGTTCGGGATGTTGTCCGGCACCTTGCGCAACCCGTCCATGTCGTCGCTGAACGCCAGCAGCCTGGACGGCAGGCCGGTGATTTCCGTAAACGCATTGCGCACCCAGGAGGTGCGCGCAACCTCCCCGAACGTGCCGATATGCGGCAGGCCGGAGGGGCCGTAACCTGTTTCGAACAGCGCATGGTCCTTGCCGGACGCGGTGAGGCGCTGGGCGACCTTCCGAGCTTCCTCGAACGGCCACGCCCGGGGGATTTCGCTCAGGTTGTTGCGGACTGTATCGGACATGGGCGGAAGCTATGGACCGGACCGTCCCAGGTCAATCGGAACCATGGCGGATCGCCGCGATGGACGGAAATTCATCGAGGTGGGAATGGAGGCTGGAACGTCAATGGGGCAGGGAAGCACGGGGCCAGGGAAGCACGGGGGCAGGGAAGCGCGGCGACACAGGGATCCCCGCCTATGGGCTTGTCGACGCTGGACGCCGGATATCCCAACCCGCCGATCCTGGCCGCTGGCGGCTGGCCGCGGGCACGCGGCATCGTGAGCCCAAACAGGATCTGTCGTGGCCGCTTCGGATCGCTCGTTCGGTGAATGGCCTCGTTCGGTGAATGGCCTCGTTCAGTGAATGGCGGGGCGTTTGCCCCCGCGGTCCGTGACCAGGAGCGGCATCACGCCCCTGGTTATTCGCTCAGATCGTGGGGCCGGCCTGGCGTCGCCGCCGTTTGGCCAACCACAAACCTGACAGGGCAACCCCGAGTACCGCCGTCGTGGCTGGCTCCGGCGTGTCTGTCGGCGTTTGTGATTCTGTTATGGTGAGGGATCCTAAGCCTCCGTCTTTTAGCACGCCGTCGACGCCATAGCTGTAACCAATGCCGTCACCGGTGTACAGATAGAACCCGTAGTAGTTAGAGGAAGTATCGGTTCCATCGGCCTCAAAACGCAGCGACGGAAAATCCGGGTTGGAATCATCGTAGCTGAAAGTTGGATTGGGGGGGGTCGTCGAACTGGCCTCGATATCGGCGAGGCTCGCCAGGGTGAACGTCGCGCCGGGGAATGTCGAGTTGGTTTCCGGTGCGAATGTGATGGTGAACGAAGACAGCGAGTTGAAGCCGCTCACCGGCATGTCGGTCTGATCGAACGTGAAACTGCCGGACACATCAACCAAATTGGTGGTGTCCGTTGCCGAGAAGGTCACGATCGTTCCGGCCTTTGCCGGCACAGCGCCCAAGGCAATGACAAAACCCGCCGCCAACACCGAATAAAATACTTTCACACCATCCCCCGATTACAAAGCGGCTACAATCATCACGCGGACCGATCACCGCTCTCCCCGAGAAAATATCGATGCAAATTAAATGCCATGGAGAACAATGGCGCCGATTCAATATGATATGGAATTATCTCTCCAAGATCGCTTGTAGACCTGTAAAAATCCCCGACAGTTCTGGCGAACATTGCGGTCCAAAGCAGATCCGCGCCGACGCGTTCATTACATCTTAAAGCAAAATTGCCATTCGCTGTTTCAGGCATTGGCCGTCAGTGCCGCAACGCGCCGAACGCGGGGTGATTTGATGACCAACCCGGAAGCTTCTACGCTGCCGCCATGCCATCCGAGACCACCGCCGCCGCCCCGCCGGCCGTTCCCGCCGCCCCCAACCTGTTCCTGACGGTCTTCCCGTCCATCATGCTGCCGATGTTCCTGGCGGCGGTGGACCAGACCATCGTCGCCACCGCCCTGCCGGCCATCGCCGGATCGCTCGGCGATGTCGAGCGGGTCTCCTGGATCGTCGTCTCCTACCTCGTCGCCAACACCATCGCCGCGCCGGTCTACGGCCGCCTCGGCGATGTGCTCGGGCGCAAGAAAATGATGTTCGTGGCGCTGGCGGTCTTCATCGGCGCCTCCGTCCTGTGCGCCATGGCGGGATCGATCCTGGCACTCACCGCCGCCCGGTTGCTGCAAGGCGCCGGCGGCGGCGGGCTGATGACCCTGTCGCAGGCGCTGATCGCCGAGTCCGTGCCACCCCGCCAGCGCGGCAAATACCAGGGCTACTTGTCCGGCATGTATGCCTCGGCCGCCACCTTCGGCCCGGTCGCCGGCGGCTACCTGACCGAGCATTTCGGCTGGCACTCGGTTTTCCTGGTGAACGTCCCGCTGGGCGTCCTGGCGGTCTTGCTGGTGATGCGGCTGCCGGTCTTCCCCAGCGGCGGTGGCCGCGTACAGTTCGACGTGTGGGGCACGTTGCTGTTCGCCGGCTTCATCGCCCCCGTCCTGCTGGCGATGGAACGCGCCCAGCATATCGAACTGGCGGCCCTCCCGGCAGTGGCCGGCCTGCTGGCGATCGCCGGCGCGTCACTGTGGTTACTGATCCGGCAGGAGAAACGAGCCCCAGCCCCGCTGCTGCCGATCCAGTTGTTTCGCCAGGCGGGGATCTGGCGAACCGACACCATGGCCGCGTGCGTGACCGCGCAGACCGTGTCGCTGGTGTCCTTCCTCCCGATGTATCTGCAGGTGGTCCGCGGCGCGAGCACCGGCCACTCCGGCGTCCTGCTGCTGCCG
>DATARX010000123.1:0-3615 GCA_036263955.1 Rhodopila sp.
GCTTCTTCTGGGCCGCCCATCTCACCCGGCTGAAGCCGCGGCTGGCGGAATGGGAATCCCGCATGGATCCCGGCCTGGTCGCCTGCATCAAGGCCGCCACCAACATCTCGATCGCCGAATACCAGGCCGCCCGCGAGCGTAAGATGACCTACATCGCCGACATCCACCGCTGGTTCGAGGGCTGGGACTTCCTGCTGACGCCCGCCGTGTCCGTCGCCGCCTTCCCGGCGGAAAAGCTGATGCCGGACCACTGGCCGCAACACGAATGGGATTGGGTGAGCTGGGCGGAATTCTCCTACCCGTTCAACATGGCGTGGAATCCGGCCGCCAGCGTGCCCTGCGGCTTCACCGCGGACGGCCTGCCGGTCGGCCTGCAGATCGTCGGCAAGCGCTTCGACGACCTGGGCGTGCTGCAGGCCTCGGCCGCGTTCGAGGCGATCCAGCCCTGGGCGGACAAGCGCCCCAAACTGGCCTGACCGCACCGTGCAGGAAGCCATCAACGCCTTCCTGCTCGGTTTTCCCGCGCTGTTTTCCATCGTCAACCCGATCAGCGGCGCGTTCATCTTCCGTAGTGTCACCGCCAGCCGGCCGCCTGGGGCGCGCGCCGTGCTGGCCAGGCTGGTGGCGCTGAACTCGCTGGGCGTGATGATGGGCGCGCTGTGGGCCGGGTCCTACGTGCTGGCGTTCTTCGGCATCACCCTGGCGGCGTTGCGGGTTGCCGGCGGGCTGGTCGTCGCCCTGAGCGGCTGGCGCCTGCTGAACGCGCCGGAAACGCATGAGGACCGCAAGCAGGAACAGGCCGCCTCCGCCGAAGGGATGGAGGACATCGCGCTGTTCCCGTTGACAATTCCGTTGACCACGGGTCCTGGCACGATCTCGGTCGCGGTCGCCCTCGGCGCGGGGCATCCCAGGCTGTTCGACGGCCTGGGCTGGTTCTTCCTGGGCATGACCGCGGCGGCGGTGGCGATGACCGCGACGATCTGGGTCACCTACCGCTATGCCGACCGCCTGACGCAACTGATGGGCCCCACCGGAACGCGCACGATCACCCGGATTTCCGCCTTCCTGCTGTTGTGCATCGGTGTGCAGATCCTGATCAACGGGATCGGCGACGTACTGGGGCCGCTGCTGGCCGCGAGATCCTGAACATCGATTCGGGAAACCCCGCTGTGATCGCCCTCACGCAGGAACGATTTGCGTAACGTACCCAGATTCGGTTCAGGTCCGGTCTCCGGAACGGGAGACGCAGGATGAAGGCTTCATGGATGCTGGCGGCGGTGGCCGATCTGGTCGGTTTGGCCGGCTTGGCCGATCTGGTCGGTTTGGCCGGTTCGGCCGGACTGGTCGGTTTGGCCGGCCTGGTCGGATTAGCCGGTCTGGCTGGCATGACCGCGGGACCCGCCGTGGCGCAGCAACTGATCGCCCCGTCGCGCAGCTACGGAACCTACGCGCCCCCGAAATCGACCCTGGAGAAGGGTTACGGTCTGCCGACCTTCGGCACGCCGGGGGCGATGGAGCCGAAGCAGAAAACCATGGAACCGAAGCCGGTGCAGCCGGAACAACCGGACCCGTTCCGTCCGAGCACCACCCTGGGCACGGCGGCGCCGCAGTCGTCCGGGACGCCGGACTTCTTCGCCGCGGCGCCCAGCGCCAATAGTTCCGATACGCCGGATTTCTTCCAGTCCACGCCTGACGCCGCCTTGCCCAAGGCGCGAAAGTCGAAACCAGGCACCGCAACCGGGGAAACGCCGCTGTTCACCACCACCCAGGGGATGTCGGGCGACGACACGACATCGGATAAGGCGAACACCGGCGACACGCCAGCCGACTGATCCCATCAGCTTGGGGCAGGCGATTATCCATGCCGCTTGCCCGAAAGCCTGGCAAACGATAAGGCATAAATTTTTGGACGATCGGGGCAGCAAAACCCGAAGCGTCGCTTTGGGTGCAGGGTGCCGGTATCGTATTGATGGGCTACATTATGGAGGCGCGCCACATGGTGATGGGCGCCAGGGACCGCGATGCAGCCGCCATCGGCTGGCATCCGCTCAAGCGAAGAAGGGCGCCGCGTACTCCTGGGTGCGCGTTCGAACAGGGCGGCCCCAGGCGGAATGGGCCGCAACACGCGCCCCTGGCCGTTCGGCCAATCGCCCCGCGCCAGGCGTGGGACGTCAAGCGGTTCGTGCCGCGCAAAACCGAGGCAGTCTGACGCGATGGCTTATGCGGTGAAGGAAATTTTCTACACCCTGCAAGGCGAGGGACGGAATGCCGGCCGCGCCGCGGTGTTCTGTCGTTTCGCGGGATGTAATCTCTGGTCCGGTCGTGAAGAAGACCGCGAGCGGGCCATCTGCACCTTCTGCGATACCGATTTTACCGGCCTCGATGGTGTCGGTGGGGGGCGTTTCGGCGATGCAACCGCCCTGGCGCAAGCGGTCGCCCGTGCGTGGCGCGGTTCGCCGACCGAGGCGCAACTCGTCGTGCTGACCGGCGGTGAACCCTTGCTCCAGGTTGATGAGGCGTTGACCCAGGAATTGCACGCATTGGGGTTTGAGGTGGCGGTCGAGACCAATGGCACGCTCGAAGCCCCGGCCGGCCTGGACTGGATCTGCGTCAGCCCCAAGGCCGGAACCGCGCTGGTTTTGACCCGGGGGAACGAACTGAAACTGGTTTTCCCGCAGCGTGGCGCGGAGCCGGTATTGTTCGAAAGCCTGGACTTCGAAAACCGCCTGCTGCAACCGATGGATGGTCCCGACCGCGACAAGAATACCGCCGCCGCCGTGGCCTATTGCCTCGCGCATCCGCAATGGCGGCTCAGCTTGCAGACGCACAAGCTTCTCGGCATCCCTTGATGTTTGAACTCAGCAAGCAGTTTCGCTTCGAGGCCGCGCACACGCTGCAGCGCCAGATCGACGCGGAGCCCAGCCGGCGCATTCACGGGCATTCCTATCGGGCCGAGGTGACGGTTCGGGGGGCGGCGGATCCCCAAACCGGCATGGTCATCGATCTGGGCTTGTTTGAGCGCGCTCTTGCCGATGTGCGTGAGGGCCTGGATCACCGGTTTCTCGACGAGGTCCCAGGCCTTGGCCCGGCGACGATGGAGAACCTGTCGGTGTGGATCTGGCGCCGTCTCGTCGGCCGCTGTCCGGGTCTTGCCAGGATCACCGTCTATCGTGACAGCGAAGGCGATGCCTGCAGCTACTTTGGTGATGGGTCAGGCGGCGGGGTCGCCGATCTCTGATACCACGCGGCGTTGATACCGACTTTGCAACGCCGTCATGGCCGGGCACGCGCTATGCGTGTCGCGGCCATCCGCGCGTCGTCCGTCCGTGCGCGGATGGCTGGGACGCCCGAAGCAGGCGCCCGGCCATGACAATACCGCAAGGGATGGGTTTCGGCCGTGCTTCGCCTGCCTGCTTTTGAGCGCATTGCTCAGGTCATTGAATTCCATAGAGCAGGTGAGAGTGCCTTTGGAGCGGGTGAAGGGAATCGAACCCTCGTGTGCAGCTTGGGAAGCTGCCGTTCTACCATTGAACTACACCCGCGTCCTGCGCCCCTTTTAGGCGGTTCGCGCCGGGGATGCAATTCGGTCCGGCGCCGTACGGCAAAATTCCATCC
>DATARX010000150.1:0-4628 GCA_036263955.1 Rhodopila sp.
ACCCTGGATGAAGGCGCTGGTGGATGGTTGCAGGCGCAACGTGTCGTTGCCGGCGCTGAACGCGATGGCGGTGCCGCCGCTGCCGATGATCGTGCCGCTGTCGATCACCGTCTGGCTAAGCGTATCACCAGCGTAGAACAGGATGCCGGTGCCGCCCGTGATCGTGCCGGCGTTGGTGACGACGCCGGACGCCGTCGCGGTATAGTTTGCACCGCCAAGATAGACGCCGACATTGTTGTCGGGCGCGGTGATCAGCCCGCCCGCCTGGTTGGCGACCGTGCCGCCGGCAGTCAGTGACACGGCGCGATCGGAGAGACCTTGCAGCGTGCCCGAATTGGTGATCGTTCCGGTGCCGTTCAACACCCAGATCGCGTTGTTCCCGTAGATCGTGCCGGAGTTGGTGATGGTCGCGGCACCGTTGCGGGCGAACACGCCGTTGATCGGGCCGTGAATCGTGCCGATGTTGTCGATGCTGACGCCGAAATCGGCGAACACGCCGGCCCGACCACTGGCGATCAGGCCGGAATTGGTGACCGATACTCCGCCCAAGACCCGCAGCCCGGCCAAGTTGTTGCCGGTGATGGTACCGCCGTTATCGATGCTGCCGCCGTTTGCGAGTTCGATCCCGTAGTAGCCCGGCACGCTGGCGCCTGGCGCCTCCACCTCGATCGTACCCTGGTTGACGACGCTGACCGCGTACCTGCTGTAGACCGCGCTGCCGGTGCCGTTGTTGCTGAGATAGCCGCCGCCGGCGATGCTGAGCCGTGCGGATGCGGCGCCCAGCCTGATCCCGCCGCTGATCGTGCCTGCGTCGGTCAGCGTGCCGTCATTGGTCAGCGTTGCACCGCTGGCGATTGTGTTGGCACCGGTCAGTGTCCAGGTCGCGTCGCTGTTGATCGAGACGTTGCTGAAATCGGTAAAGCTGGTGCCGATGCCGGTCAGCGTGCCCGCGCCGCCATCTCCGGCGAGCTTCAGAGTGCCGCCGGCGCCGTCGACCGTGCCGATGAAGACGGCGTGTGCCTCGTCGATCAGCGTGTCGGCAGATGAATCCAGCAGCACGGCGATGCTGCCGGTGCTTTCGATCGTGCCGAAGTTCTGCAGGACCGTCGGGCTGTCGGTGGTGCCGTCGACGCCGATGTAACCCGAGATCAGGGCCACCGTGTCCAGCGACGATCCGTTGACGATCGTGCCCGGCGTGCCATCGTCCATTTTGATGCCGGCGAAGCCGACGCCGCCGGTGCCCTGGATGGTGCCGAAATTGTCGATCACGGCATCGATGGTGGCGAAGACCCCGGCCACATCGTCGATGCCGTTGGCGCCACTGATCAGCGCGCCGGTATTGCCGGTGCCCCCGTTGGTGACGAAGGCGCCTTGCAGCAGGTTGTCGCCCAAATAGATGCCGTCGCCGGTGCCGCCGGCGATCGAACCGTTGTTGACGACCGAACCGAACGAGGTGTGCGTGCCCCGACTCTGATACCCGGAACCGAGGTTGACGCCGGTGATTCCGCCGGTGATCGACGCACCCAGATCGTTGATGACGGTGCCGCCGCGGTAAATCAGCACACCCGTATTCCCGCCGGACGTGCCGATCCGGCCGCCGTTGATCACCGTGTAGTTGTTGCTGATGCCGCTCGCGACGCCGCCGGCCCCGATCGTGCCGCCTGTGGCGACGATAAGCGTGTCGTATTGAGCCTGTAGCGTGTACCCGGTGAAATAGCCCGAGAGGAAAACGGTCGACATGGGAACTCCGGAAACGATATGGCGGCGGTCGTGTCTGCGAAGCCTGCCGAATGAGCTCGACGACTGCGCTGCATTTTGCCGTGCTCGCGAGTGCGCCCGGGTGGGCAGCGATGCGTGGCGTCGCTGCCCACCCGGGCGTCGCGCCGTTCATCATCGTTCGTGCTGGCGGTCTACATTTGTTGCCTGTCCTGCATTGGGCGCTTTGCCGCACGTCCAGTGCCCCATCGACCCGTTCTTGGTCCGTTATATAGATGTAAGACGGTAATGTTCGCAAGGTAACGAGGCGTTCCGCCGATCGGGGAAAGCGGGCCGGGACCTCGCGATATCCTGCTGATCCGAACTGGAAGTCTGTTCAGATATTCGGGCCGTACCACGACCCATATCCCTCCATATGAGAGGATCGATTTGGCATCGATGCGTCTTTAGGCGAGACGCTGTGCTGTGCGTGGAATGTCCTGGAGCGACGAGCGGATCAGACCGGGTGGTTTATGGTCGAGCCCGAACCCGTTTTTCGCGGTCTCGAAGCTGTCCTCGAGATTCCGTTGCAACGTTCAGCTCAGGTGGCGAGTGGTCTGCGCGCGGAATTAACTCGCCTCTACGCGGCGATGTGCCTTCGGCCCGCGGCCTTGGCAGGCTGCCGGTCGTTGCGAGGAGCGAGCCAATCCTGAACCGGGCAACCAAGTCAGCCGGGTGCGTCTAGGCCACCTCCATCGACGAATTGCCGCAGCCAATCGGCCGCCCGGCCGCCATCCTCCGGCTGCAACAAGGACAGCAGCGCCGGACCAGCGAGCGGGCCATAAACGTCGCGCAGCGCCACGATCAGCGCGGCCGAGAAGGCGGGGCTGAACTCCGGGTGGCCCTGCACCGACACTGTGTTGTCGTCGTAGCCGATCGAAGCGAACGGCGTGAACGCGCTGGCGGCGAGTACCCGCGAGCCGGGCGGAAGCGTCACGACCTGGTCCTGGTGGAAGGCCGGGATTGCAAAGGCCAATGGCTCGCGCATGCCAGGGGGCGGCTCGACGATTTCGTAGCGGTGCATGCCGACCGCCCAGCCCTTGGGTGACTTCGCGACCTCGCCGCCGAACGCCTTGGCCATTGCCTGATGGCCGAAGCAGATGCCAACAAGCTTCGCCCTTCCCCGAACCTTGCGCAGGAAGTCGAGGAATGGCGGAATCCAAGGCAGATCGTCGTTAACGCCCGCCTCGGACCCGGTGATCACATAAGCCGCACACTCGGTGGGTTCGGCTGGAAGTTCGCCTGCCTCCACGTCGTAGCTGCGGTACTTGCGGTCGCAGCCGAGCATGGTGCGGATCATGTCATCGTAGGTGCCCCATTGCGCGCGCAATGCCACGGGGGGTCGACCCGTCTCAAGAATGCCGATCGTCATGGTCGCAGCATGTCACGGCTTGAGCCGGACGGACAGCCGACGGACCTCCGCCTCATCCAGGGTGCTCCCCCTCATTGGCTGCCGTATCGCGGGCCTGAATGCAACCGGATCAGGATGCGCCGCCTTCGGGTCGGTCGAGCGTGCAGACGGGCCTCTCGATGCCCTTCTGGCTTGCGGTGTGGTGGACTGTTGCATCCGCTCCAACCCCTCGGCGGCGCGCGGCCCGGTGCTTTCGCGACGCGGTGCGCGCCAAGGGCGAGATGATCGGCGCCAAGCGCCGGTTCGGCGCGGTCAGAGCGGCGTGGCTCGACTAAAGCTTGCGCAGCTGTTCGATATCCTCGGGGCGATCGCGCTGGCCGTGCTTATGACTGTCCAGTGTCCAATTGGACACTCCGGATACATGCTCCCAGTGGAACAAAGCGAGCGCATATGTGTCGTAACGTATGTCTCGAAACGGCTGATCACAGGACGTAGATGTGCGACAGTCCGAAGCGTTGCGTGAGGCCGCCGTCGAAACGGCAGACGTTCGTGCCCGGAAATTGTCGGCGGCAGGTAGTGGACCCATGGCGAACATGGGCGTGGAAGCGTGGAGTGTCCGAACCTGAACTGCATCGTCGGTGCCGATGCCCATTCCGCCGCAGGCCACGCTCTCGATTTCTTTGAGACGACCTTTGACGACCCAGGCAAAACCGCTCCATGCACGCGCCGCTGATCGCCAGCGTTGGTGAGGCTGGAAATGGCGCGACTGGCGGCGGCTGCAGCCGGACAGGCTTTGGTACGGGTTCCCCAATAGCAGCGGCCTCCCAACGCCAACAATCTTACGACCCGTGGTCGGGTAAACGCCCTCGCTAGGCCGCCGCCTGGGGGAGCAATCGATACGTTGTTGCACCGCCCAGGTGCAGTTCCAGCATGGTATTTTCGGCGAAGCCCGCAAAGGCCTCATGCGGCAGGGTCGCGTCGCCGCTGGTCCAGCGGATGCCTTCGTCTGGCTCGTAATCGTGGAAGCCCTGGGTCAGGCGGTCGTCATAGGCGTCCACGATGGCCATCCGAGGTCCGCGCGTCAGCACAACCTGCCGGATCGCCACGCCCAACCGGCGCGGGTCGCGGGACAGCCCAAGTTCCGCTGGGACGGCATGGCGAGAAACAATGCGCAGATTCCGGGGGCGGTGGCGCAGGTGGAAAACCAGCATCGCGCCAAGCCGCCTGTGCGCATCGAGGCGGACGCCGTCGATCAGCAAATGCACGTCCGGGTCGTCCGTCGTCGGCGGCGAGGGCCTGGCGCCCGCGCGGTCCAGCAGGCGTTGCCATGCCGCGTCCACAATCGCGCCGCCGGTCAGCACCGGCAGGCAACTTTGTTCCAATGCGGATTGCGTGATTTCGTGCGCGTTGTGGAACAGCCAGCGGTTGCCATCGTCGCGGAAGCTTTCGGCCGGCGCGCCGTTCGCGAACAGGACGTCATGCGCATCCAGTTCGATATGATACAAGGTGACTTCCTTCGCCT
>DATARX010000172.1:0-3811 GCA_036263955.1 Rhodopila sp.
GCTGGCGCCGCCGATCCCGACCGGCTGCGCAAGCGGGGGCCTATAGCGGCGCACCGCCGCCGGCTCAAGCCTAAGTTTTGCCGCTGTCGCCGGGCTTGCTTTGCCTTCTGCCGCTTGAGCCGCGGTTGGGACGCCACGCCCCGGGTTCGAAGTTGGCCGGGTCGAAGTTGGCCGGGTGGAATTTGCCGGGTGGAAATTGGCCGGGTCCAAGTTTGCCGGGTCCACGTTTTGAACGTCATGGCGGTGGACCCACCCGGACGGAGCGACTATCACGGTGCGCCCTACTGATCTTCACGTGGCACCCCAATGTTATCAGGCACTTTTCTCGTATGCTGATCCGCTTGCTCGTCCGTTTGGTCGATTTCAGCCGCCGTCATTCGTGGACCGTTCTGCTTGCCGGCGCGTTGCTGGCAGTGTTGTCCGGCTGGGTCGCCTCTGTCCGGCTGGGCGTCAGCACCGACACGGACCTGCTATTCAAGGATACGCTGCCCTGGCGGCAGCAGGCCATGGAGATGGGTCGCGATTTCCCGCAATTCCGGGATCTGCTGGTTGCCGTCGTGGACGCCAGGATCCCCGAGGAAGCTGACGCCACCGCCAACGAACTCGCCGCCAGATTGTCCGCCGACAAGACGCATTTCCTGACCGTCCGCCGCCCGGACGCCAATCCGTTTCTGCAAAAGGAAGGGCTGCTGTTCCTGCAGCCAAAGCAGTTGTCGACGCTGATGGATCAGACGATCGATGCACAACCGTTCCTGGGCCAACTGGTCGCCGACCCATCGGCCCGCGGCCTGTTTTCCGCCCTGTCGCTGCTTGGCATGGGAGTGACACAGGGCGACGCAGACCTGTCCCCGTACTTTACGCCAATCAGGGGTTTCCATCAGGCGATGGCGGACGCGCTGGATGGTCATCCCAAGCCGCTATCGTGGGAAACCCTGCTGGGTGGCGGGCTGAGCGAACTGGCCGGCCCCTATCGTTTCGTGCTGGTGCAGCCACGGCAAAACTTCGGCGCGCTGGAACCGGGCGGCGCGGCGACGGAGACGATGCGGCAGGTCATCGCCGAACTGCCGTTCGTCCAGTCCGGCGACGCCCGCGTTCGGATCACCGGACAGGTGGCGCTGGCCGACGAGGAGTTCGCCACCGTCGCCCAAGGCGCCGTCACTGGCCTGATCGGCAGCCTGGTGCTGATCACGTTGTGGCTGTTCCTGGCCGTGCATTCCTGGCGGCTGATCGTGCCGATCCTGATGACGCTGGTGCTGGGATTGATGCTGACGGTGCTGTTCGCCGCCGTCGTGGTCGGCACGCTTAATCTCGTTTCGGTCGGGTTCGGCGTCCTGTTCGTCGGCATCGCGGTCGACTTCGCGATCCAGTTTTCGGTGCGCTACCGGGAATTCCGTTTCGAAACCGGCGACGCTGCCGCGGCGATGACCGAAACCGCGCGCCGGGTCGGGGTGCAGATCCTGATCGCCGCGCTGGCCACCGCGGCCGGCTTCCTCGCCTTCGTCCCAACCGCCTTTTCCGGAGTCGCGGAACTTGGGCTGATCGCCGGCGCCGGCATGATCATGGCGTTCATCTGCACGCTGGCCTTCCTTCCCGCCGCGATCACCGTGTTCCGCCCACGTGGCGAAGCGGGGGAGGTTGGCTTCGCGTTCGCCGCCAGGCTCGATCCCATCATCGTGCGGCGGCGGCAACCGATCCTGATCGGCTTCGGCGTGCTGGCCATCGCCGCGGTCGCGCTGTCACCCCGGCTGGAATTCGACTCCGATCCGCTGGACACCAAGAACCCCAACACCGAGGCCATGCGCACGCTGCGCGACCTGATCAACAATCCCCTGACCAATCCCTATACGATCGACGTGCTGACGCCGAACGCCCAGGCAGCGGCGACGCTCAGCGATAAATTGCAGACCGTGCCGACCGTCGCCCAGGTCATCAGCATCAACAGCTTCGTGCCCGCTGACCAGCAGCAGAAGCTGGCGGTTATCGCCGATGCCAACACGATCCTTGCCCCGACGCTGGCACCGCACGGGTCCGCCGCGCCGGTGACCGCGAACGATATCCGCATGGCTGCCTCCGCCGCTTTGGCCCAGATCGACCCCGCGTTGACGAAACTGCCGAAGGATCATCCGCTGACGCTGGTTGCGGCCGATCTGCGCCGCATGAAGACCGCCTCCGACGCCGTTCTGATGGCCACGAACGCGGCCCTGACCCGGTTCTTGCCGACGCAACTGGATCATCTGCGGCAGGCTTTGGGCGCGGAGCCAGTGACCCTCAACGCGATCCCGGCCGACTTCGCGCGCGACTGGGTTTTGCCGGATGGCAGAGCCAGGGTGCAGGTGAACCCCAAGTCCGAAGCCCAGTCGCCCAGCGGGTTGAGAACGTTCGTCCGGCAGGTCACCGCGGTTGCCCCGAATGCGGGCGGCTCGGCGGTCACCATCGTCGCGACGGCCGATACGATCGTCGGTGCGTTCAGGCAGGCGGCGATCTACGCTGTCATCGCCATCGCGGTGATCCTGCTGGGTCTGCTCCGCCGCGTGCTCGACGCCGCGCTGGTGATGGCGCCGCTGCTGATGTCCGCGCTGCTGACGCTGCTGATCGCCGTGCTGCTGCCGCTGCCGCTGAATTTCGCCAACATCATTGCGTTGCCGTTGTTGCTTGGCGTCGGTGTTTCATTCAATATCTACTTCGTGATGAACTGGCGCGCCGGGCAGCACCGCCCGCTGGGAAGTGCAACGGCGCGGGCAATCCTGTTTTCGGCGTTGACCACCGGCACCGCATTCGGATCGCTGGCATTGTCGGCTCACCCGGGCACGGCGAGCATGGGGAAACTCCTGCTAATCAGTCTGGGCTGCACATTGCTGGCAAGCCTGGTTTTCATTCCGGCCCTGTTGGCGAGCCTGACGCCGCCGGCGGCCGATCGACCTGAGAGGCGCTGATGATGGCCTGGCGAACGCTCGCGATCCTGCCGCTGATCTTCCTGGGTGCCGCCGCGGCGCCGTCGGGTGATTGCGCGTCGCCGGCGGAAACCGGCCAGACCATGCCCGCCCCCGCCGACCTCGGCGCGCGGCCGTCGGCCACGACGGGTTTGGGCGGGCAGGCCTTTGCCGCGTTGCCGACAGGCACCGAATCAGGCTGCAGCATGACGCTGCCATCCATTGCCCAGTCGACAACACTGCGGAGCGAGTCGAACGAGGTTTTGCACGGCCTGCCGACCCCCGATATCCAGCGCCGAATGGATGAGCCACGGCGGGCGCCCGAGTTCGAATGACTGATGCCGAGGGCCGTCGGCCTTAAATCTTGCGGTTACCGTCATGGCCGGGCGCCTGCTTCTGGCGTCGCGGCCATCCACCCACCGACGGACGAAGCGCAGATGGCCTTCCAGAGCGGGCATCAACGGCGCTTGGTATGAACGCACGATGATCGGAACGGCCGTGAATCGCACAGTTATTTGAGACTTCGTATTGTTCCTGAAGCAAGCACGAAGAACCACCTGAATGCGGTATCGTCCCGAAAGGACTAACCGCATGCGCAAATTGTTACTGGTCGCCCTTATTCCGCTCGGTCTTGGCGGCTGCATCAGCTTTCACGACGACTCGCCGCCACCCAGGAGGACCACCATCGTTGTCCCGCCGGGATCGACGGTCACCTGCTCGAACGGCCAACCTTGGCCCTTCTAATATCCGATCGCGACGCCGAGCCCTATCGCCGGGCCTGGCGTACTCCCCAGGCTTCGGTGAGCAGGCACAGGATTTCGAACAGCACCGACGCTCCGTTGAACGCGGTCAGGGAGCCGACGTCGAACGGCGGCGAAACT
>DATARX010000176.1:0-74916 GCA_036263955.1 Rhodopila sp.
ATTTCGTCATACGTGCTGATGATGGCGAGGCGAAGCGGGCCGGATCGCGGCGGGGTTACTCCATCGAACAAAGGAGACCTCCTGTCTCTGGCAACACCGGCGCTGTTCAGTGAATGGACATACGGGGCGATGTACTGCCCGACCTTCCTACACGCGGAAATATTTACGATTGGTTAATACGGCTAGAAAAAAAACATACAAGGGCGTTCAGAACCCGGCCCGATACAAACGTTTTGTTAACCAGATCGGCATATCGTCGTCTGGCTGGAGGCGGGCTGGCGCCCACCTCGGGCGGTATTTGACGAAATATCCTGGAATGCCCCTATGAAAGCTGCTTCGTTCGAAGCCGCCTACCCCAGCCTCGAGGATTTAACCGTCGGTCCCCGGTCGCTCTGGGTTGATGACGTCGGGATGAAGCTATCGAACCCGCATCGTTTAAGCGGACGATCCACGTCTTGGCCCGGTTCAGCCCCTGGCGATCGCGCGCCGGGTTCCGTCGTCCGGATCTTCCCCCACCGCCGGTTTCTGTTCCTGCAAGGGGTGCCGGGCGCTTTCATGCATCAGCTCGGCCAGGCCCTGGCGGCACGGGGGCACAGCGTTTTGCGGGTGAATTTCAATGGCGGGGACCGGCTGGCCTGGACCTCGCTGCCGTTTACCAATTTTACCGGCCGGATGGGCGAATGGCCGGCGTTCCTGCAACGGCTGATATTCGATTTCGCCCCCACCGACATGGTGCTGCACGGCGATTGCCGCCCCCTGCACAAGGTGGCGATCGAACAGGCGAACCGATCCGGCATCTCTGTCCATGTCTTCGAGGAAGGCTATTTGCGGCCCAACTGGATCACGCTGGAAGTCGGCGGGGTCAATGGCCATTCGCGTTTGCCGCGCGAGGTTGGGGCCTATCATGCCGCGGCCGATCTGTTGCCGCCACAGCCAACGGCGGCGCATGTTCCGCCGTCGGTTCGCACGCGCGCGCGGGACTGTATTAAATACGGCGCGGCCTGCGTCGCGCTGAGCCTGTTCTTTCCCCGTTACACAACGCATCGCGGCTGGTCGCTGCCGCATGAGGCGCTGGGCTGGATCAAACGGTCGTTGCGCACACCGTTTGCGCGACGGCGCAGCCGGACAGCGATGCGGCGGGTGCTCGCGGCCCGTGGCGGGTTCTTCCTGTTGCCGATCCAGATGGATAACGATTCGCAGATCCTGTGCCATTCCGACATCGGCGGGATGATGCATGCGATCCGGCTGGTGGTCGCCTCCTTCGCCAGGCACGCGGCGAAAGATGCGATGCTGGCAATCAAGGAACATCCACTGGATAACGGCGTCATCGATTGGCGTCGCGTAACGGCGGCCGCCGCGCGCGACGCGGGGATCGCCGACCGGGTGGTGCTGATCGAGGAATGCGACCTGCAGCCGCTGTTGGACCGGACGCTGGGCCTCGTCACTGTGAACAGCACCAGCGCCACCTTCGCATTGGCCTCCGGCGTGCCGGTGATCGCCCTCGGACGGTCCGTATATGACTTGCCGACCCTGACGCATCAGGGATCGCTGGAGTCGTTCTGGATCGACCCCACGCCACCGGATGCCGGATCGTTCGAGGCGTTCAGACGGGTTCTCGCGCATGCCTGCCTGCTGGTGGGCGACTTCTTCACCCCGGACGGCGTGGCTCGGGCGGTGGCCGGGGCGGTCCCACGGATCGAAGCGGCATGCGACGCGGCTAGTCGGATCGACAATCTCCTCGAAGACGCGGCGATGTCCGCGACGGCCCGGGCGTGACCGGTGGCCGGCCGATCTGGCTGGATGTCGCCCGGCTGGCGGAGCGGGCGTGCATCGGTTCGCTGACCGGGATCGACCGGGTCGAACTGGCCTATGCGGAAACCCTGTTGGCGCTGGCGCCGGATCGAACCCGGTTCGTGATGATGGGTCGCTGGCCCGGCCGGCTTTCGGTGCTTCCCGCCGTAGCGACACGATCGCTGATCAGCGGCATCCGGCGTGCGTGGCGGGATGGGCGCCCCGGACAATGTCGCGGCGCGGCGATGCGGCTACTGGCCAGGGCGGCGGCCGGACCTCGAGCGCCGGCCGATCCTTCGGCGATTTATCTGCTGGTGTCGCATCGCCATTTGCACCGGCAGGCCGCCCTTGCCGAGGCGCTGCGACGGTCGCGCGCAGCGTTCGTGCCGCTGGTGCATGACCTGATCCCGCTTGAGTTCCCCGAATATGGCCGCCCCGGCGAGGCCGACCGGCACCGCGCGCGGATGGCGACGGTGGCGGCATTGGCAGACGGCATCGTAGTCAATTCGGCCGCGACGCGGGCGGCGCTCACCCCATTTCTGCCGGCGCGCCAGCCCGTCCACGTCGCGCCGCTGGGTATTCCGTCACCGGCCGGCGGAACCGAGGCCGAAGCCGGCGAGCGGCCGTATTTTCTGTGCGTAGGCACGATCGAACCGCGCAAGAACCATCTGCTGTTGTTGCACCTTTGGCGCCGGCTGATCGCGCAGTACGGCGACCGACCGCCTCGGCTGGTGATCGTCGGTGGACGCGGCTGGGAAAATGAGAACG
The DNA here is from genome assembly GCA_036263955.1 of Rhodopila sp. Taxonomy (GTDB): domain Bacteria; phylum Pseudomonadota; class Alphaproteobacteria; order Acetobacterales; family Acetobacteraceae; genus Rhodopila. The sequence goes on from DATARX010000176.1 coordinate 2,560, forward strand.
TGCTGGATCTGCTGGAACGCTGCACGGTGTTGCGCGGGCATGTGACAGAACTCGGAACCGTGCCGGACACCCGGCTGGCGTCCCTGCTGCGCGGCGCCCGGGCCCTGTTGATGCCGAGCTTCGCCGAGGGTTTCGGGCTGCCGGTGGCGGAAGCGTTGGCACATGGGACGCCGGTGCTTTGCAGCGACCTGCCGGCGCTGCGGGAGGCCGGGGGCGACGTGCCGGAATACCTCGATCCGCTGGACACGCCCGCCTGGCAGGCGGCGGTGCAGGAATATGCCGCCCCTCTCTCCCCACGCCGGGATGCGCAACTCGCTCGGCTGCCAAACTGGCGATGCTCGACCTGGAATGAGCATGTCGGGTCGGTATTGGACTTCGCGGACAGGATCCGGGCGCGGTAGCTTAAGATCAGTCGAACGGCAGTCCGACATAGTTCTCCGCCAGGGAGCGGGCGGAGGCCTGTGACGTGCGGACGAGGTCGAGATCGGCGAAATGGATGCGCCGTTCGAAATCGGTTTCCTGCTCATTACGGTGCAGCATCGTGGTCATATACCAGGAGAAGCGTTCGGCCTTCCACACACGGCGCAGGCAGGCCGCGCTGTAGCCGTCTAGTAGATCCTGGTTGTTGTGCCGGTATTTCGCTTCCACCGCACGCGACAGCATCAGAACGTCGGCCACCGCCAGGTTAAGGCCCTTGGCGCCGGTCGGCGGTACGATGTGCGCGGCGTCGCCGGCGATGAACAGGCGGCCGTATTGCATCGGTTCACAAACGAAGGAACGAAGCGGGATGATGCCCTTCTGGAAGATCGGGCCTTCCGTCAAGGACCAGCCGTCATCGGTGCCGAGGCGCGCCTGCAGTTGCTCCCAGATGCGCGCGTCGGACCAGTTGGCGATGTCGTCGCTGGGGTCGCACTGGATATACATGCGCTGCACGTCGGGGGAGCGCGTGCTGAGCAGGGCGAAGCCGTCCTGCTGATTGCTGTAGATCAGCTCATGCCAGGACAGCGGCGCCCGTGTCAGGATCCCCAGCCAGCCGAACGGATAGATCTTTTGGTATTCGGTGCGGTGGGCGGCCGGGATTGCCTGGCGGCCGGGGCCGTGGAAGCCGTCGGCGCCGATGACATAGTCGCAGTACAGGGTTTCCGACACGCCGGTCCGGTCGCGGCGAAAGGTGATCGCCGGATGGTCGGTGTCGACGTCGCGGATGGTCGTTTCTCCGACGCCGAAGATGATCTCGCCGCCATGGGCAAGGCGCCCGGCGACCAGGTCTTTCAGCACCTCGTGCTGGGGATAGACGACGACATGCTTGCCGCCGGTCAGGCCCGCGAAATCGACGTGATGGCGTTCGCGGCTCCACTGCAGGGTGATGCCGTCGTGGAAATGGCCCTCGCGCAACATCCGCTCGCCCAGGCCGAGTTCCTGTATCAGTTCGACAACCCAATGCTCCAGCACGCCGGCACGCACGGTGCCCTCGACATCGTGGCGGCTGCGCGATTCCAGGATGATGGCGTCGATCCCGATGCGGTGCAGCAGATGCGCGAGGAAGAGGCCGGCGGGTCCGGCACCGATGATGCCGATCTGGGTGCGCATGGTCATTCAGCTCCGGGCCGCGGTGGCACGCGCCAAGGCGCTCTCGAGGTTCAGGATGCGGGTTGCGTTCTGGGTGAACAGTTTTTCAACGATGCCGGGCCGAAAGCCCTCCATCTCCCATTCGTCGCAGCACTGGCCGGGGCTCCAGCCCGGATAGTCCGACCCGAACAGAACCTTGTCCTGCAGCCGGCGCTGCATGTCGTGCTTCAGCGCGGCGGGAACGTATTTTGGCCCCCAGCCTGAAATGTCGATCGACACGTTGGCCTTGTGGATGGCGACGGCGATCAGTTCCTCGGTCCAGGGCCAGCCGGGATGCGCGGCGACAATAGTCAGGCGGGGAAAATCGGCGGCGACGTCGTCGATATTGGGGATCGGCCGGGCGTGACCCAGCTTGAAGCCAAGACCGCCGGGTTCGCCGGCGCCGATCGCGGTGGTGCCGCAGTGGATCAGCACCGGCGCACCGAGCGACTGCAGCAGCTCCCAGATCGGGTAGAATTGCTTGTCGTTGGGGGAGAAGCCCTGCACCGGCGGTTGATACTTCACACCCATCAGGCCGAGGTCCTTGATCGCGTGTTCGATCTCCTCCAGGCCCTTGCGGCCGCGCCAGGGGTCGACCATCGCCCAGCCAGGCAGGAACACGTCCGGGTAGTCGCGGGTCAGCGCGGCGAGGGCTTCATTGGCATAGACCCCGCCGGCGGCGCCGTGTTCGGCGTCCCAGGCAATGGGGATGGCCAGGGCGTCGTCGCGGCGGAAATCGTCCGCGATCTGGCTGTCCGGGCGCGCTTCGAACTTGCCTTTGAACATGCGCTGGGCCGCCGGCATGAACGGCATGCTGGCCTCGACATAGGCCTGGTTCATTGGATGGACGTGCACGTCTATGGCGCGCATGGCGATTCCTCCTGGTTAGTGGCGGCCATTCCGGGCAGTGCCTCCGCCCAGCTTTCTCGCGCGGCAGCGATAGTGGCATGATCGCCGATCAGAACAAGTCGGGACAGGCGTTCGCCGGCCGGCCACGCTTCGAGCTCGACCGGCGCGTCCATGACGTGGTGCACGCCCTGGACGACCACCGGGCCATCGACACCATCGATCGCCAGCATGGCCTTGACCCGCAACAGCTGGTCCGCGTGGGTCAGCCGGATACCGCGGAGCCATTCGTCGAAGCGGCGCCAGTGCAGCTTGCCGCCGGCGACCAATGACACCGATTGGTGGCGGGCGGCGTGATCGGGGTCGACACGTTCGCCGAACAGGCCGGATCGGGATGGCGCCGCAGCCGCCGACGCCGGGTCGAAAAAGACGGCCGGAAACAGCGAGGCAGCGTCGATCGCGCCATGCGACGCGACCAGGATCGGCGCGGCCGGGTTGTGATCGCGCAGATCGGCCCGGAGCCGATCGATGGCCTCGGCGGGGACGAGGTCGGGCTTCGTCAGCACCAGGCGATCGGCCAGCGCGACTTGCTTGCGGGTCTCCGGATGCCGCGCCAACTGGCTGGCGGCGAACAGCGCGTCCACGGTGGTGACGATGCAGTCCAGGCGGAACACGCGCGACATCACCGGGTTGCGGAGGATGGCCTGGACGATCGGCGCGGGGTCCGCCAGGCCGGAGGGTTCGATCAGCAGGCGGTCGAACCGCGGGACCTGACCACCCTCGCGCCGACTGAACAGGCGCATGACCGCGTCTTCCATATCGCCGGCCAGATTGCAGCACAGGCAACCATTGGCCATCACCACGGTCTTGTCGGCGCCATGGTCGATCAGGTCGCGGTCGAGCGGTATTTCGCCGAATTCGTTGACGGCGACGGCCGTGCCGGCCATGCGACTGTCCGTCAGCAGGGCATTGACCAGTGTGGTCTTGCCGCTGCCGAGGAAACCACTGAGCAGTGCAACCGGCACGCGGCGTCGGTCGGTTTGCTCGGATAGGAAGGCAAAGCGGTTCACATCTTCTCCTGCAGGAAGCGGTCAACCAGGCGGTCGGCTTCGGTACGGTCCGCCCGCATCTGGACGTTCTGGCGGTTCCGGGCGCCGGAGGTGAGGTAGAACCGCTCGTATTGCTCATTACGGCTGGCCAGGGCGCTGCCGGCGAAATCCCAGCCGAGACGGAAGATGCGAGCGCGGTCGAGCGCGGTGGTATCGCCGGCCCCACGCAGGTATTTGTCGATCAGGGGGCGCAGATCAGGGTCTGCGAACGCCTCGGCCGCGGGCGTCGCCAGCACGTTGTGCGAACCGATCAGCCGAATGATCTCATTCACCCGCGGGAACCAGTACGGCAAGGACATCCGCAGAGCATCCATTGGCCTTCCGTCGAGAAACCAGGCGCCGTTACCATGGTGATATGCGCCCTCCTCGCCCGCCCGCACCGCCGCACGGGTCAACTCCGCATATCCCCAGATCTCACCCAGCATTTGCAAGGTCGAAGGGTCTGCGGCGCCGATGGCGTCCGCCATGCGGCAGGCGATGCCCCAGGCGAATTCCAGCTTGGTCCAGGCGCGGATCATGGTCTGGTGCATGGCATTGGCGCGCCAGCTTGCCGACATGACGGTGTTGTAGACATGTAGGTTGCCGTCGATGAAGACGCGGTGTCGCGGCACCTCCACGTTGTCGAAGATGACGAACGCGTCCTGTTCGTCGAAGCGGCCGGACAGCGGGTGGTCGAACCGGTTGTCCGGCAGCGAGACACTGTCGCGGCAGATGAATTTCAGGCCCGGCGTGTCCACCGGGATGCAGAACGACAGCGCGTGGCGGCGGCTGGCGTCGGGCATCGGTTGGCTGGGATAGACCGCGATTTCATCGGAAAATGGCGCCAGGGTCGCCAACACCCGAGCGCCGCGCACCAGAATGCCGTGCTCGGTTTTTTCTACTGTGTGCAACTGGGTTTCGTCGAAACCGGTGGGGACGTGACCCTTCGACTTATCCGTCGTGGCATGAATCAGGGTGTGGGTCAGACTCAGGTCTTTACGCGCCAGTTCCTTCTGGAAGGCGACAAGGTTGGCGGCGCCCTCTTCGTTACCGTTGGCGCCCCACTCGTCGCTGCGACCGGCGAAGCCCGCGTAGGTGACATTCATGTAGTCCGGGGTGCGGCCCATCAACCCAACCGAATACTCCGCGACGCGGCGCAGCGCTCTGTGGCGGTGCAACAAGTCTTCCTTGGAATGCGGAATCATATGGCTGACGGCGATGGTTTCCCCGGTTTCCGGGTCCGGCACCAGGCAGTCGTCGGGGTGTTCGTAGTGCAGGTCATAGACCGCGGCGATCGATTCGGCAGCGCCGCGCAGCGCCGGATGTTCCATCGGGTCCTTCACACGCTGGCCACCGAGCCAGACTTCCCGCCGATCGCGCAGGCCGTGGAGAAATTGAGCGCCGGTCCGTGCTGGCATTGGTCGTTTCCTCTTGTATTGCCCCGATGGGGTTGGCTTTGCGCTGGGTCAGCGATGGCGGAGCGCCGTTTATAGACGGTCGCCGGGCGGGCATCCATTGCAGGCGGCATCCCCAACCCGCCGCACGCGGTCGTGACTGCTCAAAGGAACCGGATCAGGCACAGTCAATCGACCGCCTGATGCGGCCAGGATCGGCGGCGCAAAGTAAACGGCCGTGTAACGGCAGCCTTGAACGACGGGGGCCTCCTGTGGCTGATCCTGAAATCGACATCATTCGCGACATCCTGCACTCACAGCCGCGCCCGGCCGAACTGCAGGAGCGCCGCCAACGCCTGGACGCGCTGGGCGCCCGCTATAAGGTGGCGCCGGACGCAAAGGTGCAGGCGGTCGATGCGAATGGCGTGGCGGCCGAATGGACGACGGTGCCGGGCGCCGACCCGACGCGCGTCATCATGTTCCTGCATGGGGGCGGCTACATCTCGGGGTCGATCGCCAGCCACCGGCATATGATCGCCGAGGCCGGGCGGCAGGCGGGCGCGCGGACCTTCGCGGTCGGCTACAGGCTGGCGCCCGAACATCCGTTTCCGGCGGCGCTGGACGACGCGCTGACCGCCTATAAGTTCCTGTTGGCGTCGGGCTACGCACCGGGACAAATCGGGTTGGCCGGGGAAAGCGCCGGCGGCGGCCTGGCACTGGCAACCGCAATCTCCCTGCGTGACGCGGGTCTTCCGCTGCCGGCTTGTCTCTGGTGCAGTTCGCCGTGGGTCGATCTGGAAATGAGCGGCGCCACCATGACCACCAAGGCGGCCGTCGACCCGCTGGTCCAGAAATCCTATCTGCAGGAACTCGCTGCGTCCTATCTGGCCGGAACCGATCCGCGCACTCCGCTGGTCTCGCCGATCCGTGCGGATCTGCGCGGATTGCCGCCCATGCTGGTCCAGGTCGGATCGGCCGAAACCTTGCTGGATGATTCGATCCGGCTGGCCGGGATAGCGGGGGCGGCGAATGTCCGGATCACGCTGGAGGTCTGGCCGGACATGATTCACGCTTGGCACCTGTTCTACCAGCAAGTGGCCGCCGGGCGCCGGGCGCTGGCCGCGGTGGGGGCGTTCTTCCGTTCGACGCTGACATGATCGGGCGGGTGGATGCCCTGCTATGCGCGGCGTGCCTCGGCATGCTCGCGCTTGGCGCGAACGGCACGGCAATCATGGCCGCGCTGCCGACCATGCGGCGCGACCTGGCGTTGAACAGCGGGGACCTGGAATGGGCGATCAACGCCTACCTGGTCGTTTCGGCAGCGTGCATCATTCCCGGCGGGCGGCTTTCGGACCTGGTGGGCGCCCATCGTATCGCGCAGCTCGGTCTGCTGCTGTTCGCCGCCGCCTCGATCCTCAACGCGGTCGCGCTCACACCCGCGACGCTGTTGTTTGGACGCGCTTTCCAGGGCCTGGGCGCGGCGCTGGCCGTGCCGGGCACGCTGGCGGCGATCGGCACGGCAACCACCAACCGGGCAGCGAAGATCGGCGCGTGGGCCGGATTTCTCATGCTTGGCTTCAGCATTGGCCCGCTGATGGGTGGCACGCTGACGCATTACCTGGGCTGGCGCACGATCTTCTGGTGCACCGCGGTGGCGATGCTGGCCGCGGCGGGCATTTTCCTGGCGAGGCGCGACGCCGAACCGGCGCTTCAGACAGCGCGACTTGGCCGACTGGATTGGGCCGGCTTTGTCCTCGTCGCGGTGGTCATGACATCCCTGGTTGCGACGCTGCAGGCAATTCCGTCCGCTCGCGAGGCCCCTGCCCGATTGCTGATCCGCGCCCTGATCGCCTGCGGCGCATTTCTGTTGCTTTGGCGGACAGAGCCTCACGAGCAGGCGCCTGTGCTTGATTGGCGGATGCTAAGCCGGCCGCCGTTTTGGCGGGCGCTGGCGGTCGGCTCCATCGCAATGTTCAGTATCCTGGCGCTGCTGCTTTACTTCAACCTGGACGCACAAAATCCGAAAGGGTTCGGATTCTCGGCGGTCAAAGCCGGTTTGTTCTTGCTGCCGCTGAGTGCCGGGCTGCTGCTGTTCGCGTTTCTGGGACCGGTCCTGATCCGGCGCGCCGGCCCGCGGACGGTGCTGACGGCGGCAATGGCGGTGATCGTGGTTGCCAGCGCCGGCCTGGCCGCCTGCGCCGCGGCCAGGGCGCTGATTCCGCTGGGCGTTGGCCTGTTTGCGATGGGGGCGGGTCTGGCACTGCCGTATGCGACCGCGCCGCGCATGGCGCTGGCCGCGCTGCCGGCCGAACAGGCTGGGCAGGGTTCGGGGATCATCAACGCCTGCACCTTCCTGGGTGGCAGCGTGGGTGTCGCATGCGGCGCGATCGTCTTCGGGTTTGGCGGATTGCCGGCGGTGCTGGGCATGATCGCGGTGGCGGCGCTGGCTGGCGCCTGGATCTGCCGCGGGTTGGCGACGGAGCCCCGAACCTGACCCCTTTCCCCGGTCGGGCGATGCTTACCGCAGATCCCGCTCAGATTGCATACCTGAGCGGGTAAAGATGCTCGCTAAAACAATGTGCTAGAGCCGATTCGGCGAGCCAATGCGAACGGAAAAGGCTCTAGCCTGTCAGTGCAGGCCTTGGGCGATTGAAAGATTCTGGTTCGCGGCTCTTGAGGTCGCGAGATTGGCTTCTCGCTCGTAGGGCAGATTTGACAGGATCTGCAGCGTTTGCGCCGGCGGCCGGGTGAACACCGGCGACGTCAGCACCTCCATCGCCGCCGGCTGGTTCCCGGTCTGCAAATTCCACGACAGGGCCAGCAGGGTGTTCACCACGACCTGCGGCGGCGCATCGGGACGGATGCCCACCGTGCCGCGGAGATCCTCCCGTGCCTGGTTCATATGCCCGGCAATAAGCGAGTCGAGGCCGATCCAGCGGGGGTTTTCGGACAATTCACCGGGCAAATACTCCAGCGCGACGATCGCCCTGGCGGCGCCGGCAGGATTGGATCGGGTATTGGCAGGCGAGGCGAACGCCCATGCCGCGTAATTGATCGCGCCGGTATCGTTGTCCAAATACGTGCCAAACACGCCCGGCGGCAGATACGGCGTGTTCTCCGTCGACGGCAAAGTCGCGCAACCGCCAAGACAACCGGCCAGAACCAGGACTGCGATGAAAGCGCGCATGAAGCTGTTCCCGAAGACGTTCGGGTAGAGATTGGCACGAATCTTTGCAGCACCAGTCAGACCGGAGGGCGTTCCGCGGCCGATGCCGAACGATTGACCGGCAGGATACTGTCGGCCGCCGCCTGCAGGAAGGACTGGGAGAGGTCCGGATCGTCGGCCAGGCGGGCCAGCACGACGGCGCCCACCATGGTGGACAGGGATGCCAACGCAAGCTGACGCTTCCGCCCGGGCAGACAGCTTGCCAGCGCATCGAGCATGCCGCGCAAGGCACCGCCGATCGCTTCCCGCGATGTGGAGCGCCGAGCGACATCGGGACCAAGCGTCGTGAGCGGACAGCAATGGGCCGAGGCGACGCGATCAGGATCAAGATAGTAACGGACGATACGTTCCAGCGCGGCTTCGCGGTCAACCGTGCGGCTGATTTCCAGCCATTTGCTCGCGGCGTTCTCCAGCAGGGACTGGGAGACTTCGGCGGCCAAGGCCTCCTTGGATGGGAAGTGGAGGTAAAAGCCGCCATGCGTCAGGCCGGCCTCCTTCATCACCGCATCCACGCCCACGCCATCGACCCCGTGCTTCCGGAACAGATGTCCGGCGGCGGTCAGGATACGCTGGCGGGTTTCCGCCCTGCGGTGCGTTGCTTCGGCCATCGGTGACATTACCGCCTGTTCATGCTTCCGTAATAGGACTTGACTTCATTATGACGATCGTCATGCTGAATGCAAGAGTTCAGGAGTTTCGGCATGGGACCGAATATGATCGCCCGCCTGGTCGCGGGGCGCCTGCATTATGCGTGGGTGGTCGTCGCTGTGATGTTCGTGGTCATCCTCGCGTCCGTTGGCGTGCGGGCCACCCCGGGCGTGTTGATTGTTCCGTTGCAGCAGGCGTTCGGCTGGAATGCGGCGGTGATTTCCGGCGCGGTGTCGCTGAACATCCTGCTGTTCGGGCTGGTCGGGCCGTTCGCCGCGGGCCTGATCCAGGTGATCGGGTTGAAGCGCACGGTGCTGTGCTCGATGATCCTGCTGGTGCTGGGTTCGGGTAGCAGCGCGTTCGTCAGCGAGATCTGGCAGTTGTACCTGACCTGGGGCGTGCTGGTCGGGCTTGGTTCCGGCGCGGGCATGGTCGGATTGGCAACGGCAATCGCCAACCGCTGGTTCGTGCATCGCCGCGGGCTGGTGGTCGGATTGCTGACCGCGAGCAATGCCTCCGGCCAGTTGGTGTTCCTGCCGTTGCTGGCGAGCCTGGTGGTGTCGCACACCTGGCACATCGTGCCGCTGGTGGTGGCAGGGGTGATCCTGGCGCTGATGCCGGTGGTGATGCTGATGCTGCCGGAAAGCCCCGCGGCGATCGGGCTTGGGCCGTTCGGATCGAGCGAGGTGGGGGAACTGCCGCCGCGATCCGGCAATCCGTTCGTGATCGCGCTCGCCGGGCTGGCGCGTGGCGCCAAGTCGGTGGATTTCTGGCTGCTGTTCATCAGCTTCGCGGTTTGCGGGTTTTCCACCAACGGGCTGGTCGCGACGCATCTGATCCCGTTCTGCATGGATCACGGCATCCCCGAGGTCAGTGCCGCGAGCCTGCTGGCGGCGATGGGGGTATTCGACCTGGTCGGCACGACGCTGTCGGGCTGGCTGACCGATCGTTACGACTCGCGGGTTTTGTTGTTCTGGTATTACGGCCTGCGCGGCCTGTCGTTGGTGGTGCTGCCGTTCACCAACTTCGACGTCGTTAGCCTGGCGATTTTCGCAGCGTTCTACGGCCTGGACTGGGTGGCGACGGTGCCCCCGACCGTGACGCTGACAAACGAGGTGTTCGGCAAGAAGGATGCGCCGGTGATCGTGTCGTGGATCGTGGCCGGGCACCAGATCGGCGGCGCGCTGGCGGCCTTGGGGGCCGGTGAGACGCGGTACCTGACCGGCAGCTACGTTCCCGCATTTCTGGCGAGCGGGATTGCCTGCCTGATGGCGGCCTTGCTGGTGTTGCGGATCGCGCGGGGCCGCACCGCCGTAGCGGTGCCGGCGCAGTAATGACAGGTTCCTACCCGATCGTCGCTCGCGCGAAGGCCTGGATGTAGTCCACCAGCGCGTCGGAACCGTGCCCGGCCGCGGCTTCGTCGCCGTCGCCGATGGCGCGGGCGATCGCGGCGTGCAGCCGGGCAGCGAGCGGCAGGTCGGCGGCTTGCTTGTAGTGCATGTACCAAAAGCGGCGGGACAGGCCGTTCATCAGGCTCATGGCCGCGGCAGCGAACTCATTGCCGGCGGCGTCCAGCACCAGCAGGTTGAATTCCCGGTCCAGGCGCATGAACGCGATGTCGTCTTCGTGCCCCGCCGCATTGTCCATGCCCGCGGCGATCGCCCGGAACTGCGTGCGCTGGGCAGACGTCGCGCGTTTGGCGGCGGAGCGCGCCAAAAACCGCTCGACCTCCCGCCGCGCTTCCAGCAGCCGCAACTGGCGGACCGGGTCGATTTCGGACACCACGATCCCGCGCCGGGGGAGAATGACGACCAGCCATTCGCGGGCCAGGCGCTGCAGCGCCTCGCGCACCGGCGTGCGACCGACACCCAGACGGCGGCTGAGGATCGCCTCGGATACCACCGAACCGGGTGGGATACGCAGGGTGACGATCTCCTCCTCGAGCGCGCGATACGCTTTGTCGGTCAACGTCTCGACGGGGAGGACCTCGTCATGGGTCGGCAGCGCGTCCATCTACAGATCGGCGAGCCGGATCCACACGCCGACCGCGACCGCCACCAAAAGCCCGGCGGCGATGGTCGGCAGGCTGGGTGGCCATTGGGTCAGTTGGCTGGCGCACAGGATCCACAGCACGAAGCAGCCGACGGCGATGACATAGCCCCCGACCAGGGAGGCGATGTTGCGCTTGCGCGGGGCGCGGTCGCGGATGGTGATGGCCATGGGTCTATTCCGCGGCGACCGGACGGGTTCGGCTGGCGCGAAGCTTCGGCAGGTCCTGCCTGACGAAACGCGTATCGTATCCGTTGAACAAGTGACCCAGCAGGCCGCGGTTCAGGTCGCTGGTGCCGAACAGCCAGTCGGCGAACGGATACGTCAGGTTCATGTTGCGGTTCATCATGATCGCGGTGTTGTGGTGGGCGATGTGATGCCGCCGGATGGTGTTGACGAACGGCAGATGGCGGAGGATCCGATCATCCGGGACGTGGCAGCACCAATGGAAGAACTCATAGTTCATGTACATGCCCGCTGCCGTGCACACGACGAACCAGCCGGCATTGGCGGACCAGAGTTGCCCGAGGACAGCGCCGCCGGCTGATGCCATGACGAGGAAGGCGATCCGGGCATAGGGTGGGAAGAAGACGATGCGATAGTCCTTGGTGGTGTCGTGGTACGGCGCTTCCTGGGTAAAGAACTGGTGATGCGCCAGCGTGTGGCGGTTGTAGATTCCCAGGAGGCCGGGACGCGGACGGTGCATGACCTGGGCATGCAGGAACCATTCGAAGATGTTGGCAAGAACCACGACCGCGGGGATCACCGCGATTTCCGCCGCGGTGGCCGCGTGGATGTGCTGGGCGGCGTACCAAAGCGCGGAGCCGCCGATCAGGTAGATCAGGCCGACGTGGATCAAGCCGTGATAGGCTGGGGCGATCTGCGCGCGATAAGCCGCTCGGAATTCGGCCTGGCGGGGGGACATCATGGGTCGCCTCTCCTGCTTTCGTTGGACTTGCTATCGTTAGACGAAAACTAACATATTAATGGTATATTTCAAGTGTCGCGATGTCGGGCCCGCCCGGGTGTTTCATCCGCCGTTGCCCGGCGGCACATCGGCCGTGCTTGCAGCGCACGCAAATCCAACTGGCCCGGTCGTGATTTTTTCGTTGCGGGATCAGCGCGGCTGTCCAGAAGACGACCGTAACGGTTCCGCCACGGCGCCATCACGGGGCGGCATCGCCCCCGCCTCTTGCACCGGTACCGCCTCTTGCGCCGGTATCGCCTCTTGCACCGGTATCACTGTCCATGGATACAGGCCTGCCAGGAACAAACATGACGCCACCATGGCGCGTAAGAGGAAACGCTGATGAAACCCCTGAGTCTCACCTTTGCCGCCGGCGCGTTTTTCGCCGGACTGACCGCCGCCGTCGCCCAGCCCGCCCCCACATCCGCTGAACCCATCAAGCTGGGTCTGATCCTCGATATGGGCAGTCTGTATGCGGACGTGACCGGCCCCGGCAGTGAGCTCGCGGCGCGCATGGCGGTGGCTGATTTCGGCGGCAAAGTGCTGGGACGACCGATCGAGGTCATGGTCGCCGACCACCAGACCAAGGCCGATATCGCCGCCGGTATCGCGACGCAATGGTTCGATACCGAACACGTCGTGGCGCTGCTGGACGTGGCGGCGTCCTCGCCGGCACTGGCCGTGATGAACGTTGCCAATCTGCGTCACAAGATCGTCCTGCTGAACGGACCCGGCGCGGCCTCGATCACCAACGAATCCTGCATCGCGACCGCGGTGCACTACACCTACGATACGTATGCAACAGCCCGCGCGGTGACCAAGGCCGTGGTCGCCCAGGGCGGCAAGAACTGGTATTACCTGACCGCCGACTATACCTTCGGCAACCAGTTGGAAAGCGACAGTGCGGCATTGGTCAAGGCCGATGGCGGGGAAGTGTTGGGCGATGCGAAAGCGCCGATCAATACCTCCGACTTTTCGTCGTTCCTGTTGCAGGCGCAGCAATCCAAGGCACAGGTGATCGGCCTGGCGAATGCCGGCGCCGATCTGATCAATACCATCAAGCAGGCGGCCGAGTTCGGTATCACGCGTAACGGCACCAAGCTGGCCAGCCTGGCCGCGAATATCAACGACATTCACGGCATCGGCCTGGAGGCGACGCAGGGCATGGTGCTGGCCGACGCGTTCTACTGGGACACCGATGATCAATCCCGGGCGTTTTCGAAACGGTTCTATGACAAGTTGAAGAAGATGCCGAACATGCTGCAGACCGGGGTGTATTCGTCAACGCTGCATTATCTGCAGGCGGTGCAGGCAGCCGGCACAACTGACAGCGGCCCGGTAATGGAAAAAATGCGGGAAATGCCGGTCAACGATTTGTTCGCCCATAACGGTCATATCCGCGCCGATGGGCTGATGGTGCACGACATGTATTTGTTCCAGGTAAAGACGCCGGCAGAATCGAAGGGGCCGTGGGACCTGTACAAGCGCATCGCCACCATTCCCGGCGACGAGGCTTTTCAGCCACTGTCCGAATCGCGCTGCCCGCTGGTGAAGAAGTAGGCACAGGCGGCATTGCCGGCGTTACGCCCGCACCGGTTCCGGTGGCAGGAGCCATGGGCCACCTGAACCGGAGCCGCCGCCGTGGAATACGCCCGCCACTTCAAGTTCCTGCTTTGCGCACCAGCAAGGCGGGAACCCTGCTCAGCGCGCTGGTATTCTTCAAGCGACTGCACGACGACAACGCGCCGCTGGAGGACGTGATCCCCGAATTTGTCAGCAAGCGACCGTCGCGATATGGCGGAATGCGGCTGCGCGACCTCTGCCGGCAGATGCACGCGTTCTATCGCGACCAGGACACCAGCGGCCTGCCACGCCGGCAGTTTCGTCCGCAACATTTTCCCGAACTGGCCATGCGGCCGCACGAGGCGGTTCGACGCCTGGTCAAAAACGACGTCGATTACCTGCCGATCGACGAACTCGCCGGCCGGATCGCGACCACGCTCTGGGTGGTCTACCCGCCCGGGATCACCACAATCGTCCCCGGCGAACGACTGGACGAACGGGCGCAGCCGATGATCGACTACCTGAAGGTATTCGAGCACGGGGCCAACCTGTTTCCCGGTTTCGAGGCCGAGATCCAAGGCGTTTACCGTGAAAAGCAGCCCGACGGATCGTCCCGGATCTTTACTTACGTGACCCGATGATCCCGTCCCTCTCGCACTTCCCGGTCAATCTGCTAGCATTGCCCACCTAATCGTCAGGGAAGCAAAATTCCCGGCAAAAGATGGGGGACTACGACCATGGAGGCGACACCATCGGGTGCCGGGCTGACGCACGAGATCACCAGGCTGGAGCGCGAGACGATCGCTCGCGTCACCCGCAGGTTGCTGCCCCTGCTGATGGCGTGCTATTTCGTTGCTTATCTCGACCGGGTAAACGTCGGCTTCGCGTCCCTGACCATGAACAAGGCATTGGGATTCACATCGGCGGTTTATGGTTTTGGTGGCGGCATATTCTTCCTGGGGTACTTCATCTTCGAAGTCCCCAGCAACGTCCTGCTCAGCAAGGTCGGCGCGCGACGCTGGATCGCTCGGATTCTGGTTACCTGGGGCATCATCTCCGCCTGCACCGCTTTCATATCTGGTCCAATATCGTTTTATTCGGTACGATTCCTGCTCGGCGTCGCCGAGGCCGGCTTCTTTCCCGGCATCATCCTCTACCTGACCTGGTGGTTTCCGTCCTACTACCGGTCCCGTATTGTCGGCGTATTCATGGCGGCGATCCCGCTGTCCAACATCCTGGGCTCCCTGGTATCCGGCGTCCTGCTCAATCTCGACGGATGGCTGGGAATCGCCGGATGGCAATGGCTGTTCATCCTGGAAGCCGCGCCCGCGGTGCTGCTCGGCGTGGCGTTCTGGGTCTACATGACCGACTGGCCGTCCGAGGCACACTGGCTGACAACCGAACAGCGCGACTGGCTGACGACGCGGCTGAACGCCGAACGATCCCAGCGTGAGGCCGTGCGACACTATAGTCTGAAGCAAGCCCTGACCGATAAGCGCGTGCTGTTGCTCAGCCTGGTTTACTTCGGCGGCAATTTCTCCGGCTACGGTCTTGTGCTGTTCCAGCCGCAGATCGTGAATCGCCTGTCGCAGGGTTTCGGCCTGACCGGCGTGATCAATGCTATTCCGTACGTGTTCGCAGCGACCGCAATGGTGTGGTGGGGCCGCCACTCCGACAAGTCGGGGGAGCGGCCGCGTCATGTCGCCATCGCTTATTCCGTCAGCGCGGCGGGACTGATCGCCACGGCGCTGATGACCGATCCGGTGCTCACCATGGTTATGCTGGTGGTCACTGCCATGGGGCAGGCATCGACTGGCCCGACATTCTGGACCTTACCCACCGCAATGCTATCCGGCACCGCCGCGGCAGGAGGGATCGCGCTGATCAACGCGCTGGGCAATCTCGGCGGGTTTTTCGGCCCCTACCTGTTCGGGCTGATCAAGGACGCAACCGGGGGTAGCTTTACCTTCGGTTTAATGGCGATTGCGCTTGGGCCCATCATTTCCGCAACGATCGTGCTGGCACTGGGGCATGACAGACGGCTGGAGCACATTCCGGCGCGGCCGATGCCCGCGCGTCGCGCGCCTTGACACCGCTGGAATGATACGGCCGGCACGATGCTACATCATCTCCGCCAACGCCTCGTCGATATCGACCGATGTCAGGCACCACGCGTTGTCCAGATATGCGACCACATGCCGCATGAACGCCTCGCTGAGCGATAGCGCCTTCACGTCATCCCCCAGATGATCCGCCAGCAGTGCCAACGCCAGTTGCCTGGGGCCCGGGCCGGCATAGGTCCATTCGAATCCGGTCTTGTTGAAGCTTTGCAGATCAAGGCGCGGCGGCAGCGGCGCGCCATCCACCGTTACCTGCGCCCCGCGCAGGGTCCGTTCGCCTTCGTAGGTTTTCATGGCGAGTCTCCCCCGATGGTGCCGGCCGCCGCGTGCCCCGGCACAATCGGCATCGGATAGACCAGGTGGCCGCCGGTCACGTCCAGGTCGGTGTGGTACAGGCCGCCGGCGCCGATCCGAGCCAGAATCGTGCCGACGAGTTTGTATTCGGCTTCGAACCTCGCAGCCCGCAATATCTCGCCGGCGCCCGGCAGAACAGCGGCTCGGAAGCTTAACGGCATTGCGCGTCCCCCCACGCTTGGGCTCTTACCCGGTCGCGGACCCTTTATAACTTGATAGTATACCAGTTTGGCCGGCTCGTTATGTCAACTTGACTGTGTGACGGCATCGAAGCGCACATCACCAGGTGCTGAGCACATTACGACTCCGGCTGGCGGTGATACGGTGCCGTCAGTGAGTGATCCGATCCTCCCCTTCCTGCTCATGGATGCCGTCGCCCTGTTGCTGCTGGGCGCTTTCGCCACGGCCATGCCGTTGGCTGTCGTTACCATCGCGGCGGCCATGACAAGTGGCCTGGGTGCCCTGCTGTGCCTCCCCCCCTTGCTGCTGGGCGCGCCGGCGACGTCGTTCGGCATCCCCATCGGGCCGCCCGGACTGTCCTTGCACTTCGCGCTCGATCCACTGTCGGGTTTCTTTTTGCTCATCATGTTCCTGGCCGGGACCGCCATTGCCGCCTTTCAGGCCGTGGCCGTGTCCCCGACCCAGGTCTTGTCCGCCCGCATGACGGCGTTCGTCGTCGCCGGCACCGCCGTGTCACTGCTGGCCGCTGATGGCGTGGCGTTGACCGTCGGTCTTGCGGTTGTCTGTGCGGCGATCGGATATCCGGCGCACCGGACCCGGGTGCTGATCCCGTTTGTGGTCCTGACCGCGCTCTGCCTGTTGACCCCACCCGGCTACGCCCCACGGTTCGACGCCATTCGAGCCGCGCCGATCGATCCGGATCGGGCGACCGCCACCGCCGCGTTGATGGTGGCGGCGGTGGGCGGTCTGATCTGGCCTCATGGCGTGGGGCGTTCATGGACCCGCGACGCACTGCGCGCCGGCGTCGTCGTCCCGATCGGATCCTACCTGCTGCTGCGCGTCATCGCCGACCTCCCCGGCGCTTCCACCCAGGCCTGGTGGGGTTTCGTTCTGCTGCTGGCCGGTGGTGCGGCCACCATTATCGAGAGTTGGCTCTCGGCCGTGCACCCCGACATCGATAGGGCGATCAGCGCCCTGACGCGGCGCCAAGCAGGCCTCGCGATGATGGGTGTCGGGCTTGCCCTGATCGCGCGCGCGGCCGACCTGCCGGGCGCGGCTACCTTCGCGTTGCAGGCAACCTGCCTGACCGCCATGGCCGGCAGCCTCGCCGGAACGGTGGCGTCGCTGTCCGCCCACACCATCGGCGCCAGTGCCGGGACGTATCGGCTGTCCCGCCTCGGCGGCCTGGTTCATGCGATGCCGGTAACCTCCGCGGCGCTATCCGCCGGCTTGTTCGCCGGGTCGGCGCTGCCGCCCAGCCTCGGGTTCGCCGCCTTTTGGCTGTCGTTTCAGTCAATCTTGTCCGCCCCCCGCACCGGCGGGCTGCCCTCGCAGGTGCCGCTGGCACTGGCCGCGGCGGCGATCGCCCTATCGGCCGCACTGGCCATCGCCGCATCGGTCCGCATCGTGGGGATCGCGATCCTCGGCCGGCCGCGAACGCCGCAGGGGGCCGGTGCGCGCGAAAGCAAATCGCCCGTACGTACGATCCTGCTAAGCCTGGCGGGCGCCTCGCTGGTTGCTGGCATCCTTCCAAGCCTTCTCCTGTGGCTATTGGCCGATCCGGCGATCCGCATCCTGACAGGGCTTCCACCCGACCGGCAGGCAGGGCTCGCGCTGCTGGCGGTCTCCAGTTCCACCCCTGGCTATCTGGCACTCCCGGTGCTCGCGCTGCTGGCACTGATGACCGGAGCCGTGTTTCTGTTGCCGCGACGGTCGCGCAAGCCGGCGAAGATCGTCGGCCCCTGGACGGATGGCATGCCGCCGCCAATCGGACTGCCGTTCGGCGATCCGGCCGCGCAACTAACCGGCGCGGGGTTCCTGCCGACGCTGCCTGTCCTCGCGGCCCTCCGCCGGCCGCGGCTTCCATCATTGCCGCCCCTGCCGCGGCCGCGCGCATCCGCGGGGATCTGGCTGATCCTGGCGGCTTTCGGCGCGTTGCTCCTGGTGCTGGGCGTGATCGGATGACCATCCTGCTCTCGCTGGTCGCGCAGCTTCTGCATATCGGCCTGATGATCGCCGCGGCGCCGACCATGGCCGGCCTGACGGACTGGCTCGACGCCCGATTGACCGGAAGAGCGGGTCCGCCGGTGCTGCTGCCATGGCGCGACCTGATCCGCCTGTCGCGCAAGACCCCGATCCTGCTCGAAAGCGTCTCCGTCGTGTCGCGCATCGCCCCGGCGGTCGGGTTGGGCGCGACACTGTCCGCGGCCGCGCTCGTTCCGTCCTTTTGCCTCGGGATGGCACTCTCGCCGCTCGCCGACGTACTGGTGGTCGCCGCCCTGCTGGCGCTCGCGCGCGTCGCCGCCGCGCTGGCCGCGTTTGACTCTGGGGCAGCGGGCCCTGGATTGTCCCAACAGCGGACGGACGTCCTCGCGGTCGTGGCCGAACCGGCGTTGATGCTGGTCCTTGTCACGCTGGCGCTGATGGCGGGCAGCTTCAATCTCGACCTGATCATCGGCCAGCAACGCGAGGGCATCCTGTTTCCCGCCGCCGCCTCCGCTGTCGCTTTGACGGCGCTGCTGGCCTTGATCCTCGCCGATATCAGAGCGCCGGATCGCGGTGCCGAGGACATGTTCGGCGGGGTCGACCTCGCAATGCTCCGCACGACAAGATGGCTTCGCCACCTGCTGTGGATCGACCTGATCGGCGGACTTTTCCTGCCCCTCGGAATGGCCACGGCGGAAACCGGCCCGCTGCCATGGCTGCTCGGGCTGGCGGCCTGGTTGATCAAGCTGGGGGCGTCCATCTTCGCCCTGTCGGGGGTCCACGCGATGCTCGGCCGCATTCCGCGCCATGGTCTTATCGACCTCCTCGGCGTCGCGGCGCTGCTGGCATTGATTGCCACCATCATGGTCCTGACCAGTTTGGGAACGGCATGATCGCGCTGGCACAAGGCATGGCCGGAGTCGCGCTCGTCATGGGTTTCGCGCTGCTGTGTATCCGGCAGATTGGCGCGGCATCGGTCCTGCTGGCCGTGCAATGTGTCGCGGTCGCGGTTTCCGCGGTGACGCTGCAGCAGCCGCTCATGGCGATCCCGCCTGTACTTCTGGCCGTCGGCGCCTGGTTCGCGCCGGACTATCTCGCCACGCTGGGTTCACCGACGTCGCCGATCGGCGGCTCGAAACTCGGCGTCAGCGCCGCGGCCGTGCTGGCGGTGCTTTGCCAGTCGCAGGGCAATGCCGGCCTGCCTCTCGCGATCGTCCTGCTGTCAGTCCTGCTCGCGGCAACACGGCGGCATGCGTTGA
This sequence comes from Rhodopila sp., assembly GCA_036263955.1. Lineage (GTDB taxonomy): Bacteria > Pseudomonadota > Alphaproteobacteria > Acetobacterales > Acetobacteraceae > Rhodopila. The sequence continues at coordinate 21,848 of DATARX010000176.1, forward strand.
TGCACGTTATGGCCCTGGTCGGGCTGCAGAACGGCGTCGTCCTGGCCGGATGCCTGCTTGGTCCGGCATCGATCGGTTCCGCGGTGCCGCTGCTGATTGCTGGACTTGTTCTGCCGCTACCGCTGGCGACCTGCCTGGTTTTACCCGCCCTGACCTGGCGATGGGCGCGCGCCGCACGCTGGGTTGGCTGGCTCGATCCGGCTCTTGCGCTGCTGGTATTCGCCGCCACCCTGCTGGTTCCCCTGGATTCCCTCGCCTCGATCTTTGCGCCGCTGCTTGGCCTGGATGGCGTGCTGCGGTCATTTCAGCGGCGGACGCGGCCCGCGATGTCCGTGGTCGGCCGAGGTCTGGCGCTTTTGACAGGCATCTTCCCGATCCTGGCGGTATGCGCGCCAAACCCGGTGATCGCCTGGCTCGCGATCCTGGCCTCGATCATGGCGTCCCGGCTTCCGACCTTGGCGCGGCGGTGGAATGACGCGGTGCTCGCTTTCGTGGGTGCAGGCGTTGCCTTGTTCGGCCTGCTTTGGCTGATGCTGACCCCCACGGTCGTGGGCTATTTCGGCGTGTTCGCCGGGTTCGCGGCGATCGCGGCCGTGGTGCCGGAACTCGCCCCGGTCCTGGTCGTCCTGGTTCTCCGCCTCGCCGGCCAGACATCGTGGCCGCCGGCGGCCGAGGCAATTGGGGTCGGCGTCGCCTTCGGTGGTTTGCTCGCCTGCGGTGCCGTCGCGATACTCCGGTCATCACGACCCGTCGTGTCGTTGCTGCAGCAGGGTCAGGCCAGCATCGCGGCATTGTCCCTTTGCCTCGGATGGGCGGATGGGCGGTTCGCCGCGCTCGTCTTGCTGATCCTGTTGTTCCTTTGCCGATCCGCGGCGCGGATGAAGCACGAACCGGTCGCCAGTTTAGCGGTTGCCGGTCTCTCCGGGGCGCCGCCTCTGGGCGTGTTTCCCGGCCTGGTTCTGGTTGCGTTGGCACTCGCCAATCACCATCCGTGGCTGCTGCTTCCCGTGGGGTGCGCCTTGGTTCCAATCCTGCTGGCCGGCCTGCCCCGCCGCCTGCTGGCTTTCTCCCCCGGACGGGCGATCCCATCGATCGGCTGGCTGCCCTTGGCACTGGCGCTGCTGATCGGTTACTTCGCGCCGGACGGGCTGGTGCGCTGGTGGCACGTCCTTACGGCAGGCCAAGGATGACCACGGCGAACGACATCATTCGCGCAGCCGAGGCGGAAATCTGCCGTCCCTGGCTGCGTCACGTCCTGTCCCCTGGCGACTGGTCGTTGCTCGCAACTGCCTGCGTCGCGGAGGGTTGGGTCCTGCTCGCGCACTGGGCCGACACGGCGCAGGCGCATGCCCTTTTCCTCGATCCGGATGCGCTGACCGCGGTGCCGGTTTCGACACCGGTGGAGGCTGGCCGCTACCCGGCGCTGTCGCCGTCCCTGCCCACCGCGTCCTGGTATGAGCGGATGATCCATGATCTGTGGGGACACGAGGCCGCCGGTGCGGCTGATCTTCGTCCCTGGCTGGATCACGGCCGCTGGCCCCAGTCCCCGCCGATGGCAACCCGTCCCGAGGCTCGGCCGCCGGGCGAGCCGCCGCTACTATCCGGGCCGGAGCGGGACGAAGCGATGGTGCTTCCGCTTGGCCCGATCGCGGGAAGGCTGGATGAGGCCGCGCATCTGCGTCTCACCCTGACCGGCCCAGCCATCCTGCGGGCCGAAGCGCTGCTCGGTTTTACCCATAAGGGCACCTTGACCCTGATGCGCGGCAAGTCGCCACGCGCCGCCGCCCGCTTCGCCGCGCGGCTGTCCGCCGACGCGACCGTTGCCCATTCCGTTGCGTTCGCCCAGGCGACCGAGGCCGCCATGGATGTTACGGTGCCACCCCGAGCGGTCGGGTTGCGGATTGTGATGATGGAGATCGAGCGGATCGCCGTACATCTGGACAACCTGGCCGAGGTCGCCCGGCTGGCCGACGCCCCGGCGGTACGCGCCCGCTGCGGATACCTTCGCGAGATCCTGTTGCGAACTTCGGAGGCTGCGTTCGGCCATCGGCTCCTGATGGATTGTGTGGTGCCGGGCGGAACCGCCACCGACATCGCCGAGGATGGTCCGCGGGTTATCTTGCGCACGCTTGGGGAGATTGCCACCGAAATGCCGGCCATCCGCCGCATGCACGACGCCGCTGCCCTGTCGTCCCGATTGACGGGTGTGGGACGTGCGGGCAGGCAACTGGCTGCTTCCCTGGGTGTCGGCGGCGTTGTCGGCCGCGCGTCAGGCTATGCGTTCGATCTGCGATCCGCCTTCTCCACCGGTTACCACGATGTCGGCGCCCGCCTCGCGGTGCGATCGGAGGGTGACGCCGCCGCCAGACAGCACCTGCGGATCCTGGAAATCGAGGAAAGCCTGCGACTGGTCGGCCTCGCCCTTGACATCCTGCCGGCGGGGCCGGTGACCGTTGCGCTGCCGCAGGTCAGCGGCGAGGGCATCGGTTGTGCCGAATCCGTCCGCGGCGATGTCTGGCACTGGCTGCGGCTGGATCACGGGCAAATCGCGGCGGCGTTCCCGCGTGACCCAGGTTGGGCGCTGTGGCCCCTGGCCGAACGGGTCCTGGCCGAACGGGCCCTGGCGCCCGCGTCGCCGGACGACATTGCGCTGATCCGCGCCTCGTTCGCGCTACCTGCATCCGGAATGGATTTATAATGGGGACACCGCAGCCGGAACCGGCCGAACCGATCGACCGTGAAACCACCGAGTCGCTCTCCGCCCGGTTGGACGCCGCCGCCCAAACGCGATTGGGGCGCAGCCTGGCAATTCTCCACGTCAACACCGGAAGCTGCAACGGCTGCGAGCTGGAACTGCGCGCGCTAAGCAACGTTTTGTATGATCTCGAACGTTTCGGCCTGCGTTTCGTGGGAAGCCCCCGTCACGCCGACGTCCTGCTGGTGACAGGGCCGCTGACCCGCAATCTGCGCGGCGCGCTTGAGCAAGCCTGGGATGCCACCCCCGAACCGAAATGGGTGGTCGCCATTGGCGATTGCGCGGTGGATGGCGGTGTTTTCAAGGGAAGCTACGCAGTCCTTGGCGGGACTGGTCTATGCGTTCCGGTGGACCTGACGATCGGGGGATGCCCACCCTCGCCTGCCAGAATACTGGCCGGCCTGAGGACGCTTCTGGAAGCCAATGCGAAATAGACGCGCCTCCCTCGCGCTGACGGGAGAGGCGCCGAAAGTCGAATCAGCTCGCGGTCGGCGCGGCGACCTTCTTGGCATGCGTCTTGTGCATGCTGGTCTTGTGGACCGACGCGTGATGCGGCTTGGCCTTGGTTGGGGTCGCGGCCATGACCGGCGACGTCACCAGGGCAGCCGCTGGCAGGATGATAGCCAGTGCAGCGATCAGGCGCTTGAACGAGGTAATCACGAGCGTGTGCTCCGGAGGGGTTGAGGTGAGGGCGCAAACGTTAACAGCCGGGGCGAAGATCATGCCCTAATCGACTGAGAACATTGTGCATCGTCAAAAGCGACGAACGCAAGTTAAATAAAGCGCAAAATCGTGATGGTGAAACTAAAACAGCGCATAGCGACATGCCAGCCACAGTTTCTTCCACTTCGGAAGACTCACCGGCTGATCCAGGTGCTTCCAGCCCCGGCGTTCGAGGGCGGAGAGGATCGCGTCATAGGTTGCCCCCATCAGTCGGGCCGGTTTCATTGCGGTCCGGTCGCAAAGGTCCATTTCTGTCCAGGCCTCACGGAAGAAACCGTGGGCGAGCACCGCCATCCGGCCGCAAACCGCCGGCAGACCGGGTGCGGTCAGGATCGCGACAGGATCAGCCGGGACGTTGGCGTCCTGGAGATATTCGGCTGGCAGATAAATCCGACCTCGATCCGAGTCCTCCTTGATATCCCTTAGAATGTTTGTTAGTTGTAACGCTCGTCCGAGTGCATGGGCCACGCGATCGGCGGAAGCCGAAGCGTCGCCGAAGACCCGCACAGACAAACGTCCGACGGCGGAGGCTACGCGGTCACAGTATAGATCCAGTGTCGCCATGTCCGGTGCCACGACGACGGTCTCGGCGTCCGTTTGCATCCCGTCGATAACGGCGATGAAATCTTCCGATCGCAGTTGAAATTTTGGCACCGCGCGGGCAAGCACGCGCGTCACCGGCCCCTCGGCCTGACCGCGATACAATGCCGCGATATTATCCCGCCAGGTTGCCAGATCGCGACGTTTCGCTTCGATCGTTCCGGCTTCGTCGGCGATGTCGTCGACGATCCTGCAGAACGCGTAGATCGCGTACATCGCATGCCGACGATCCGGCGGCAGCACGCGCATGCCGTGATAAAACGACGTGCCGGCCGAACGCACGATGGTCTCGACCGCGTCCAGATCTGCCTGGGCGGCCCCCAGCGGCGTGGACGATGCGGTCATATCAGGTAGAACACCGACGCCAGCGCGCTGAACAGGGCATCGGTCTTGTGCAGCTTGACCCGGCCGGCAATCGGATCGTTATGCACCAATCGTCGCGCCAGTCGTTTTGACATCCCAAGTATAACGGCGGTCTCCAAACGAAGGCGAACATTCCGGACGACTTCCGGCAATTCGGTCGCCGCGTGGTTCATCCGGTCGATCCGGTCCAATAATGTGATAAAGACGCGCCGGAGCCCGGGCGTTTCGGCCGGAAGGCGCAGATCGTCCACCGAGGCGCCGAAATGATCGAGCAGCGCCCGCGGCAGATAGCAGCGGTCCAGCGCCGCCAGATCGTTCGTGCAGTCCTGAATGTGATTGAGGATCTGCAGCGATGTGCACAGCGCATCCGAAGGAGAATAGCACTCGTGATGTTCGCCGTGCAGATCGAGAACATAGCGGCCGACCGGTACGGCGGAATAGTTGCAATAGGTATAGAGTTCGTCGATCGTCGCGTATCTTGTCTTGACCGCGTCCTGGCGGAACGCGATCAGCAGGTCGGTGGCATGCTTCGATGTTACGCCGGTTTGCGCCAGGCTGGTGCGCAGCGCCGCGGCGCTGGGCGAACCCTCGGCGCGGCGCCCCAGCAGGACATCCTCCATGACATCGAGACGCGCGATCTTGTCCTGCGGCGACAGTTCGGCGGAATCGGCGATATCGTCGGCGATGCGGGCGAACGTGTAGAATCGATGGATCGGTTCACGATACTTCTTGGCGATCAACAGCGAGCCGACGGGGAAATTTTCGTCGTGCCGCCCTTTGCCGGACCATGTCTCAACGTTGTCGATCGCGGGGAGGTCCATCGGGCTCATCCGCCGATCCCCTGATAAGCGCGTCCCTTCCAGGCAACACCGCGCCCCAGATAATGGTTGACCGCCGATCCGATGGTCGCGGCCATATAGAACGCCGCAACCAATGGCAGGAAGGGCGTCCAAAGCGGCGAACGGCCGAATCGCCGCAGCGTTGGCAGGTAGGAGGCGGCCAGCATCAGCCACGCAATCAGGCCGCACCAGAACGCGGTGCCGTGTCCGAACAACGCCAGCGCCGGAGGCACCAGCCAGGTCACAGCCATGCCGAGGGTCGTCAGGACGAGCAGCGCCGGCGAATAGCGAAGTTGGACGAAGGCGGTGCGTGCGATCATGCGCCAGATATCGGCAACGGAGGGATAGGGCCGCACCGAGCGTGCCAGATCAGAATGGCCGAGCCAGATCCGGCCGCCTTTTTTCACCGCCACAGCCAAGGCGACATCGTCGATCAACGCCCCTCTTACACATTCGATGCCGCCGATCCGCAGCAACGCGCGCTGCCTGATCAGAATGGTTCCGCCGGCCGCCGCGGCGGTGGCCTTCAGACCGTCGTTGACCCAGTCGAATGGATAGAGCAACTGAAAGAAGAACACGAACGCAGGCACCAGGGCCCGCTCCGCCCGGCTTTCACATGTCAATTTCACCATCTCCGAAACCAGATCAAGCCCGTATCGCTCAATTTTCGAAACGAGGGCAGACAGATGGGCCGGCTCGTGAACAATATCCGCGTCGGTCAGCAAAATGAGCTCGGCGTCGTCGGCTTCCGCCACGCCTTGCGATACCGCCCAGAGCTTGCCGCTCCATCCCGCCGGGCGCGGGGCGCCGGTGATGACGGTCAGGCGCGGATCACCGATCGCGCGGGCGATGCGGCCGGTGCCGTCGGTGCTGTTGTCGTCCGTAAGGATGACCCGGAGCGACCCGGCATAGTCCTGGGCCAGCAGCGAGCGCAGGCTGGCTTCGATGAGCGGCGCCTCGTCCCGCGCCGGCACGACAACGGCGACGGATGGCGTGGCTGCGGGATACGCAACGGGCAATACCGGGCCGGCCTGCCAGAAGGTGCCACGGGCAAACAGCAGGTATAGCCAGATCAGCAGGGCAAGGACCGCCAACGTGGTCATTTCGCCAGCATGCCATTGGCCCGGAACCAGGCGACCGCGTCCTCCACCGCCAGGCGCACGGGCCTGGGCTTGTAGCCCAGTTCCGCCATCGCCTTGGCGGACGAGTAGAACATCTTCTTGCGCGCCATCTTCAGGTGGTCGCGCGTCATCAACGGGGCGATCCCGGTGATCTTCGCCAGTTTTTCCATCACGAAGGCAGCCGGCCAGACGACGGCTTCGGGCAACTGGATCGATGGCGGCCGGCGATGCACCACATCGGCGACGAGCCCGAGGATATCCTTCAGCAGCATGTTCTCGCTGCCCAGGATGTAGCGCTCCCCGACCGTGCCGTTTTCCGCCGCAAGGACGTGACCTTCGGCGACGTCATCGACATGGACGATGTTGAGGCCGGTATCGATATAGGCGGGCACGCGACCGGCGGCGGCGTCCAGGATCATCTTGCCGGTGGGGGTCGGCTTGATGTCGCGCGGGCCGACCGGTGCCGCGGGGTTGACCACGACGACCGGCAGCGATTCCCGACGCGCAAGGTCAAGTACGGCCTGTTCGGCGAGGTATTTGGATCGCTTGTAGATGCCGACGAAATCTGCCTCCTTGATCGGCGTGGTTTCGTCAGCCGGCGTCCCATCGCCGATCTGGCCAAGCGCGGCGACGGAACTGCAGTGCACGATGCGTTCGGCGCCGGCATCGGCGGCAGCACGCACCATGGCCAGCGCACCATCGACGTTGGCCCGCAGCATCACGTCCGGGTCCGGTACCCAGAAACGGTAATCGGCGGCCACGTGAAAAACATACCGGCAGCCGGCGGCGGCACGGCGCAGCGACTCAGGATCGGTCAGGTCGCCGATGACGATTTCGGCATCCAACCCAGCCAGGTTGCGGCGATCGCTGGATGGACGCGCCAGCAGGCGCAGGTCGTGCCCGCGGGCCGCGAGGGTGCGCGCAACGGCGGAGCCGACGAAGCCGGTTGCACCTGTGACCAGGGTGGTCATCGTAGTTCCATGTTCCTATCAGGGTTCCTATCGGGCCTTCCTTCGGAGGCTTCCATAGACGATGCCCATGCCGTGGGAAACAGGCTTCGCTTGCCCCGGCGGCGCCGCACGGGCAGAAGCCGTCCGTCATGAAACGCTTATCCTATGTGCTGGCGCTGCTGGGTGTTCTGATCGCACTGCTGCTGGTGTCCTACTACGGCTTCGGTAATGTCGTCTCGGCGGTCGGCCGCATCGGCTGGAACGAATTCGGGGTGATCGTCGGTTGGCAAATCGTGCTGTTCATCATTCTGGGCGTTGCCTGGGACCTGATCACGCCGGCGCGCACGATGCGGCGCCCCTGGGTGCTGATCTGGGGCCGCATGGTACGCGATGCATCCGCCAATTGCCTGCCGTTCTCCCAGGTGGGCGGTTTCGTGTTCGGTGCCCGGGCCGTGACCCTGCACGGGGTCGAATGGCATACCGCGACGGCTTCGACCGTTGTTGACGTGACGGCGGAATTTCTGGCCCAAATCGCCTTCGCCGGCATCGGGTTGGGAATCCTGCTGGTTCGGGCACCCCGGTCCGGCCTGGCGGTGCCGGCGGAAGTGGGAATCGGGCTCGCGGTGCTCGCCTGCTTCGGATTCGTCTGGGCGCAGAAAGGCGCGGCCCCGCTGTTTGCCCGCCTGGGCCGCCGGATTGCCGGACGCTGGTTCACCGATGCCGAAGAACGGATGGCGGTACTGCAGGCCGAACTTGGATTGGTCTACGGTCATACCGGAAAGCTGGCCCTGGGTTTCCTGATGCACCTGATTGGCTGGATCAGCACCGGCGTGGCGGGGTGGATCGCCTATCGCGCGCTGGGGGCGCAGATCACCTTCGACGATGCGCTGGCGATCGAGGCGCTGCTGAGCGCCGCCGCGGCGCTGGCGTTCCTGGTGCCGGTGAACGCCGGCGTGCAGGAGGCAGGATATGCCGGCCTGGGCGCGATTTTCGGCGTGCCGCCGGAAGTGTCGCTGGGCGTTTCGCTGATCCGCCGGGCCCGCGATATCGTGGTTGGCGTGCCGATTCTGCTGCTATGGCAATTCCTTGAAATGCGACGGATTCGGATCAGCCGAACGCGGACGGCGGCTGAATAACGGGGCGTCGTTGACGGAACGGACACGGGGCGTCATTGACGGAACGGACGCGTGACGGCATCTGTCCGCCCCATGCGCATCGCCGCCATCCTTGTCGCCGCCGGTTCTGGCTCCCGCTTCAATGCGGAGATGCCAAAGCAATTCCTGACGCTCGCCGGCAAACCGGTGATCCGCCATGCCGCCGAAGCCCTGGCCGCGCATGTTTCCTTGCTGCAGCCGGTCGGCGACGCGGAACCGATCGAGGCGGCGCTGATGGGGGTCGCCGGGTGCCTGCCGGTGATACGCGGCGGCGCAACGCGGCAGGACAGCGTCCGCGCCGGGCTTGAGGCCCTGGCCCCCCACAGACCCGACGTCGTGCTGGTGCATGACGCCGCGCGGCCGGTGATACCCGAAGGCACGATCCCTGCCCTGCTGGCCGCTTTGCGCGAATCGCCGGGCGCGATTCCGGCCGCGCCGGTGGCCGACACACTGAAGCGCGTGGTGCGTGGGATCATCACCGAAACCGTGCCCCGAACCGAGTTGTTCCGTGCGCAGACGCCGCAAGCGTTTCGGTTCGACACACTTCTGGCGGCGCACCGGGCCGGCCTGACCGGCGCGACCGACGATGCCTCGCTGCTGGAAGCGGCCGGGGCGGCTGTGGAAGTGGTTCCGGGATCGGACGACAACATCAAGCTGACTTATCCCGACGACCTTGTGCGGCTGGAGCGTATCATGACTGTTCCGTTGATCCCGCGTGTCGGTACCGGCTTCGACGTGCACGTGTTCGAGGCTGGCCGTCCGTTGGTGCTGTGCGGCGTGGTGGTGCCGCATGAAAAGGGATTGGCCGGCCACTCGGATGCCGATGTTGGCATCCATGCGCTGTGCGATGCGATCTACGGTGCGCTGGCGGAGGGCGACATCGGCCGCCATTTCCCGCCCAGCGAGGCGACCTGGAAAGATGCCGACAGCGCCCGGTTCCTGATCCACGCGGCGGGACGCATCGCGGCGCGGGGCGGCCGTCTGGCCAATGCGGATGTGACGCTGATCTGCGAGCAGCCCAAGATCACGCCGCATGCACCGGCGATGATCGCGCGCCTCGCCGAATTGCTTGGGGTCGATGCGGGCCGCATCTCGGTCAAGGCCACGACGACGGAAAGACTGGGCTTCGCCGGCCGCGGCGAGGGCATCGCCGCCCAGGCCGTGGTATCCATCCTCGTTCCCGAATAACACTGTCGCCGGAGAGACCATGAGGACGTTCACGACATTGGCGGCGGTTCTGGCCATAAGCCTGATCGCCGGTTGCGCCGAACGGCAGACACCAGACGCTAATCCGTATCCACCGGTTCCGGCATTGATCCCGGAGATGATGCCGAAGCCTCCGGTCACCGCCGAATCCCTGATGTGGCAGCCCGGACACTGGGACTGGAACGGCAGCGGCTATGTCTGGGCAAGAGGGCAGTATGTGCCGGCGGCCGGACACGGCAGCCTTTGGATGCCCGGATGGTGGTCGCGCACCCCGGCCGGCTGGACCTGGCTGCCGCCGCACTGGACGTCATAAACCACAGGAGCCCGCAATGGCGGCCGATCTCGCAACGGCCCTGTTCACGCCGCGCCGGATCGCGTTGATCGGGGCCTCCACCGATGCGGCCCGCCTGACGGCCCGAGCGCAGGTGTATCTGCGGCGGCACGGCTTTACCGGCGACTTGTTTCCGGTCAATCCGCGCGCCGACGTCGTGCTGGGTGAGAAAGCCTATCCGTCGCTGCGCGACGTGCCTGGGGCGATCGATTTCGCCTACATCCTGGTCAACACCCAGAATGTCGCGGCCGCCATCCAGGACTGCGCCGCCCGCGATGTCCCGGTCGCTTGCGTGCTGGCCGACGGATTCGCCGAAGCGGGGCCCGACGGCGTGGCGCTGCAGAATCGCATCCTGGCCACGGCCCGGGACGCCGGCATCCGGCTGCTCGGTCCGAACTCCATGGGTGTGATCAACATCCCGGCGGCGACAGCCTGCTCAGTCAATGCGGTGCTGGAGGCGGAAACCCTGCTGCCGGGCCGTTGGTCGCTGGTGTCGCATTCCGGCAGCATGATGGGGACGATCGCGTCTCGCGCCGTCAGTCGCGGCCTGGGTTTCGCGAAAATCGTCGGCACCGGGAACGAGGCGGACCTGACCGCGGGAGAAATCGCCACCCTGCTGGTCGATGACCCCGACACCGACGTGATCCTGCTTTTCCTGGAGACGATCCGCCGGCCGGACCTGTTCGAGGCGGCGGCGCGGCGGGCCCACGCGGCGGGCAAGCCGATCGTGGCCTATAAGCTGGGCCGGTCGGAGGCAGCCGCGAAGCTGGCCACCACCCATACGGGTGCGTTGGCCGGTTCGGATGCGGCGGCGGATGCGTTCTTCCGGGCGATCGGTATCGTCCGGGTGGACCAGATCGAGACGCTGCTGGAACTGCCGCCGTTGCTGCTGGGTCGCTCGCCGCCGGTGGCGCCGAAACGAGCAGTCAGCATCGTCACCACCACGGGCGGCGGCGGGGCGATGGTGGTGGATCGACTGGGCATTGCCGGGATCGCGACGGCCCATATGCTCGACACGACCCTGGCGGGGGCGAGCAAGGATTTCGTCGCCAAGGCGCTGGACACGGCGCGCGATGCCGAGGACGCCGACGTCGCGATCGCGGTGATCGGGAGTTCGGCACAGTTCCGCCCGCAGGAGGGTGTGGCCGGGGTGATCGCCGCGCGCGGCGGGAATCCGATCTGCGCGTTTATCGTGCCCCAGGCCGATGCAGCAATGCGGCTGTTGAGCGACGCGGGGGTGGCGGCGTTCCGGACGCCGGAAGCGTGTGCCGATGCGGTTCGCGCTTATCTGGACTGGCGGGAACCTCGGACGGTGCCGGCTGCAGGCGATACCACGCGCGCGGCGGCGCTGGTCGCCCAAGCGGACGACGAACCGGGCGCACGGGCGGTATTCGCCGCGCTCGGGCTGGAGGACACGGCCCGCCGCATCGATCCGGAGGCGCCACCGGCCGATTTGCGCTATCCGGTGGCACTGAAGGCGGCGTCCGCGGTGATCGCACATAAGACCGAAGCGGGCGCGGTGGCGCTGAACATCGCCGATGCCGCGGCATTGCGGGCGGCGGCGGCGGATATGGAGGCGCGGCTGGGAAAGCAGGTCAGCGGTTTCATTGCCCAGCCGATGGCGAAGGGCGTGGGTGAGGCGATCCTGGGTTTCCGTCGCGATCCGTTGGTGGGACCGGTCGTCGCCCTGGGGGCCGGCGGCGTGCTGGCCGAGGTTTACCGCGATGTCGTGCTGCGCCTGGCGCCGGTGACGGAGGATGAGGCACACGAGATGATCGGCCTGGTCAAAGGGCTGGCACCGGCGCGGGGTTATCGCGGGATGGCCAAGGGCGATCTCGCAGCTTTGGCCCGGGCGATTGCGGCGTTCTCCCGGCTATCGGCGATCGCATCGGTGACCGAGGCGGAGATCAATCCGCTGATCATCCTCCCGGAGGGACAGGGCGTGGTGATGGCCGATGCGCTGTTGGCCCGCGGATCCGACGTTACGTCTTCTTGAAGCGATAGACCTCGGAGTCGCTGGGGAACGTGACGGCCCGGACATCGGCGGCATACTGCGTGGCGGCCTGCGTGATCGTCGTCCCCAGATCGGCGTAACGGCGTACGAATTTCGGCACGCGTTCAAAGACGCCGAGCATGTCGTCGGTGACGAGGATCTGGCCGTCGCACCGGGGCGAGGCGCCGATCCCGATGGTTGGCGCGCGAACCGAACGGGTGATTTCGTCGGCCAGGTCCTCGGCCACGCCTTCAATCACAATCGCGAAGCATCCGGCTTCATCGGCTGCCTTGGCCTCGGCGATGACCCGAACGCGTTCGTTGTCGTTGCGACCCTTGGCCTTGAAGCCGCCGTCGATATGAACCGCTTGCGGGCGCAGGCCGATGTGCCCCATTACCGGAACGCCGCGTTGCACCAGGAATTCGATGGTTCCGGCGAGTATTTGCCCGGCCTCGATCTTCACCGCCTGGCAACCGGTTTCCTTCATCACCCTGACCGATGACTCGAAGGCTTGCTGGGGCGACGCCTCGAACGTGCCGAACGGCAGGTCGACGACGACCAGCGCCCGGGATGTTGCCCGCACCACCGCCTGGCCGTGCAGGATCATCATATCGAGCGTGACGGCGGTGGGGGTCGGCAGGCCGTGGACGACCATGCCGAGGCTGTCCCCCACCAGCAGAAGATCGACGTGGGGATCGAGCAGCGCGGCAATCGGCGCCGTATAGGCGGTCAGGCAGGCGATTTTCTCACCACCCTTGCGGGCAGCGATTTCGGGTACGGTGAGCCGGCGTGACTCGGTCTGTTTGGACACTCGATTGCTTTCGCTGTTCGGTTTGACGGGTTAATCCAGCAGCCACGGCGCGGCGGCGGCCTGGGCGATCTGCCGGACCTGGTTCAGCAACCCGGGGCCGACGGGGATGCCGGTTTCCATGCGGGCCTTGGCGTATTTCCACTGCGGATCGCCGGCGACCATGACCGGACGGTCCGGATCGACGGGCGTTGTCGCGCGGAGGACGCCGAGGAAGGTGGCGACGTCGGTCTGAAAATCATCGGACTCGCGGAAAATGTTGGGGTCGATCGCCATGAAGAAATGCCCGATGTCCATGCCGACCGGCTTCTTGGTGTGCATCGGGTCGGTGATCAGCGTGGCACCCGACAGGCAGGACGACAGGATGTTTACCATCACCGCCAGGCCGTAGCCCTTGTAACTGGAGTTTTCCGGCGATCCACCGAGGGAGGTCAGGAAGCCCCCCTTCTCTTTCGCCACCAGCGGATCGTTGGAGGGTTTGCCCTCCGCGTCCAGGACCCAGCCGTCGGGCGTGGGGAGATGCTCGTTTGCCTTATTGCGGATCCGGCCGGCGGCGACGGTTGTGGTCGCCATGTCGAGCAGGAACGGCACGCCGTCGGCACTCGGGGCCGCGAAGGACCAGGGGTCGGTGCCGAGCCTCGCCTGCTTGCCGAATGTCGGGGCGACCTGGATGCCGGAGGCGGATGTGCAGGCCATCCCGATCAGGCCCTGATTTGCCGCCATCAGCGAATAGAATCCGGCCGCGCCGAAATGGGCGGAACTGTGCACGACCGCGGCGGCCATGCCGGTCTTTTGCGCCTTGGCGATCGCCGCGGACATGGCGAAATGCGCCGGCACGTGGCCAAGGCCGCCGCCACCGTCGACCACCGCGGATACCGGGGTTTCGCGAACGATCTTCGGACGCGCCTCCATCTTCGCCCGGCCGGAACGACGGAGGCCGTCATAGCCTGGAATCATCGAGATACCGTGGCTGTCCACGCCGTGCAGATCGGCCCAGGAGAGAATTTCGGATGTTGTTTCCGCGTTGTCCTCCGGCATGCCCCACCCAAGGAGGATGGCTTTGAGCTGGGCGCGATGATTGGCGTAGGACGCAGGCATGGATGGTTCCCCTTCGAAGGTCGGCATTGACGGCGAACCTTGCGCGTCCGGGGTGTTCCGGCAAGGGTAGTGGACGAAGGTCAGCAATGCGGGGGGAGGAATATGGCAGATAGCGACGCGCTGTTGCACGCTCGGTTTGGCATCGACCTGCCGGGGATGGAAGTGCCCGATGCGATCGCCGGCCTGATCGACCGGCGGGTGACGCGTCGATACAAAGAGCAGGACGTCCCGGATTTGCTGCTGGACACGCTGCTGGCGGCGGCTCAGTCGGCGCCGGCGAAGTCGGACCTGCAACAGTTTTCCATCGTGGTGATGCGGGATTACCCGCGCATCAAACAAATCGCCGACTGGATCGGGACGATGGACTGGATCGCGACGGCGCCGGTGTTCCTGGTGTGGTGCGGCGACATGCGCCGCGGACAGCGACTTTGCGCGATGCACGGCATGCCGCACGCGAACAACAATATGGACACGTTCCTGAACACCGCTGTCGATTGCTCGCTGGCGATGGCGCAGTTCATGGCGGCGGCCGATGCGGTTGGACTGGGCACCTGCCCGATCAGCTATGTGCGCAGTCATATTGAGCGAGTCTCGCCGCTGCTGGGGTTGCCGTCCGGGGTCTATCCGGTGGCCGGCTTGACCGTGGGATGGCCGATGTTTCGCCGACCGGTGTCGATGCGGTTGCCGCCCGCGGTCGTGGTGCATCGGGAGCGCTACGATGACAGCGGCCTGGAGGCTGAGGTCATCGCCTACGACGACCGCCGGCGCGAACGCGATCCGATCGCGCCCGGCAGCCAGAAGAACAATGACGTTTATCCGCCGCGCCAGGGCGTGGGCTGGAGCGAAAACGTTGCGCGCCAACTGTCCGTGCCGGAGCGCTTCGGTTTCGGTGCGTATCTGAAGACGAAGGGCTTCGATCTTGCCTGACGATGCCTTGCAAATCGCGCGACGGCCCACCGTTCGCGCGAAACACGCGGCGAGCCTGATCGTGTTGCGATCTGACGATCATGGGCCGCGGGTGCTGATGGGCATGCGCGGAGCAAAGCACCGTTTCATGCCGAACCGGTTGGTGTTTCCGGGTGGCCGTGTCGACCGAAGCGATCTGACGGCACCGTTCGCGACGCCGCTTTCGGCGGCAACCGAACGCGCCTTGCGCAAGAAGACAAATGCGAGGCTGGCGCACGGTCTGGCGGCTGCTGCGGCGCGCGAATTGCTGGAGGAAACGGGTCTGTCCCTGGGCAGTCCGCCTCGGCTGAACGGGATGCATTATCTGGCCCGAGCCGTGACCCCGCCTGGGCTGCCGATCCGGTTCAACGCGCGGTTTCTGGTGGTGGAGGAACGCTACATCAGCGGCGAACTCGGCGGCGACGGAGAACTGGAGGGGCTGCGCTTCTACGGCATCGCTGAAGCGCTTGCATTGGACCTCGCTCTGCCCACACGGCTTGTGCTGGAGCGGTTGAGGCTGTGGTTGGGTATGCCAGAGGCAGAACGGGCCGCGCAGATGCGTACGCCAGTGCTGCTGCGAGATCGCGGATGGTTCATGGAATAGAAGTAATTACGATATAGTGATTGGTTCGGTCATGTGTCTTGGTATCGGTCTTGCGTTGCCTTCGGCCAATGCTCGCAAGCTGAAGGCTCCTTATGACCGATTTGCATAACCTGACCATCGCGCAGGCCTCCGCCCTGATCACAGCGCGCACGCTATCCCCGGTCGAGCTGACCCAGGCATTCCTGGCGCGGGTCAAGCGGTTTGACGCGGTGCTGAACAGCCACTTGCTGCTGCTGGAAGAAGGGGCGCTGGCTGATGCGACGCAGGCCGAGTCGGACATCGCGGCGGGCAGATGGAAGGGGCCGCTGCATGGCATCCCGATCGGCCTGAAGGACATTTACAACACCGCCGGCATTCGCACGACCGGGCATTCGGCGTTGTTCAGGGACCATGTCCCCGCCGAGGATGCCTTTACTGTAAGCCTGTTGCGCAATGCCGGTGCCATCATAACGAGCAAGCTCGCGACTTGGGAATTCGCCATCGGCGGGTCGTCGTTCGATTTGCCGTGGCCGCCGGCGCGCAATCCGTGGGATGTGGCGCTCGATCCGTCGGGGTCGTCGTCCGGGTCGGCGGTCGCGGTTGCCGCCGGCCTGTGCATGGGCGCGATGGGCAGCGACACCGGCGGTTCGATCCGCGGCCCGGCGGCATGGTGCGGCATTGCCGGGCACAAGCCGACCTATGGCGCGGTCAGCCGGCGCGGTATTTTGCCGCTGTCGTTTTCGCTGGATCACGCCGGCCCGATGTGCTGGACCAGTGAGGATTGCGCGCTGATGATGCAAGTCCTGGCCTGCCACGATCCGATGGATCCTGGTAGTGCGCGGGTGCCCTCCTCCAATTACACCAGCGAGCTGGGGAAAAGCCTGTCCGGGTTGCGCGTGGGCGTGGTGCGGCATTTTTTCGAGACCGATCTCCTCACGGATCCGGAGACGATCGCGGCGTTGGAAACCAGTGTTCTTGCCTTGCGCGATATGGGCGCGGTTGTCGGCGATGTCCGGTTGTCACGGTTCGCGGCTTACGCCGATTGTGGCAGTTTGATTTCACGCAGTGAGGCCTATGCGATTCATCAGCATTGGCTGCGTACGTCCCCTGAACTGTACGGTGCGTTCGGCCGCCACAGGCTGATGGCGGGCGCGTTCGTTCTGGCGGCTGACTATATCAATGCGCAACGAGAACGGGCGCGGCTGGTCGGGGAACTCGCGGAAATCATGAAGACGGTGGATCTGGTGATTTTCCCAACGGCGCGCTGCCCGGCGCGGCCGATCGGCGAGGACTCGATGGCTTCGGGTTTCCAGCCATTCTTCAACCGGGCATTCAACGTGACGGGCAACCCGGCTTTGTCGATTTGCAACGGCTTCAGCCAGACCGGCCTGCCGCTGGCATTGCAGATCGGCGGCCGGCCCTTCGAGGATGCCCTGGTATTGCAGGTGGGCGATGCGCTGGAGCGTGCGCTGGGGACGCGGTCTCGCCGGCCGGCGTTGGCCTAGGCGCGACATTCCGGGCGCACCGGCGGCTGGCCGGCCGCGGGTGCGACAGGGCTGACCGAGAAGCTTCAGTGGACGTGGCCAACGGTCGGGTCCAGCGACCGATCGCCTGCCGCATCGAGGACATCACGGATACCACTCGGGCCTTTGTCCGGGCGTATAGTTTCCAGGGAGACTATCATGCGATACAGGTCGTGACATGGATGGGGAGGATGTGGTCTGGTTCGTAACGTCCCCCCCCGCCGCGATGGGAATTCATGACATGACTGTTCCAGATGGATTGCAGCTGACGTTTTCCAGCAACTTCAGCCAGTTCACAAACCCGGGATCCGGCCAACCGATGTGGCAGACGACGCTGCCGCACGGACTGCGGACTATCGCGGGAACCGGCGAACTGGAATATTATTCGGATTCTTCTGTCGGTCTCGATCCGTTCAGCGTCAACGATGGAAATTTGGACATCACGGCGACCGCGGGCAGCGCCGAACCGGGAACTGACTATACTTCGGGAATAATCACCACAGAGTCGTCATTTTCGCAACTATATGGCTATTTTCAGATGACCGCCACGCTGCCGTCGGGCACCGGCTTCTGGCCTGCATTCTGGCTGCTACCCGAGAATCTGTCCGGCACGGACGAGATTGACGTCATGGAGGAGCACGGCAGCGATCCGACGCAGTACTCCGCGTCGGTGCACAGCCCCTCCTCGGGGATCACAAGTGCGTTCATCCCGACGGCTGACCTGACCGCTGGCCCCAACACCTACGGGATGTATTGGACACCACTGTCAATCAGCTATTACCTGAACGGCAACCTGGTCGCGGTGACACCGACGCCCGCCGATATGAACACGCCGATGTTCATGCTCGCGGATCTTGCCGTATCGAGTGATGTTTCGTCTGCAACCGCATTTCCCGCTACGATGGAGATCTCGAGCATTACGGCGTACGGCTACAATCCAGCCGTGCCTGGACCCGTTGCCCCGCTCTCCGCGATTGTTCCCGCGACACTCGGTGCGACGATTGGCCAATATACGCCGGTCAGCGGCATCAGCATCAGCGATCCGGCCGCAAGTGCATCCGACACGATCTCGGTCACCATTTCAGACAAATCGCTCGGTATCCTCTCGGTAACCGCGGAAGGCGCCACGGACGTTTCGATCAATAACGGATGGGAGGTCCAGCTTTCGGGCACCCTAAGCGATGTGAACGCAACGCTACAGACACTTGCCTACAAGAATGTCCCCACCGGATCGACCGCGCCGACCACGGATACGCTGACCATCGCCGCCAGCGATCCAAACGGCAATTTCGACAGTTCGCGCACCTCGGTGACTCTCAGCGCCACCCTGCCGGCGATGCAATTCATTGCGTTTGGGCCACAGCCGACCCGTGTGATGGCCAGCGGCAATGACGTCTTCGTCCTTACCGCCGGCCAGATTGCCAATCCGTCGCAGAACGATGGCCAGCCCGACCACATCGTCAACTTTCATACCGCCGCGGACCCGGTCAACGGCAGCAGCGACTTCATCGCGCTTTACGGTTTCGCTTCGACGGCGCAGCTCGTGTTCGACCACTACGGGGATGTCAATGGCGCGCCAGACGACGCCATGCAGTACTACCGGGTGCAAAGCCCCACCGGGAGTTCGCCAATCTTCCTCGTGCAAATGGCCGCTCCGTCGACGGCGCATCTCTCGAACGCCGATTTTGGCTTTTACCCGACGTGATCGCCCGCGCCGCTACTGGTAACGCCTGCGCTGCCACGCCTGGATGGAAGCGATCCGGAAATGCGCGGGGAAGCGCGTGCTGCTGTCGGGCGCACGCGGCCAACTTGTCGGGCCGCCGACCGCGAGATTCGCAATGATGTAAAATGGCTTGTGGCAATCCGCGGGCGTTGGCTGACTGAAGACCAGCCGCCGATCAACGTAGAAGCGTATCCGCTCCGGCCCCCAATCAACGCCGAACGCATGATCGGCAGCCGACAGGTCGGACGTCTTCGTGCCGAACCCGATCTGCGTTCCCTTGGCAAACTTGCGGGAATGCACGGTGGTATAAATTTTGGTCGGTTCCTGGCCGAGAACTTCCATCACATCGATCTCCGGCGGCCATGACATGTCGACAGGCATCAGCCAGAACGCCGGCCACAGTCCCTGGCCCGCCGGCAGGCGCCCGCGCAATTCAAAATATCCGTAGGTCTGGCTGAACGGATAGGAATTGATCGCGCCCGAAATGTAATCATGAGCGAAGGCATCGGGGATCAGCGAGCGCATCGAAGCCGGTGTATGATCGGCGGTAATCACGAGGGCGTCCCGCTCGATCGAGAAAGGACTGTATCCGCTCTGCGCGATCGCATCCGCGTTCGGATAAACCGCGCGTTCCGATGACAGTGCCGAGAAAGCCGGTACCGGACGATTGTGTCCGACGTAGTCGGGCACCCCGGGCGATCGCGTCGCATGGATATAGCCCGCGGTCCATTCGAACCCGGGATCGGAAAGCGGACGCGGCGGCTGCGGCCGCACCACGCCGCGCGCGAAATCGGGGAGCGTATTGAACCGCGCCGCGAGCACCGATTCCGTGAAGTCGCCGGTATCCAGACGATCGCCAAGCCGGTCGCCATCGGTATTGATCGCCGTCATCGCCGTCGCGCCGGTCAGGCCGAGCGCGGATGCCGCGATCAGGGCGCGGCGAGACAATTCCAAATCAAACCGTTTCATATCAAAGTCCTCTTCCGGGATTTGACGGACGAATGCTAAATATAATATTTATTAGAAGATATCTACACTTTACGATTCCATCCCGGTGATGTAATGCGCTGTCGTCATGAGATTACCGGAAAGTCGAACAGCGTGATGCCATCCCGCACGATCCTGGCCCCCACCCGCTATCCGTGGCGCTTCAACGGGCCGGCTAAATCCCGCCATCGAATCGAAAACCGCGACTTCCTGCCATTCAACTACCTGTCGCCGAAGATCGAGGGCGTCACGCTGTTCAAACCGTGGCCATTGAAAGGCTTTGATCTGGTCCACGCATTCAACCGCATCCCGATCGGGCGACGTCCGTTCGTGATCGGGTTTGAAAGCCATCTGCCGCGCGCCTTCGGGATCGAGGGCGGGCGCTGGTGGGACTGGATGACCGAAATGCTCGCCAGTGATCGATGCCGCGGGATCGTTGCTATTTCTGAGTTCTCGCGGCGGATGTTTCTGGCGCAACATCAACGCTCGACGAAATCGAGCGCGGCGCGAGCGGCGCTGGGCGCCAAGCTGCATATGCGCTGCCCGACCCTCGCGCTGCCGCCGGAAGCGGATCTGATCCAAACTGAAACCACCGACGAAATCCGTCTGGTGTTCGTCGGCAATCATTTCGCCCGCAAGGGCGGCTGCGTCGCCGTCGTGATGGCGGATCTTGCGCGCGCGCGCGGCATCAACCTGGTGCTGGACGTCGTGTCTCGATTGGAAATGGGCGGTGCCATCTGGACCGATCCAAGCGACGTCGCGACCTTTCAGCCCTATCGCGACCTGCTCGCGTCGCCCAATGTGCGGCTTCACCGCGACCTCGCGAACGCCGAAGTGCTGGCGCTGCTGCGGCGCGCGCACATGAGCGTACTGACAACGTTCGGCGATACGTTCGGCTACAGCGCGCTTGAATCGCTGGCCAATGGCGCCCCCGTTCTGGCCACCAGGCAGGGCGCGTTGCCGGAAGTGATTTCCCATGGTGAGAACGGCATTCTGCTTGATCTGCCAGTGACCGACGACGGGGAATGGGTCCACCTCGGCACACGCGACCGGACCGCATCCAGGTTCGTGCGGATGTGGCACGATGAAGTTCATCGGCTGGCCGAGACGGCGCTGGACGCCTTGATAGACGTCAGCAGCGACGCCAGCCGGATGCAGGCGATGCGGCAGGCCGCGCGCCGTTCGGCCGAACGCTTTGCGCCGGAACCGGCAACAGCCTGGTGGGATGATTTCTATGATCGCGCCTGCACCGGAGTCGTTCCGGCGAGCTGACAACATCACCCCGCCCTTGCGGGGGCGGGAAAATGCAGCGGCGATCGGGGCCGTGCCGCAGCGGCGACTTTCGCCAGGAACCCGGCGCCCCAGCTCAAGTGCACCGTCATCGCGGCTGGAGCGATCGCAACCAACCATGGATCACGGGCCCGCGCCGCGGCCAGGCTGCCCCAGGCGAAACAACCCAGCGCGTAGGCGATCGGTGCGATCGCGCACCAAGGATCCAGCGGTGCCAGGCTGAGCCCGCCGATGCAACCGATCAAGATCGCCGGCGCCGCCATCTGGCGCGGCCGGGGACGCATCTGGTGTTTGAGCACAGTCCCCGCTCGGCCGGCGCCATGCCTGAAGTATTGCCGCGCCAGTGGCACAAGCCGTGTTCGGGGGAAGTAGTCGATGGTCGCGTCCGCGCACATCCAGACCCGCCCTCCGGCGCGGCGCGCGCGTTCGTCGTGCTCCGCGTCCTCATTGTGGGAAAACGCTTCGTCATAGCCTCCGACTTGCAGGAAGAAGGCGCGATCGAAGGCGGCATGGTGGCCGTGGTCGACCCAGCCCGATTTGCCACCGACGCGGTGTGCGGCACCGCCGTTGCCCAGCCGACTGTTTTGCACCGCCGCAATCGCGCGCTGCATGCCGCCGACGCCGACCGTTCGCATCGGCACGACGACAGCGGTGGCATCCTGCAGCCGCAGCGCGGACACGCAGGTCTTTACGAAATCGGGCGGATAGCCCGCATGGGCATCGGCCCTGATCAGCACGGTCACGTCGGGCGACGCGATCCGCGCGGCCAGGTTGACCGCCGCCGATTGCAATCGCGCTGGATTGTTGTGCAAGACGAGGCGCGGATGATCCGCCTGCATCCGTGAAACGATTTCGCGCGTGGCGTCGGTGCTGCCACCATCGAATACCAGCACATCGGCGTCGATCTCGGCCGCCTGTTGCAGTAACGCCCTGAGGCATCCTTCGATGTAGCGCTCCTCGTTCAGCACCGGGACCACGATGGCGACACGGTCTTCGATGTTAGGCATGGTCACTCCACATCCTTCTCCAAAGGCGCGCGCGCGGCGTAAGTCGCGGCGACGAACAGGGTAAAACCACCGATTTGGAACTGCATCAGAACGTCCACTTCGACGAAGCTGCGCGTCAGCAGGCAGAACATCAGGGCGGTGAAGAACGACGCGGCGACAGAGCCGCTCCGCCAGCTCCAGCGGATCAGGGCCGCGAAGGTGCCGAGCAGGGTTGCCACCATGATGGCGGCGCCGACGTAGCCGAGTTCGATGGCCGTCTCGACGTAGGTGCTGTGGAAGTGAAAGCCCTGGCGCGACAGCACATGGAACTCGAACCACAGACTTTCGGCCTGCACGGTATCCTGGCGCCAGAACGCCTGGTAGCCGTACCCTAACAACGGATGTTGCGGGATCAGTTGCAATGCATGCGCCCACAGCAGCGTTCGCCCCGTGAGTGTCGCATCCTTCCCCATGAACCCCAGCAACAGGGCACCCACGTCGTCGCCGGCGACGACGAGCAGGATCACGATGGGCAGCATGATTATGGCCCCCACGCACAAGATCCGTGCCCGCTCGAACGTGGACAGGCGGGATATGACGAGGTTGACGATCAAGACCGTGCTGGCCAGAACCGCAGACACCATCGCGGTGCCCGACCGCGTCAGCACCAGAAGCGGCAAGGACAGCGCCAGCGCCAGCAATCCCAGCAGGCGCGCCATCAAAGGCTGCTTTCCGTCAATGATCAGGGCGACCGCGGCCAGCAGCATCAGGCTGGTGAAAAAACCGAGCTGGTTCTTCGATTCAAAGACACCGACGAAAGCCGAAGAGCCGGTCAGCGGATCGACTGATTCCTTGCCGAACAGCACGGACAGCAAGGCCGTGGCGACGAGGCAGCAGGCCAGTGCGGACAGCATCGCCCGGGGCTTCAACAACGACGCGGCAAGAACGGCGCAGCCAACCGTCGAAACGAACTCCAGACTGTATTTCAACGTGTCATGCGACGATTGAGACCATACCGTCGACGCCAGGGCGAAGAACGGAAATACCCAAAGCACGCGCGGACTATCGGTCAGCAGTGCCAGACAGCCCTTCCCATAGGCAAGACCGAGACTCACCCACAGACCGAGGAACAGGAATGCGCCGGCTGAACCGACGAAGCTGCCCAGCAGGATCGCGGTCACCCCGAGGACGAAGACGCCCCAGGTCAGTTGCGGCGGCGGCAGCGGATCCTGTGTACGCCGGGGCAACCGCGGAAGGCTGCTCGCATCGATGACGGTCGACAGGCTCATTCCGCCGCCACCGCCCGAGGCGATACCGGCGGCTTGGCCAGATGCCGGGTGAAGCTAAGCAACGGGCATTCGATCCACCGATACGACAGTTCGGCGACAAGCAGCGACGCGACGATGGCGGTGACCAGCGCGACCGCGTGGGCGGCCGGTGTCGAGAGGGCAGCGGGGGACACATGGGCCAACACGTGTCCGATGGCGCCGATCGTAAAGAGGTGCGACAGATACAACGAGTATGACGCATCGCCGATCCGAACGATCACGCGGGGCAGCATGCGGCGTATGGCCGCGTCTTCGCCGAAACAGCCGACCAGGAGCAGCGCCGCGCCGATACCGAACACCGCAACGCGCAGCCAGGGCAGCGCGAACAGGGTTTCGGACCACACCAGGCCAAAGACGAGCACGAAACAGCCCACGATGCCGGCGACTGACGATACCGCGCGGGGTACGCCGGAGGAACAGCAATAGGCGGCGGCGCAGCCGGCCAGGAACTCGAACACCAGCGGGCTCGACAGCGCGTCGAGCAGCGCCTGGGCGCGCGTCGGCGCCAGCAGCACGTGGGCGGCAATCACCGCGCCGCCCCACCCCACCAGCGCCAGGATGCGCCCGCGCCGCGCCAGCCCCGCGCCGATGAGCAGCGCGAAGACCAGATAGAAGTAAATCTCGAACTCCAGCGTCCACGCCACCAGCAGCAGCGGGGGGGCGGCGTTCGGGATCAGCAGCACGGACGCAACCAGGTCGGGCCGCCCGTCGCCGACGGGCGCGGCGATCGCGGCCACGAGCAGCGGGATGCAGTAAAGCCAGTAGGTCGGGTAGATCCGCGTCACCCGGCGCAGCAGGAAGCGCTGGGCGGCAGCGGCACTGGCCGGACCGCGGGTGGTCCATACCGCGAGAAAGCCACTCAGGACGAAGAACAGGTCGACGCCGGCCCGTCCGGCGGAAAAGCCCGACGGGACGATCGACGCCCCATGCAGGTATTTCGCCTCGAACGGTAACAAATGAAACAGCATCACGCCGAGGGCCGCGAGGGCACGCAACGCCTGCAGTGAGACGAAGGTCATCTCAGCGATCCGCTTCGGCTGGAACAGTCCTGCGCGCGCCGGTTGATTGCGAACGCTCAAAGGCGCGCAGTTGCTCGAGCATGGCGGAGCGGAGGTCTTCACGACGGGATGCCTTGCTCAGCTTTGGTTCAAGCCGTGCGGCATCCGCCAGTCGTGCGGCCGTGCGCGCCGGCCCGTAGCCCAAAGCTCGGCTGACCAAGGGCCGCTGCCGAGCCAACGCCTGAAGGGCTACGCGCGCCCTGGCGGCCGGTCCTGGGGCGGCAGACTTGGCCGTGCCATGGATCGCCACACGCTGCTTGAACTCGGTCATCGCCGCCTCGGCGTCGAAGTGCAGCGGACGGTTGCCCGTCCCCTGGTCGGGGCGGCCGAATGCCAACGCCGCGGAGGCCGATGGCGGCGGCAACGGCACGGGCGTGAAGGTCGTGCCGACCGAAAGGCACCAATCGACCCATTTCAATGCCGAAATGTTACGCGTCGTGACGAACGGAATCCACGGGATTCCCATCGTGTCGGCGAAGATGGCGCCGTGCAGGCTTTCCGTCAGCACCAGGCTCACCGAACCGATCGCGGCGTGCACCCGTTCGGGTGTATCGATCGGCGATATCAGACGGAACCCGGCTGCTTTGCAGGCGGCGTCCCAGCCCGGGAAATGCAACGACTGCCAATGCGGGACGACCCCGACGGCCCGCCCCGACCGATCCCCGGGCGGGGGTCCCATGACCTCAGGCGTCAGGATCGCGCCATCGGTGAGGGCCGCGTCGACACCAAGCAGCCGGGCGGTGATCGGCCCCCGCACGCACCAGACCGTGCGGTCGGTCCGCCACGTTTCGATGGCGTCATAGCCCGCGCCGCTGGAAAAGATGTGCAGGCGCAGGCAGTTCGGCGTCGGCATCCCGACCAGCGTGCCGATGCCGAGGAATCCCTCGGCGCCCATCTCATCGAACATCTCCGGCAACAGGCGAGGCCAGAGCACGCCGTTCAGATCGTCGCCGAAGTTCGGCTGCTTGCCGCGGAAATAGACCAGCTTCATGGGGTTACGCCGGGGTCAGCGTGTAGCCGGCATAGGTCCCTGCCGGCACGTTGTAGTGCCACAGCGATTTCAGATCGACCTTGTTGAGCACGACACCAAGCAGGCGGGTCGGGTCGATGGCGGTGTTTTCGATGCACTCCCGCACCACGTCCTCCGGCGTGCGGCCCCACTCCACGACCATCACCATGCCGTCGACCAGGTTCGATGCGGCAGCGGCATCGCCAACCGGCAGAACGGCGGGCAAATCGACCACCACGAAATCAAATTCCGCGCGCAACGCGGCGAGCAATGCCGGCGCTTCCGGGGCGGCCAGGCTGGGCATGCTGGTGGCGTTCGTTCCAGCCGGGTCGGCCGCGGCCGGCAGGAAGGCCAGCTTGCTGCCGGGATCGCGCCAAAGCACATCCTCAAGCGGCTGCTTGTCGGCCATCACCTCGGCGAACCCGCCGCGGCAGGCCGGCGCGAGCATCCCGGACAGCGTGCGCTTACGCAGATCGCAATCGACCAGCAGCGTGCGGAAGCCAGCTTCGGCCAGGAAGAACGCGAAATTGGCCGAGACCGTGCTCTTTCCCTCGCCGGGAAGCGCCGAGACGCACCCGAGGACGTGGATGTCGCGCCGCCCCTCCCGCGTGCGGGTCAAACGCACACGCAGGCCGCGAATGGCTTCGGCATAGGGGGAGAACGGCGCCAGCATGGTCTGCCGCAGCAGCGGCGGCGCGCTGATTTGCCGCTTCTCGGTGGTGATCAGGGCCGGCTTGCGATCCTTCCGCCCCCGCGGGTTCACGGCCGGGAGCATGCCGAGACAGGGCAGGCCGAGGCTGCTGCGAACCTGCGCCGCCGTGCGCAGCGCCTTGTCCAGTGCCTCCCGCAGCAGCGCGATGCCGAAGCCCAGCACGAGACCCAGGAATACGCCGCCCGCCAATACGATCACCGCCTTGGGCCAGCTCTTGCGCAAGGGCACCGCGGCCCGCGTTATGACCTGCACCTCGGAGATCGGAAATGACTGGTCCTGGACGGCCTGGGTGTAGCGCACCAGGAAGTTGTCATGCAGCGACTTGTAGGCGTCGGCGGTGCTCTGAAGCTCCCGCAGATGCACGAGATTTTCGTTGGTCTTGTCGCCCGCCGTCACCAGCGCGGCAAGCTGATCCTCGATGTCCTTCTGGTTGGACAGCGCCATCTGGCGGTCGCTTTCGGCCGACTCGGCGATCCGCGCCAGTTCCGACTGGATCTGGACCTGAATGTCCTTCAGCTTGCCGTTCATTTGCCTGACGGTGGCGTGGTTCGGTCCAACCTCCGCCGTCCATTCCGCGGCCTGGCGGGCGGCGTCGACGTATTCCTCACGCAGATGCGTAATGACGAGGTTGTTCAGCGCGTCGGTCGTATCGCCATTCCATACCCCCGACTGCATGATCTGGTGGATGCGATCGACCCTGGCCTTGGCGTCCGCGGTGCGTGCCCGCGCGAGCACCAACTGGCTGTTGAGTTCGCCGAGGTGGCGTTCGTTCATCAGGCCCTTGTCGGTGTCGACGATTCCGGCTTCGGCCTTGAACGCCTGCACCGCCCGGTCGGCAACGATCGCCTGCTGCTGCAACTCACCGATGCGCTGCTGCAGCCACTGGCTTGCGCGCACGGTATTCGCTTCCTTCGCCCGCAGGCCGTAATCGACGTAGGCGTCGACGACCGCGTTGGCCAGGCGCGCGGACATCACCGGATCCCGCGACACGACGCTCAGTTCCAGAATGAAGCTCAGGCCGACCCGCTTGACGTGGATCATTTTCGTGAGCAACTCGACGGCCGCTGTTTCGTGACTGTTCGGCCCTTTGGTCGCCGGCGTCGCCAATGGCGCGAGCAGGATGCCCAGGACGGTGTTCATCAGCGAATTGCCGTTCGCCAGAAAGGCCTTGTCGTCGGCGAGGTGGAGCCGGTCGACGACGACGCGGGCCAGGCCGTCGGATTGCAGGACCTCGACCTGACTTTCGGCGATGCCGTTGGCGAACTGGCTGTCGATCGGTGTATTGTCCCCCTTGAACGGCGCGGCCGCCTGCATGTCGATGAAGACCGTGCTGGATGCGGTGAAGTGGGCGGTGGCGAAGAGCTGGTACGCCACCGCGAGCGCGACCATGATCGCTGTCGACACCGCGACGGTGAACCACGACCGGCGCAGGAAGGCGATCAGGTCGGGCGCCCAGTCGAAAACTGCGATCTTCGCCGTCATGGTGCGGTGCTCCAGCTCGGGTTGGTCGTTCGACGGAAGGGGTTCAGCGCGCGTAGGCCCGCGGGCAGGCGCAGGGAGGGCGCCAGGGCCGCCAGGCCGGCCAGCAGCACTGCGCAGCCCGTCAGGGCAACAACCGCCAGGCTGGTCGTCGGAGCGCCGCCCAGCAGGTGGGCCAGGCCGGCCTGGGCGCTGTAGCCGGCGCCCAGCATGGCAAGGAACGGCAGGGCAACCACGACGACGTATGCGGCCCCGCTGCGCGGAAAGTCGTGCCGGGTCAGGATCGCCATCCATCCCACCATCGCGGCGTTCTTGAGCGCGAGTCCCACGGCGACGGCGGCCACCCCGAACGGCGCCAGCACGACCACGAGACCGATGCCGCTGATCGCGGAAACGCTGGTCACCCACATGAGCTGATGGTTGCGGCGCGAGACCGACAGCAGCGCGCCGTGCACGCTGCCCAGGGCACGGGCGAAGCCGCTGACCGCGAGGATCGCGGCGACCGGGGCGGCCTCGGCCCAGCGGTCGCCGAACACGACGTGGATCACGCCGGCGGAACTGGTCACCATGAACGCGGCGGGCGCGCCGCAGATCACCGTGAGCATGGCCAGCCCGTTGCGCAGCCCGGATGCCCGCGCGGCGGTCGCCTGCAAGGAAAACAGCGGCTGGAACAGGATCGTCGAGAAGGACGCGGCGGCGGTGATGAAGGTCGTCTCGACCCGCTTGCCGAGGTTGAAGAACGCCAGCCGGGCGCTGCCGATCATGCCGGCGACGACGATCTGGTCGAGGTAGTTGTTGGCCGCGGCGACCAGGCGGACGATGGAAGCGGCGAACGCCTCCCGCCCCAGGTCGGCGATGCAGTCCAGGTGGAGACGTGGACGCACCAGCACGCCGGTCCCGATGGCGGTGGTCGCGAAGATCAGCACCGACTGGGCGGTGAGATAGGCGATCAGGCCTTCGAACGGATGGCCGCACAGCGCGACCGCGCCGCCAAGCAGGCCCGATCCGATGTTGGCCACGATCGAGCGTGACGCCATCCGGCCAAAACTCAGCCGTTGCGCCAGCGCCGCCTGCGGCTGGGTGGTCGTAAGGTCGAACAGGATGCGCAGCCCGACCACGTCGAGCGGCCAGCCTGCGTCGGCCACGCTGGGCAGGTAGCGGCCAAGAATGCCCATCACCACCGCGAACAGCGCGGTCAGCGCGCCCCCCAGGATCAACAGCACCGCCAACGCGGCCTGGTGATGGCGATGCGCGCCGGGGCCCTGCTGCAGCAGCGCCTCATAAAGGCCGGGCGCGCCGAACGCCTTGACGAGCTCCGCCACCGAGGTCGCCAGCACGGCGACGCCGACCTGGGCCGGAGAGAGCCATCGGGCAAACGCGATGAAGACGATGAAGGGCAGCGCCACGCCGCCGAGCGCGTTGAGTACGGACCAGGCGGCGCCGCGTGCGAACGCCGGCATCGGGGATCCGGTGGTAGCCGTGCTCATGGTGCGCCGGTCAGACCGCGCCGCGGCGAAACAGCACCACCGGAATGGTCTTCATCAGGATCGCCAGGTCGTGCCAGAGCGTCCAGTTGCGCACGTACCAGACATCGAGGCG
The DNA here is from genome assembly GCA_036263955.1 of Rhodopila sp. Lineage (GTDB taxonomy): Bacteria > Pseudomonadota > Alphaproteobacteria > Acetobacterales > Acetobacteraceae > Rhodopila. The sequence goes on from DATARX010000176.1 coordinate 51,011, forward strand.
GACGCGCTGTTCATAGGTCGTGTCGCTACGGCCGCTGACCTGCCACAGCCCGGTCAGCCCCGGCCGGGCCTGCGTGTAATAGGCCGTGTTATCGCCATAGAAGCTCAATTCCGACTGCACCACCGGCCGCGGTCCGACCAGGCTCATTTCGCCACGCAGGACGTTCAGCAGTTGCGGCAATTCGTCCAGGCTGGTGTTGCGCAGGAAGCGGCCGATCGGCGTGATCCGCGGGTCGTTGCGCAGCTTCTGCGTCGCGGCCCATTCGGCGGCGGCATCAGGGTCACTGGCCAACAGATCCTTGAGGATACGGTCTCCGTTCACATCCATGCTGCGGAACTTGATGCAGCCGAAACTGCGTCCCTCGAAGCCCACCCGCTTGTGGCGATACAGCACCGGGCCACCGCCGCGACGAACCATGATCGCGATCGCCAGCAACATCGGCGACAGGCCCACCAGGAGGCATGAGGCAACGACCGTATCGAAGATTCGCTTCGCGGCGCGTTTGAACGGATTCGCCAGGGCACTCTCGGCCGCCATCACCACAATCTCATGACTGATGAAATAATGCGGCCGGGCCATTCTGACCGGGAGCGCGGGGGCGGCCTGCACCAGGGCGAACGGGACGCGGGCGCGATTGAGCTGCGCCACGATGCGCGCATCGGAGCCGGAGTCCGCCGGATCGGCAACCAGCGCGACGTAGTCGACACCGCGCCGCGCCACCAGGTCCTGCCAGTAGCCGGCATCGTCCGCATCCAGGTTCAGTGGGCGGCCCATGCTACCGACGATGGAAAAGCCCAGGCCAGGTTCGGAACGAAGCGCGCTGGCGACCCGGGCGGCGTCCTGATCCAGCCCGATGACGAGGGTGCGCAGCGTCCATACGCCGAGGCGCGACAGCAGGCCGGCGGTCGCGGATCTGAACACCAGGATCAGGCAGCCGAAGAAAACCCATCGCAGCGCCTGTTCGGCCTCGAACGGCGCGGCGTAGATCTTGGTCGAAAGGATCAGGTCGCAGACCAAGGCGAGGAGCACGACGCCGATCACATCGCGCGCTGCGGTCCAGAACGGAATGCGTTGCGTGTAATGGCCTCGCCCGCGCAACTGTGCCAGCACGACCAGAAGAATAAGGATAACGCCCCAGCCGTGCCACGCGGACCACATCGTTCCGATATGATCCATACTGCGATATAGCAACGACTGTGCGTTGAAGCCTTCGATCAGGCTCACGATCACCGCCGCGACCGCCGCTGCCGCGCCGAAGGCGAGCAGATCCGAAGCGACAAAACTTACAGCCTGTACCTCCCACGTTGAGCGATATGACCGGTTTGATACGATACGGTGATCTAACGCATCCAGGGTACGGCTTGCGGTCATATTGTCGCTCCTGAGGTGCAACGGGCTCGGTTTGGCGATCGTCGCCACCTTACATCGCAGTGCAGCATTTCACATACGCAAGCAGGCTGTAAAGGCTAAAAACAGGGCAATTTAAGTCAAAGCAATGAAGTCACAATATGATATGGAGTAATGATTGCGGTAGTCCTGTAATTCGCCGCCAGACGATATTTTGAGACGTTTGCCGGCAGGTCTAATATATTTTGAGATCAGCCAGGCCCGCGGCGCGGCAGACAACGCCCGCGTGTAAAGCGGCGCGGACGGCCAGGCGCCGCCACCGGACCGGAGAATAAGCATGCAGTGCCATACTGATGAAACAATAACTGAATTTCGCGGCGGCCATTACAATTGATTTCGGCGGCCAGGCAGCGGCGGTCCGCAGGACACGCGCATGCGTCTGGCCGGACCGAAAGTACCGCTTCAGCAGCCAGCGCAGGCTGCCCCGCTGCGGTGGCACGTGCTCATGGACAAGCGCCGCTTCGGCAAAAGCGTAGATGGCGCCTAAGGTATAAAGGTCATGGAAAAAGAACGTATCCTCGCCGCCGCTCCGCCCGAGTGCGGGATCGAATCGGCAATCACGCATCGCCGGCGTCATGGCCACGCGGTCGAGCAGCACGTTGCAGGTGTAACCCGTTTCGATAGTACCGCCCTGACGAAAAACCGGACGGATGGAGTGCAGGTCAGCCTCCCTCAGCCATGCCGGCCCCTCGCCGTAGATCGCCTTTACCGGACCGAGGACGATCGTCGCACCGGTCGTGGCATGGCATTCGAGCAACGCGAAAAGCCAAGTGTCCGTCGCGATCTCATCGTCGTCGATAAAGGCCACGAGCGGCGCGGTCGCCGCATCGAGTGCCGCATTCCGGGCGATGGAAATGTTGCGCGCCGGTGCGTGGACGTAGCAGTAATCCAGGCTGAGCCGGCTGCATTCCTCACGTACAATCGTTTCCGCGGACGGTGTGTCGTCGTTGTCGGAAATCACCATCCGCACCCGGGTGCCTTCCGAAATTCGCTGTGCCGCAACGGAACGAATCGTATCAACGATCGACACACGACGATATGTGCAGACACACACATCAATGCAGCGCGCCTCTGACATCGTTTTCATCCTATCTATATTTCTTGTCTGGCATTGCATCGCAACGGGCGTTATATCCATACCGCAACCTGCGTGGGCATACAACGAAATGGTCGACGTCAGTGTCATTACAGCCGTCTGGAACGGCGAACATACGATTCTACCAGCCATAATTTCGGCACTGTCGCAGTCTGGAGTATCGGTCGAAGTGATCGTCGCCGACGACGCATCGACGGATGCGACGGGCGCCGTCGTTGCCGGCCTTAACGATCCCCGGGTTCGTTACCTGCGCCTGCCGGTGAACGGTGGCCCGGCCGCCGCGCGCAATGCCGCGATTGAGGTGGCGCAAGGCAAGTGGATTGCCGTACTTGATGCTGACGACAGGCTTATTGAGGGCCGCCTGGCCAGTCTGATTTCGATCGCGTCAGAACATTGTCTTGAAATCGTCACCGACAACATGGTTATTCAGGATGCTAAGGGAACGCGCCGCCTTTTCATCGAGGAGGAGCTGGACGGTGAGATTTTATTGCGGTTTCTTGCAGACTATATCAACAGTAATAAATTATTCGGGCCGTCACCCAGCGAAGGCTATTTGAAACCGGTGTTCGCCGCCGATTTCCTGCGGCGCCACGCCCTGCGCTACGACACCGCCACGCGCATCGGAGAGGATTTCCTGCTGGTTGCGGAAGCCATGGCATTGGGCGCTCGCTATGGCCGCGTCCGTTCCGCCGGCTATATCTACACCACAAATTCCGGATCGATCTCCCACCGCCTGACCGCACGTAACGTTAACCAAATGGTAGCGGCGGACCAGCGCTATCTGTCTCGATACGGGGCAAGGCTCGATGCGTCGGAGCGCGCGGCATGGCTTGCGCATCTGAAAGCCCTTGAAGACGGCGCCAACTTCGTGGCCATGGTCGAGAGCATCAAGGCACGCGATTTTGTCGCATTCGCACGGTCCGCCTGGCGCCGGCCAACCGCATTCAAGCATTTCTCGATGCCGATCCGTGCCCGCATCGAGCGCCTCGCGCGTCGCCACGCGATCGACGGCGCACCCACATGATCGCACCGATGGCTTTGCCTAAGGCAGTCGTGCCGGACCAGCGCTGTATGAATCTTGCTTATTTCGTTCACGATCTAAACGACCCGGCGGTCCATCGGCGCGTGCGGATGTTGCACGCCGGCGGTGCCACGGTCAGCCTGCTGGGCTTCTATCGCGGCGATGCCCCGATCGAGGTGGACGGCGCGGTGCCGCTGGCGCTCGGTCGTACCGGTGATGCGCGGCTGTGGCAGCGTTCCGCCGCCGTCCTCGGCGCCGCGCTCTCGATCCCGCGCTGGCGCTCCCGCCTGTCCGGGGCGGATGCGATTCTGGCGCGGCAGCTCGAGACGCTGGTTCTTGCCACCTTGGCCCGCAAACTCCTGGCGCCCGCGGCACCGTTGGTCTTCGAGTGTCTCGACATCCACCGGCTAATGGGCGCGTCCGGACCGGTAGGGAGGGTACTGCGCGGTGTCGAGCGGAGCATGCTGTCGCGCTGCCAGCGACTGGTGGTCAGTTCGCCGCACTTCGTCCGTGAGCATTTTGCCCGCGTGCATCAGCGGCTTCCCCAGGTCACGGTGGTCGAGAACAAAGCCCTTGCCTTTGAGTTCAGCGACCCGCTGCCCGCCGAACCGAACCACAAGGCAAAGCCCTCCAGCCCGCCCTGGCGCATCGGCTGGTTTGGTGTCATTCGCTGCGCCCGTAGCTTGCGCATCCTCGCCGATCTGGCGAACGCCTGTCCCGGCGAGGTGGAGATCGTTATCCGCGGGCGGGTGGCGACATCCGTTTTGCCGGATTTCGATGCGGTGGTTGCGGCCACGCCAGGACTGTCGTTTGGCGGCGCTTACGACCGGGCGCGCGATTTGCCCCGCCTATATGGGGACGTGCACTTCGCCTGGGCCGTCGACTTTTATGAGGCGGGGAGCAACTCGGACTGGCTTCTGCCCAACAGGCTCTACGAGGCCGGGCTGTTCGGGGCCGTGCCGATCGCGTGCCGCGATGTCGCGACCGGCGCATGGCTCGCCGAACGGGGTGTCGGCGTGTTGCTCGAAGGCGACCCGACCCAGGCGATCCGGACATTCATCGGCGATCTCGACGCCACGCGCTATGGCGCACTGCAAGCTGGCCTCGTCGCGCTGCCGCGCACCGCTTTCCTCTACAGCCGGGAAGACTGCCACGAACTGGTCGAAACCCTGGTGCAATGTGACTAGGAGCCCCTATTTTTGAGCCTCGGTCCCTTTACAACCGCCAATCGGTCTGCTTCGTGACGCCTCCACAGCATCACATAGCAGTACGAGGGCAGTGCTCCGTTGACGCGCCATCCGGTTTTCACGCTCGTTGCGATCAGCGTGGTCGGCTGCATTCTCGCGGTCGCCGCACTGTTCGCCGGCTATGTATGGCTGGCCGTCGCCACGTTCGTGGCCGCGGTCCTGATCCTGTGCGGCCTGCTCGCAACCTGGACCCGTCGTCCGGTCAAGTAGCGGACACGCCCCAGCCCGCCCGGCGGCCAAAGGCAAACGCCCGAACATTCGTTGCGTAAATATGATGCGATCTTCGACCGGCGGCGCGCGGCGACGGGCGCCGCATGGGCGGAAACCAGCAACTTTATCATTGGGGTAATGGTATGACTTTTCGGCTTTGCTGGAAGGCTTGGGCAGGTGTGCTACTGATCGTGCTTCCCAGCGGATGCACCTCCTTCATTTCAAGCAGCGGTCCCAAGCGCAGCGAAATCATCGGGTCGTCGGCCATCATGGTGCAAAATGTGCCGAAACCGAGCGCGGGTTACGCACTTATCAAGGTGGATAGCACCATTGTCAGCCGACTGGTCTCCCACGACGAACCAGCGCGATTCGGCGCCGACTTTATGGATCAGCCCCGGCCCGACATCATGATCGGTGTTGGTGATGTCCTGCAGATCACCGTTTTTGAGACCGGCAGCGGCGGCCTCTTCATCCCGACCGACGCCGGCAGTCGCCCCGGCAATTTCGTCCAGCTTCCGCCGCAGCAGGTAGGGCAGGATCAGTTCATTACGGTGCCGTGGGCCGGCCGGATCAAGGTCGCCGGCCGGACGCCGCTCGACGTTCAGGCGGAGATCGAGCGAAGGCTCAGCAGCCAGGCCCTTAAGCCGCAGGTGGTGGTAAGCTTCGCCGAGCGTCATGCCAACGAAGTCAGTGTCGTTGGCGATGTCGGACTGGCGCTGCGGTTTTCGATGGACGCGAGCGGCGAGCGCGTGCTGGGCGCGATTGCGCGGGCGCAAGGACCTCGGTTCCCTGATTACGAGACTTTGGTGACGGTGCAGCGGCACGGTAAGGCTGAAACCGCACTGCTCGCGGAAATTGCCCGGGATCCGGAACAAAATATCCCGCTGCAGCCGGGTGACGTCGTCTACGTGGAACATGAACCGCGCTACTTCCTGGCCATGGGTGCAACCGGGCAGTCAACCACGCTGGCCCAGCTCGACCGCCGGTTCTCGTTCGGGGACAAGGATCTGAGTCTGTCTGATGCCCTCGGCCTGGCGGGCGGCCTGGAGGACGACCGGGCCAACGCCCGGGCGGTATTCCTGTATCGTTACGAAACGCGCGCTACGATCCAAGGCCTGGGGCTTCACGTTCCGGCCACCCTGCCGGATCGAATCCCCACCGTCTATGCGCTGGATCTGACGGACGCCTCCTCCTTCTTCCTCGCCAGCCGGATCACGATGCGTAAGAACGATACGATTTATGTTTCGAACGCACCGATCACCGACATCAACAAAGTGCTGACATTGCTGCTGCCGCTCAGCGAATCCGGCAGCTACTCCAAGGCCGCCGGGAACTGACGGCTCGTCGTGGGATGAGTGGATCGGCCGGGCGCCGTGCCGCAATGCGGCGCCCGGTCTACAGCAGATCGGCCACCACCTGCCTGAAGCGGGTGATGGCCGAGAGGTGATCCGCCGCGGTGTGGCCGGCGATACGTTTGTGATGACCCATGGCAAACGTGGTGTGCGCCGTCACGTGGGTCACGCCAGCCTGCTTCCAGAAGGCGAACTCGCGGCGCCAGGCCTCCTCGTCGCCGGAGCCAAGGGATAGCCAGACTTCCAGGCCCACGCTGGCGGGATCGCGGCCCTCGGCCTTGATCAGGTTACGCAGTTTCCCGAACGCCGCCAGCGCGGTGTCGTCCGCCGGATAGGCGAGCGGCATCCAGCCATCGCCGTATTTCGCGGTGCGCTGCAAGGTGGCCTCGGCGTGGCCGCCGAACCAGACCGGGATGTGGCCCGAGGCGGGACGCGGGTTGATGCCGGCGTCGTCGATGGTGTGATAGCGGCCCTTGAAGCTGACATGCGGCTGGGACCACAGCGCCTGCATGACCTGCACCTGCTCTTCGGAGCGGCGGCCGCGGTTGGAGAACACTTCGTTCAGGCCGGTGAATTCGACCTGGTTCCAACCGACACCAACCCCCAGCCGAAGGCGGCCATTGGACAGGACGTCCAGGCAAGCGGCTTGTTTCGCGACCAACGCAGCCTGGCGCTGCGCCAGGATCAGCACGCCCGGCGCAAAGCCGAGGCGTTGGGTGCAGCCCGCGAGGAAGCCGAACAGGACAAACGGATCGTGGTACGGGTTTTCGTTGGTCCCTACCCTGCCCTTGCCGGCGCTTGTCGCCGGGTTCGCGCCCAGGACATGATCGGGCGCCTGCAGATAGTCGAAGCCGAGACCCTCGACGGCCTGGGCGTAGTCGCGGATCTCCGACGGGCCGGTGCCGATGTCGGCCACCGGGATGGTTGCGCCTAATTGCATGTTCGTTGTTCCTAAAGAAGATCGCCGACAGCGTCCCGGTAGCGCTTCATCGCCGCTAGATGATCATCGACGGTGCGGCCGGCGATGCGATGATGGTGACGGCGGTTGAACGTCGTGGTCAGGCAGATATGGCTGGCACCGGCCTGCTTCCAGAACGCGATTTCTTTGCGCCAGTCCGCTTCGGCGCCTTCGCCGCACGATGTCCAGACTTCGATGCCCACCGCCGCCGGGTCGCGGCCAGCCTGCTCTGTCAGGCGGCGGAGTTCGCTGAATATGTCGAGCGCGGACTGATCGGGTGGATAGGCATTCGGCATCCATCCGTCGCCCCACCTGGCGATGCGCGGCAGCGTGTGCTCATGGTGACCGCCGTACCAAAGGGGGACTTTTCCGAAGGCTGGGCGGGGGTTGATGCCGGCATCGTCGATCGTGTGGTACTTGCCTTTGAACGTCACGTACGGCTGGGCCCACAGCGCTTGCATCACCTGGGCCTGCTCTTCCGAACGGCGGCCGCGGTTATGGAAGTTTTCGTTCAAGGCGGTGAACTCGACCGGGTTCCAGCCGACGCCGATGCCGAGGCGGAAGCGGCCACCGGACAGTACGTCGAGACACGCCGCCTGTTTCGCCACGAGAGCGGTCTGGCGCTGGGCGACAATCAGCACGCCGGTGGAAAAATTCAGCTTCGCGGTGATGCCGGACAGGTAACCCAGCAGAACGAATGGGTCATGGAACATGTCGTCGGCGATGGAGCGGCGGGGATCCGAATTTTCGTTTGTGCCGGGGTTGGCGCCCAGGACATGGTCTGGCGCTTCAAGGAAGTCGTAGCCCAGGGCTTCGAAGTTCAGAGCGAAGTCGCGGACCAGGGATGGGTCCCCACCGGTGTCGGTGAAGGGGACGAGGGCGCCAAGTTGCATGGAGAGAGTCCTTCAGGTTGCTGGCCGGGGCGTCACGGCGTGGGGGTGGGTGTCACTTCGCGTCGGCGTCCAGAACGGCCTTGATCTTGTCCGGCGCAACCGCGATCGGGGGAATGCCTGCTCGTTCCTGCTGCAGCAATGACCCCACGCGGGAATCCCGAGCCCCCCAACCGCGGTTCAACGCTTCCGTCAATTCCATCAAGGCCATGTTGGTCAGGCGCATCGGCACCTGGACCTCCCGGGCCAGTTGGCACGCCAGCGTGACGTCCTTGTGCAGCAGGCGCAGCGCGAAATCGGCGGGATCGTAGCTGCCGGTAAGGAAATGGTCCGCCAGGCGGTCGAACATCCGGCTGCGGCCGGACGCGCCTTGGCGAACCGCCTGGAACAGCGCCAGCGGCTCCACGCCGGCCTTGATGCCCAGGGTGAAGACTTCGGACAGCACGACGTTGACAGCGGCCGAGGTGGCATTGTGCACCAGCTTGGCGATCGATCCGGCACCGATCGGACCGATATAGGCCGCCTGGTCACCCATGGCGGTCAGCACGGCCTGGTATTTGCCGTACACTGCCTTGTCGCCGCCAACCCAGATCGCCAGGCGACCGCTGTTCGCGCCTTTCGGTCCACCACTGACCGGGGCGTCGAGGAAGTCGACGCCTTTCTCGGTAAAGGTCGCGTGGAGGGATCGCACGACATCAACCGCATTCGTTGAAAGATCGAACCAGGCGGCGCCGCTGCGGAATCCCTCGATCAGGCCGTTTTCGCCGATGCCAACCTTCTGAACGTCAGACGGAGTGGGCAGGGACGTGAAGACGATGTCGCAAAGTTCGGCGACAGCACGCGGGCTATCGGCCCAGGTGGCGCCGGCGTTCAGGTGTTTGGACGCGGCCTGACGGGTCAGGTCGTGCACGACCAGGTCGTAGCCTGCCTTCTGGAGGTTGGACGCCATGCCGGCGCCCATCATGCCCAGACCAATAAATCCGACCCTCATTGTTTCCTCCTTTTCTTGTATCTTGGATGCGTCGGTATCAGCCCCCGTTCCACTGCAGGATATACAGCCCGGCATCGTAATCGGTGACGTACATCAGACCGTCCTCGGCTACAAACAGATCGGCAGTGTGACGAATTTTCGCTCTTCCCCGCAACGGCTCCATCCATTTCGTCGGCTGCGGCGGAACGAAGTAGCCGATCTCCTCCGGGCGGTACTGGTTGGCAATGTCGAACACGCGGATGCCGGCGCTCTGCCAGGTCGCGAAAATCGTTGTCGAGGACTGGAACGATCCCGGCCGGTTCTCGTGCAGATTGTGCGGGCCGAACTGGCCGCCGATCTTGATGTAGTCCTGGTCGGATGGGGTCGGCATCGTTGCTATTGAAATTGGATTGGACTTTTCGCGAATATCGAAAATCCAGGTGTATTTCATCTGCTCCTGGTCGATGTTCAACGTTGCCTCATCCGCCACGACCAGCAGCCCCCGATCGTGCAACGGCAAGGCGCTATGGGTGCCGCCGCCATAGGGTGGCGACCAGTTGCGGTGGGCGATCAGCGTCATGTTCGCCGGATCCTTGACGTCCAGTATCGTCAGCCCGCCGTTGCGCCAGCTTGCATAAGCAAAATCGTCCTGGACCACGGCGTGATGCAACGCCCAGCGCCCCGACCACCCAGCGTTTTCGCCGGCGGCGGCGTTCATCCCGGGGATCCACCAGCGGCCAACTTCCCGCGGCCTGGTCGGATCGGCCATATCGATACTGATCAGGATGTGGTCAAGGAAACCATCGAGCAAAGCCGAGGCATAGGCGTAACGACCCCCGGTCCACCAGATGCGGTGCAGCCCCAGTCCCTCGACCTCCATAAAACCGATGGCGCGCGGATTGGCCGGGTCGGAAATGTCGTAGACGCGCATGCCGGCGGAAAAATCCTCGCCGCGCTTGCCATAGCGCGAGGAGTCAACCTGGTTCGAACCACCATAGTAATCCTTCTGCGACAACAGTGCCTTCAGATCGAGTTCTTCAATGCACAGCAGCAGATCATTGGCGGTTTGCAGATGCATGCACCAGGAATTCGGATGGATCGGCATGAAGTTGACGGGCTTCGGGTTGCGCGGGTCACGCACATCGGTGACCACCACACCACGGCTGACGCGCGTGCCAATATAGGCGTGGCCCCGATTGACCATCACCTGGACGCCATCGCCGCGTCCCCCCTGGTCGGTGTGTCCGACGAACGAGATATTGCGTGCGCCCTCTGGCGTAATCATGATTTGCCATCCCCCTGGTTCGGTCGTCTGATTGACCGCTTCCAGGAAGGATAGTCGCGATGCCAACTTATGTCATGCTGGCTAACTGGACCGACCAGGGAATGCGCGCCATCGAGGACAGCCCGAGGCGGATCGACGCCGCGCGCAAATCGCTGGAAGAGATGGGCGGACACTTTCAGTCGGTGCTGGTGACCATGGGACAATATGACCTTATCATCACCTATGACGCTCCCGATGACGCGGTCGCCGCTCGGTTTTCACTGATCCTCGGCAAGCTGGGCAACATTCGCACATCGTCGATGAAGGCCTTCCCCGAGGAAGCCTATCGGCAGATCGTGCATACCCTGCGTTAACCGACACCGGGGCGTTAGCCGAAACCAGGCCGTTAGCCGACACCAGGCCGGTCGTTGCGGAATGCGGGTCCTGGGTCGCGACGCCGCGAAGGCGGTGCGGGGCTTCGTGTGCGGACTATTCGGTGCTAGCGTTACGGCAACAACCCGGAGGAAGCGTTGCCGTGAGCACCACGACGATCGACTACAGCAAGCTGTTCAGCACCGATCTGCCCGCCCCGGCACCGCGCTGGACGCCGTTTCCGAAATACTACTTCATCGGCGGCAACAACGATCCGGAGCAGATCCCGATCGAGGGACTGATCGATGCCGCCGCTTCCGTTCTCCGCCGCGACGGATCGAAACTGGCAATCTATAACCTCGGGCTCGGGCCGCAGGGTTATCCGGGACTGCGTCAATTCGTGGCCGACAAATGCGACCGGCAGCGGGGCATCAAGGCGTCGATCGACGACATCCTGATCACCACCGGATCGGGACAAGGCCTGGACATGATCAGCAAGTTGCTGGTGAACCCGGGCGAGACCGTACTGACGGAGGAATACTGTTACCAGGGCGCGATGAACCGGTTTCGTAAGCTGGGGGCAAAACTTGTCGGCATGAAGCTGGATGCCGACGGGATCGTCATCGAGGCGCTGGCGCAACAACTGGCGGACCTTAAATCGCGGGGCATTACGCCGAAGTTCATCTACACGATCCCGACGATCCAGAACCCCACCGCGAGCATCCTGCCGCTTGACCGGCGCCTGGCCTTGCTCGCTTTGGCTCGGGAATACAATGTCGCGATCTTTGAGGATGAATGCTACGCTGATCTGCTGTGGGACGGCGTCGAGGCTCCGCCCGCGCTCTACGCACTGGATCCCGGCTGCGTCATTCACCTTGGCTCCTTTTCGAAGTCGCTGGCACCGGCGCTGCGGCTTGGCTACGTGATCGCCGGATGGGACATTATGAGCCGGCTGCTGCCGTTGAAGGGCGATAGCGGCACGGGCGCGCTGGATCAGATGGTTGTCGCCGAGTATTTCTCCAAGAACTTCGCCCGTCATCTGGGACATCTGAACGGCGTCCTGCGGGAGAAACTCGATACCATGACCGAGGCTGTGGCGCGCGAGTTCGGGTCGGCAGCCGAATGCTGGGCACCGAAAGGTGGAATTTTCCTGTGGATCAAACTGCCGCCGCAGATCGACGTGCGTACCCTGGTGAAGCCGGCGGCCGACGCCGGGATCGTGTTCAATCCGGGACCGGAATGGGCGGTTAGCGCGGATAATTCCAGTAACTGTCTGCGTCTTTGCTTCGCGATGCCAAGCAAGCAGACGATCCGCGACGGCGTGGCGGAATTGGCTCGCGTCTGTTACGAGCAGACCGGCATTCCGCTGCAAAGCGGAAATGTCAGACGCGGATGATCCGCCGGATCAGGCGGTTGCCGTCAGGCTTTGCGTCACGGCGGAAGCCAGCAGCGAATGGCCGGTCGCCGTGGGATGCAGATTGTCGAAGAACAGATACCCGCTCTGCGCGGCGCCGGTGGCGGCCAGGGTGCCGCTGTTGCTGTCCACCAGATTGCCGTTCCACACGGGCTGCGTGACATTGGTAAGGCCATAGGTCGCCGGGCTCGCGACCGCGGTGTCCAGCAGGGCGTACGTGTTGATGTAATCAATCGACGCAGCGCCGGACGCCATGATCTGTTGCAATGCCGCCCCCAGTTCGGCGTTGTATGTCTGCGCCAGCGTACTCGATGTTGCATCGCTTGCCGGCCGCGCCGTCTCATAAGGCGTCACGCCAAGGTCGGTCACGCTCATGACGAGCAGATTCTTGGCGCCATGGGCGATCAGGCCGTCGATGAAGCCGACTTCGTTGTTGACCGCTTGTTGCACCGACGCCTGCTGCTGCGCCGGAGTCTGGGTGGAATTCGCGATGTCCAGGACGTCAAGCGATCCGGCCCAAACGGTGTAAAGAGCCGTCGGCGACGGGTTTGGGACCGAGGCGACGAACTGCCCAAGTTGGGACGGCAGGTCGGCGGGATTGGCGGCATGGACGGACGTCGGACCCGTCTGCGCACCGCCAAACGCATAGTCGGTCCCACCCGCCAGGCTCGGTTTTGGCGCAGGCAGGCCGAGATTCTGTGCCACATCCTGGACCCAGACATTGCCGTTGCTGAACCGGCCGCCGCTGTAGACGCCGGCGACGGGAACGTGACCCAGGGTGGCCTGCGACGCATTGCCTGCGTCGGATAGACTATCACCGAACGCGTAGACCGAACTGAAACCGCCGGGCGGAACCGTCAGGTTGTCTGCGGTCACGAACTGGATCGGCACACCCGGCCCCAGCGCGGGCGCCGTGATCGGCACTGTCTCCGGCGTGACGGGGTTAAGGGCGGCCTCGATGCCGTCGAACAGGGATTGGAAGGTTGCCATACCGCCGCGAACGCCAAACGCGACGGCTAAGTTGCGTTAATTTTCGTTCATGTCAGCGCGCCGGGCAACCCGTTGAAAAATGCCGTTCGCTGGTTCGCGCCCGTGGCGATGTAGCTGTGGTCCGATCCGGTCAGCACGAATCGCGCGCCCATGGCGACGTAGCGCGACGCGTTCTCCACATCGTAAACGCCGCCCATACCAAGGGTCTTGCCGTGCCTGCGGCAGGCATCGCCGACGGATTGATAGGCCTCGATCACCTTCGGGTGACCCATCTGGCCGGAAATCCCAAGTTCCGCGGTCAGGTCGGAGGTGCCGATGAACAGCACGTCGATGCCGGCGACCGCGGCGATGGTGTCGGCGTTGCGAACGGCTTCCGGGCTTTCCAGCATGACGATGGTGAGGATCTCGGCGTTGATGGCGACCTGCGCCTCCGCGGTCGAGGGTGGCTGATACCCGTAGATCGCGGGCGGTCCGCCCCAGCTTCGATGGCCCATCGGCGGGTAGTGGAAGGCGTCGGCAATGCGCTTCGCATCGGCCGCGGTGTCGACGTGCGGCACGACAATGCCGAGCGCACCGTTGTCGAGGGCTCGTGTCGCTTCGTCCAGGGCGCCGGCGCAGACCCGGACGATCGGGGTCACGCCGGTCGGCAGGGCGGCGATGCACAGCTGCGTGGTTTCCTGAACATTGAACGCACCGTGTTCGGTGTCGATGAACATCCAGTCATGGCCGCTGGCCGCGGCGAGCACCGGCGTCGCAACCGTCCGCAGATGATGGACGCCGAACCCAAGCGCCATTTTGCCGGCGGCGAGGCGTCGTTTGGTGGTGTTGGTGGTCAGGGTCATCGTTTCCATCCCGTTTGATTCTGGCCCATTTGATTTTGGCCCGTTTGATTTTGGCCCATCGGCTTTCTGGTCCATGGTTTCAGGCAGCGCAGCATGGGGCGGCGCGATGGTCAATCGGCGACCTGACGGTCCTCCACCAGCGCCATCAGCGTTTCCAGGCGATCCGCCTCGGCGGCGGGTTTGTCGGTGCGGATGCGCGCCAGGCGAGGAAACCGCATGGCCACGCCGGACTTGTGGCGGTTCGACAATTGGACCGCGTCGAACGCCACTTCCAGCACCAGGGCTTTCTCCACTTCGCGAACCGGTCCGAACCGGGCGGTGGTATGGTTCCGAATCCATCGGTCCAAAAAGCCAAGTTCCTGATCGGTGAAGCCGAAATAGGCCTTGCCGACCGGAACCAATTCGGCGTCGCGCCACAGCCCGAAGGTGTAGTCGGAGTAGAAACTGCTGCGCTTGCCGTGGCCACGCTGGGCGTACATCAGCACGGCATCGACCGTCAGCGGGTCGCGTTTCCATTTCCACCACTGGCCCTTGACCCGGCCGGGCAGGTACGGACTGTCGCCGCGCTTCAGCATCAAACCCTCGATCGAAGCGGCGCGCGCGCCGTCGCGCAGGACCATCAATTCCTGCAGCGACGAAAACCGGATCAGCGGCGACAGGTCCATGCGTGCAGGCGTGACGCGGGCGATCCAGGATTCCAGGCGGGCGCGGCGTTCATCGAAGGCCAGACCGCGCAGATCGTCCGTGCCATCGAACAGCAGGTCATAGAGCCGAACCCCAACCGGAAATCGTTCGATCATCTTTGTCGAGACCGCTTTTCGATTCAGCCGCTGCTGCAAGTCGGCGAAAGGGGCGACCAGGCCATCGCGGAGCACCAGCAATTCGCCGTCCAGCACGGCGTGGAAATCCATCGCATCGACGATCTCGGGGAACGCGCCGGAGATATCGTCGGCACCGCGCGAATAAAGCCGCCGGCCGCCGGCGGTGGCGACCACCTGGACCCGGATGCCGTCCCATTTCCATTCGGCGCGCCAATGCTCCGGCTGCAAGGAAGCCAGGTCCGCGGCCTCCAGCGGGTGGGCCAGCATGGGCGGGCGGAACACCGGTGCGTCGGCGGGATCAGGCTTGGGGCCCCTGCCCTCCAGCCAGGCGAACAGCGGCAGATACGGCGGTTCAAGCCCGTGCCAGACTTCCTCGACGTCGTCCGCCTCGACGCCGCCGACCTCCGCCAGCGCGATCTTCGCCAGGCGGCTGGATGCACCAACCCGCAGCCCGCCGGTGATCAGCTTCAGCAGCGCCAATCGCGTCGAGGCATCGGCGCAGTCGAGCCATTCCGCAACCAGCCCGGGCAGCGCGGATTTCGGCGCGGTTTCCAGCACCTCGACCACCTCCGACAATGTTGGCGGGTCGCTGGCGACCGGCTTGGCGGGCCAGATCAACGCAACGGTTTCGGCCAGGTCGCCGACATAGTCGTACGACCATTCGAACAGCACGGGATCGGTGCGGGCGGCGGCGAGTTCGCGGATCAGTCCCGGTTTCGCCGTCGTGAAGGAGAGTTCACCGGTGATGGCGGCAAGGCCGATGCCACGGTCCGGGTCGGGCTGCGTGGCGAAATACCGTCGCAGCAGCGCGATCTTGGCGTTGCGTGACGGTGAGAAGACCAGGCGCTCCAGCAGGGCGGCGAAGGCGATCATACTGTTGCATGTTGGGCTGATCGCCGGAAAACGCCAGCGCTTCGGCAAGCAAGCGCATTGCGGTCATGCGAGGAGACTGTTAAACGACGCGTCCCCACGGTCGGAGCGTAGCGCAGCCTGGTAGCGCATCAGTCTGGGGGACTGGGGGTCGTGGGTTCGAATCCCGCCGCTCCGACCAATCTCTTCGCCCGGCACTCGGCAGACGGGAAGGTTCGGCGACCAATCCGGCGGGCTGGATCCGCCGGTCCGCGATCTCATACGGGATCGCTCCGCCCAGGCCGACAATCGGAAGGCTCATCCCGGCGATCGTGCCCGCGATCAAGTGCCGGTTCCCCCGCCGACCGCCCTGAACCCATACAGTTCCATGGACGCCTGGATCGGCACGACCGTCGGACGCACCGCAAGAGCCGGGCTGCGGAAGTGGACGTCGTTGATCAGGATCCGTGTCGGTGACTGTTCAACCGATCCAATCAACGCCATCAATACCGGCCAGGACGCCGTGACGGTGATCCGCAGGCTGACACGATGCCAGCGACCGGCCGCCGCGGGCGCCGGTGCGAGCGTCTCAACCGCCGTCAGACTGGCACCGGCATCGGCGGCCATCTTTTGAACCCGCTCCTGCAGATCCGCCGCGGCGACGGCGTCCGATTCGCCCGGTAACATCATCGTCGCGGCATCGGCCCCGCCACCCTGCTTGCCAGCCGACGCCGCCCGCAATGCCGGAAGACTCGCGGCCAGCCCCCGCATGCGGACCAGCATTTCCTGCCGCTGCTCCAGCAAGGCGGTCCGGTCGTCGAACCACGACCACGCGGGGTCGATGATGCCGAACCAGATCACCGCCAGGCCCAGAAGGCCGATACCGGCAGCGAGAGCCTGCCCACGCCGGCCGCTCAGCCACGAATCGGCAGTCATCGCGCAATCTCCGCCCGGATTGAGAATGTATCGGTCGTCGCGCCCTCGGTCCGGGTGACCGGAGCCGCGAACGCGGCATCGCGGATTGCGGGATCCGCCGACAGGCCGGCGATCAACCGCGCCGCCGCCGCCGATCGGCCCCCAAGCACCATTTGCCGATCGCGCAGCGAGAAGTCGGTAAGGTATGTGTCATCCGGAAGGATGCGGGTTACGGTCGCCAGGACCTGCAATATGTCACCTGTGCGTGCCATTTCTTTCGCCACGATCTCCTGCCCCGCGCCATCGGCGGTGATGCCGCGCCGTAGCGCCTCAACCTGCCTGATGGAAGGTTGAAGGTCCTCGATGGCGCTGTTGGTGGCGTGCATAGCGAATTCCTGTATCAGCACGGGCAGAACCAGGGCGATCACCGCGAGGCCGGCACAGGCCCAGGTTAACCCCCGCACCAACAGCGGACCGGTCGAGCCCCCTGCTTGCTCCCCAATCGCCAGCAGGCGTGGCCGCTCCGCCGGTCCCGTCTCGATGTATCGCGGTTGGATGCCGGCCTCCGCCAATGCGTCCAGCGCCCCGGCCACGGCGACTTTCGGGACCAATGTCAGAATGACATCCGTCCGGCTTTTGTCGCCGGTCTTCGGGCGGCCGTCCCACCGCCAGAACACGTCATCCGGCGCGAACGGCGTAATACGCCCAAGTTCGTAACGCAGCATCTGATCGAGTTCCCGGCGCGGCGCCGCCGGCACGACGTGATGCTTTTCCAGCACGGTCTCGGGCGGCGGCCTCAGAAACACAGGATTTCGGCCCGCAAGCCGAGCGGCGACGTCCGGCGTCAGCGTCTCCCGCTGTCCGTTTCGACGCTGCGATATCGTTACGTTCTGCGCCCGGTCTACCTCCACGACAACGCCGTCGGACGCCCCGGCGCCGGCGTTCGTCCAGGACGGCGGAAGCATCTCGACGATCCGAGCGATCCACCAGGTGAAAAAGCTGGCCAGCATTGCTTAGGTCCTTTGCGGGCAATATTGCGCCCGTGGTAGGGAAACACCAGTCGCAAGGACGAGCGGTGGACAGGCCACGATGCGCGATGGCGACTGCAAGAAACGCCACAGGGTCCTTATCGTCCGGCGGAGGATATCGATCGGTAGCAATCAGATGACATTTTCAACGCGGCACGATGATTCGCTTAGCTGTCATTTGCCCGTTCGCCGCGCAAGACCTAGTTCGGGCCGTGCAATTCAAAAACCGCCTGGAGATCCACACCCTGAACGATCTGGCGTCCGGATGAAGGGATTTACCCTGCTGGAAGTGATCATCGCCTTGATCATCGCCGGCATGGCCGCGGTGGCGCTGTTTGAAGCGGTGGGCACCGGGCTGCATGCGACGCAGACAGCGTCGATGTATGACCAGGCCATTGTGCGAGCCAGGTCCCGCCTCGCCGCTGCCGTTCACGGCACGCGGCTGGTTCCTGGGGACCACACCGGCACCGACGGCGGCGGCTTCCGCTGGCGCGTGCGCGTGGCACCCGTGGCGAGCACCTCGGTGCGGCCGGTCGGACTGGCTGGCCCGCGAGCGGCGACCGCCTATCCGGTGGTCTTGTACGGGGTGACCGTCTGGGTGGGCTGGAATGACGGCGGCACCGAACGGCAGGTCCGCCTGGACACGGAGCAGGTCGGCGGATGAAGGCGCGGAGGAACGCCGGCTTCACGTTGCTGGAAATCGTCATCGTGGTGGCCGTCCTCGGCCTGCTGCTGGTCGGTCTGAGCCAGACCGTCCAGTTCGGATTGGCCGCCTGGCGGCAGGACGCCCGGCTGTCCGATGGCAAGACCGACATGGAGGCGGTGGATCGCAGCTTGCGCGCGATCGTCGAAAATCTCGCCCCTGGGGACGACCCCTCCCAGCCGGCAATCAATGGGTCGGCCGATACCCTGATCGGTCTAAGCCGGCTACGCGTGCCGGGTTCTGGCCTTAAGCCGATTCGCGTGGACGCCGGCATCGCGGTTTCGGGGTCGCGGCTGGTGTTGCGATGGCGTCCCTATCACCATTGGCAGCCGTTTGGACCGCCGCTGCCACCCAACGAGACGGAACTCATGGGCGGCGTCGCCCGCCTGCGCATTGCATACTGGCAGCCCACAGGTGTCTGGAGTACCAGTTGGCACGAACCCGATCTGCCGTTGCTGATCCGGTTCCAGGTGATATTCGCGGGCGAGGATGCCCCGCGCTGGCACGATATCATCATCGCGCCGTTGCTGTCCCAGCCATGAGCAACCGCCACCGCGCCCGCCAGCGAGGCTTCGCCCTGCTGATCGTGTTGTGGACCGTGGGGTTCCTCGCGCTGCTGGGAACGCAGATCCTCGCGGCCGGCCGATCGGATACGCAACTCGCGGACAACCTCAAGCAGGAAGCCGTGCTGGAGGCCGCGGCCGATGGCGCGGTCGCGGATGCGATGTTCGCCATCATGGCAAGGCATGATCCCGGCATTCAGCCAAACGGGAGCACGCGGCAGGTACGTATTGGCCAAACGCCGGTCCTGATCCGGGTGGGGAACGAAAGCGATCGCGTCAATCTCAACACCGCCTCGGGCGCGTTGCTCCAGGCGCTGATCACGGAAGTCGGCGGGTCGCCGGCCCTGGCCAACAGCATTTCGGCGGCAGTTCTGGATTGGCGAACCTACGGCGTCGACCCTCGGCCGAACGGGGCCAAGGCCCCCGCGTATCGCGCGGCCGGGCGCGCCTACGGACCGCCGGGGGCACCCTTTCAGAGCGTCGGGGAACTGGCGGACGTGCTGGGCATGACGCCCGATTTGTTCGCCCGCCTGGAACCGCACCTGACGGTTTTAACCGATGGCGACCCCGATCTTTCGACCCATGATCCGGTGGTTGCCCGGGCCCTGACCGACGCCGCCGGCGTGGCCGATATCACCGAGGCCCCGGAACCGACGTCCGATCAGGTGTTGCGGATCAATGCGACCGCGGTCGGCAGCGGATCCGCGCGCTATTCGCTCGTGGTCGTTGCATCCGCCGATCTCCAGAGCCCGTCGCCGCGCATCAACATCCTGTTGCGTGAGCGCGATACCGCGGTGGCGAACAGCCCGACGATCGCCCCAGGCGCTCGGTAGACGCCGGTCGAGTGAGTATGCGTGCCATCTCCGGACATCGAGTCGAATGCACGGAAAATTATAGGTTCGTTTGATACAAAATTGGTATCAATTGATACTTACTAGCGTTGATGGCAACCCTTCCTTTCCGTCATGGCCGGGCGGGCGAGCACGCGAGCGGGGAAAGTCCCGGCCATCCCCCCCGGAAACGTTGGTGCGCAGATGGCCGGGACAGCGCCCGGCCATGACGGCGAGCGTCCCGGTAGGTCTATCTTTCCGCCGATTGGCATGATTCGCCCCGTGAGAGCGAATGACCGCATAGCCCGTCATCTCAGTAAGGATTGCGCGTCCGTCTTGCCGTCACGCGGGCGCGCGGAATCCACCAGCGCCCCCATGATGATTGCCACGCCGCACAGCGTCACGCTATCACGCGAAAGTTCAATTCCCCTGCGCCACCGACACGGACGCAGTCCTGCTCGTAATTGTCAACGCGCGCTCAAGTGGAGAAGAAATATGCAGCGGCAGCGACCGGATCCAGGGAGCCAACGGGCCGCCCGGTGCGCCGGCACCTGCGAAGTCATGGTCGTCGGCGGCGGACCAGCCGGTTCGACCATCGCGGCCCTTCTCGCCGAACGCGGGCTCGACGTCGTGCTGCTGGAAAAGGACCGGCACCCGCGCTTCCATATCGGCGAGAGCCTGCTTCCACTGAACCTCCCGCTGTTCGAGCGTCTGGGCGTCGCCGCGGACATCGAGCGGATCGGCATGCTAAAATGGGGCGTCGACTTCGTATCGCCGGTGCACGACCGCACGGTGACGTTCGACTTCGCCGACGCCTGGGACAAATCGCACCCCTACTCTTTCCAGGTCAGGCGGTCGGAATTCGACCACGTCCTGCTCAGGAACGCCGCGACGAAAGGGACGCGGGTGATCGAAGGCCAGCGCGTCACCAGCCTCGATCTCGACCATCCCTACGGGGTCGGGGTGGGCGCAAAGGACGAGGATGGCGAAGAACAGCAGTGGCAAGCCCGGTTCCTGGTCGATGCATCCGGACGGGACACCCTGGTAGCCAACAAGCTGGGCCTCAAGGACCGCAACAGACGCCACGCCAGCGCCGCGATCTACGGACATTTCACCGGCGCTCGCCGCCAGGACGGGCGTGCGGAAGGCAACATCAGCATCTTCTGGTTCGAGCACGGATGGATCTGGTTCATCCCGCTCGCGGACGGCACGACAAGCATCGGGGCCGTGTGCCCGCCCGATTACCTGAAGTCACGCCAGTCCGACGTCACCACCTTCTTCAAGGAGACGATCGCCAAGGCGCCGCGGCTGGTTGAACGGCTTGCGGGGGCGACGCTGACCGGCGCGGCCACCGCGACCGGCAACTATTCGTACCGCGCCCGCGGCATGACAGGACGCAACTACCTCATGGTCGGCGATGCCTACGCCTTCATCGATCCGGTGTTTTCGACAGGCGTCTACCTGGCGATGACCAGTGCGTTCCGCGCGGCCGATACCGTCGCCACGGTCGTCAGGGATCCGCGCCATGCCGCACCGGCGCTTGCCCGGTTCGATGCCGACGTGCGGCGCGGGCTCGATCGGTTTTCATGGTTCATCTATCGGATGAACCGGCCGGCCTTGCGCGACCTGTTTATGAATCCGCGCAACCTGCTGCGGTTGCAGGAAGCGATGCTTGCCCTGTTGTCGGGCGACGTGTTCCGACCGTCGCCGGTGCATCGCCGCCTGACGGTCTTCAAGGCGATCTACTATGCCAAGGCACTGCGCGCGCGATTCGCCGCATCATCCACGCCAACGTCGCGGCTGGCGAAAGCTGGCTGAGGTCCGATCATGCCGCGCCGCGCCGGGTTCCATGCCGCGCCGGGTTCAACGACAGCGGCCGTGTGGCGCCGCGCAGTCCCGTTTTGGCCGCAGCGACGCGACGGACGATCGCCGGCCCCAGGTCGCAGGCCCCAGATCGCAGGTCCCAGATCGCTGGCCCCAGATCACCGGCCCCAGCAAGCCTCTGCCGCCGGTAACCGGTGCGCGCTTCATGGGCTGGCTGGCTCGATCGACACGGCGGCACGGCCATCAAGCAGCAGCCGATCGTCGTGCCGCACGGCGAAACGGTAGATGGCGCTGCCGGCATCCCGGTGCAG
Source organism: Rhodopila sp. (assembly GCA_036263955.1). Taxonomy (GTDB): domain Bacteria; phylum Pseudomonadota; class Alphaproteobacteria; order Acetobacterales; family Acetobacteraceae; genus Rhodopila. The sequence continues at coordinate 72,888 of DATARX010000176.1, forward strand.
GCATTCCACCTCGATGCGGAGCGTTCCCGGCAACAGGTCCAGCCGGTCATGATGGCAGGACAGCGCCCGCAGGCTGGCCAGGTAGCCACGACGCGGCCGCCCCGTCGCACCGGCGGCAAGCGCCGCATGCAGGGCCATCGCCTGCGCGGCATACTCCACGCCGCACAGAATACCGAGCCGGCCGGCGCGGCGCAGCGGGTTGGTGGCCGACCGGTGGGTCGTGGCCGCGCATTGGATCCGCGTTGCGTCCCAACCCAGGACGCCGTCGAGTAGGCACATATCGCCGGAATGCGGAATCAGGCGGGCGATTTCGGTCTTGTCGATCAGCACGGCACGACCCGAACGTCCAGCATGCCGTGACTCAGTTCCAAATGGACGGCACCGGCTGATCGACCGGCCAGCACGGCCAGTAGCGGCAAGGCCCGGGCCGCGGGGTTGCCGCGGCGCAGTGGCTCCAGGCCATCATCCACGCAGCGGGTCGCCTCTCCGCCCAAGCCGATCGTCATATGCAATTCCGCCAGCGCCCCGGGCGACGGCGCGGGTCGCAACACCATCGCTACCCCGAAACCGGCCTCGATCCGGCGCGCATCATGCAGCGGATCCGGGTATGGAAGATCATACGCCACCAGCAGTACCGGCCGTCCACCCGTCACGGCCTGCACCGCGGCTTCGAGCAGGCCGGCCGCGAAGCTGGCGTCATAGCCGCTCACGCTGGTGACGGCTTCACGTGATTGCGCAGCGATCCCCCAGTACCCCGAGGGCGCGTTGTGGACCGAGTTATGGAAACGGGTCGGCGAGACCTCGCGGCCGGGCGTTGCCAGGGCAGCCAGGATGGCAACGATGGTTTCCCCATCGGCGCCGGAGGAGGCGAAGATGGCCGGCAGGCTTTGCGGATCAAGCCCCGATTGCGCGACGCACGCCGTGCCGACGCAGAGCGCCAGTTTGACCGAGGCGATCGCGCGGCGTCGTTCTGCCGGTGAAAGCTGGGCCGGCGGCGCCAGTACGATCGGCCGGGCGCGATACGGCTCGACACCACGCAGGATCCGCTGGCTCGATGCCCAGTCGGGCAAGCCGGGGCCGCACAGCGCGACCGCTTCCACGCCCACGCGGACCGTGCCGCTGGTCAAGGCGCACGTCCGAGGATCAGGCTGGCATTGCTGCCGCCAAAGCCGAATGAATTCGACAGCACGCGATCGATCCGAACCGGCTGCGGGACGGTGACGTAGCGGCAGCGCATATCCGGATCGCGCCCCTCGGTGTGCGGGCTGCCCGGTATGATCGCTTCCCTGATCGCGAGCGCCGAGATCACCGCTTCGATGATGCCGGAAGCCCCCAGCGTGTGGCCGGTGTGGCCTTTGGTCGAACTGCAAGGCGTGCCGTCGCCGAACAGCGACACGACGGCCTGGTCCTCCGCCGCGTCACCGATGCGGGTCGCGGTGCCATGCAGGTTGATGTAGTCGATCTGGTCCGGCCGCAGTCCGGCCGCGGCAAGCGCCCGAGCCATGGACAGGGCAGCGCCGGCCCCGTCGGGATGCGGTGCGGACATGTGATGGGCATCGCTGCTCTCCCCCACGCCGAGGACCAGCAGGTCGGTGGCGCGATCGGCCCGCTCCAGCAAGGCGAAGCCGGCGGCCTCCCCCAGGGACAGGCCCTCGCGTGCGGCATCGAATGGCCGGCAAGGTCCGGCGCCAAGCAGTTGCAGCGCGTTGAAACCGTACAGCGTGGTCAGGCACAGGCTGTCCGAACCGCCGACGACGGCAGCGTCACACAGCCCGGTTTCGATCATCCGCGCCGCGGTCGCGAACACCTTGGTCGTCGAGGCGCAGGCCGCGGAAACGACCAGCGCCGGGCCGCTGACCCCAAGCACCGCCATGACCAGGTCGGCGATCGAAAACGTGCTCTGCGTGCCGGCATAGTCGAAATCCGACGGCAGGCTTCCATCGGCGCCGCGCCGCCGCCACGCCTGCTCGATTTCCAGGATCCCGGCGGTGCTGGTGCCGAGAAACACCCCGATGCGCGAGGCGCCGTA
>DATARX010000303.1:0-4802 GCA_036263955.1 Rhodopila sp.
CGCGGGGAGCCGCGTTCCTGGGGTGCCCCTACGCCATCCTCGGCGGGGCGATGAGCTGGGTGAGTGAGAAGAACCTGGTCGCGGCGATTTCCAATGCCGGCGGGTTCGGGGTGATCGCCTGCGGGGCGATGAGTCCGGCGCAATTGGCCGAGCAGATCGCCGGGACGCAGGCGCTGACGGACAAGCCGTTCGGGGTGAACCTGATCACCATGCATCCGGAGCTGGACGCGCTGATCCGGGTGACGCTGGAGGCGAAGGTCGGGCACATCGTGCTGGCCGGGGGCATTCCGCCGGGACCGGCGGTGCGCGCGGTGAAGGACGGTGGGGCCAAGCTGATCGCGTTCTCCCCGGCGCTGTCGCTGGCGAAGCGGCTGGTGCGGTCCGGGGCGGATGCGATCGTGATCGAGGGGTCGGAGGCCGGGGGCCATATCGGGCCGGTCTCGCTGAACGTGCTGGCGCAGTAGATCCTGCCGCATCTGCGTGATGTGCCGGTGTTCGTCGCCGGTGGGATCGGGCGCGGCGAGGCGATCCTGTCGTACCTGGAGATGGGGGCGTCGGGCGCGCAACTGGGGACCCGGTTCGCGGCGTCCGAGGAGTCGATCGCGCACCCGAAGTTCAAGAAGTTCTTCGTCCATGCCAATGCGCGGGATGCGATGCCATCGGTGGAACTGGATCCGCGTTTGCCAGTGATTCCGGTGCGCGGGCTGGTGAATGACGGCACCAAGCGGTTTATGGAGCACCAGGCGGAAACGCGGGACAAGTTCCTGGCCGGCGAGGTGAACAAGGAAGAGGCGCAACTGCTGGTGGAGCGGTTCTGGGCCGGCGCGCTGCGGCGGGCGGTGATCGATGGCGATATCGAGACCGGATCGGTGATGGCGGGGCAGTCGGTCGGCATGGTTACCAGCATCCAGCCGGTGGCGGAGATCATCCACGAGTTGATCGGCCAGGCAGTGGATGCCTTGGCGGCGCGGATGGAGATGGACTGAGGGCTTCTGGCTGCCCGCGCTTACTGCCGGTGCCGTCTGCGGTGCTGGCGGCTCGATGCGGTCCCGATTGGGCGGATTCAAGATTCGCCGCGGATGGCGCATCTTCGGATTTCCAGCCTTGCTTCGTTGTTCCAATATCTCGGTCCGCGTCCGTCGCTTGTCGCGACGAACTTCGGGGCAAGGCGCGAGACCGGGTTCGGCGGCTTCATCGGTTCAGGGGGCTTCATCCTCTGCGGCCCTTGCTCCGCCCCCGCGTTAAAATGAAGGAAGAACGGACCCATTCGGTTTCAGGATTGGCGCGCGCTCGGCGTTAGATTGTGCCCGCGGTGTCAGATTGTGCGCATGGCGTTAGATTTTGCTCGTGGTGTCAGGATGTTTCGTCCGGCCATGCGAGGCCGGTGTGGTTACTGGCGACGGATCTTTAACGCGGAGGCCGCGGAGGGCCGCTGAGACAAGGGGGCTGGATTTGTCAGCCCGGGTTCCGCGGGTTGCCGGAGGCTTGAGCGCGGCAACGCCGCCGCGGCTGTTCGCGGCCACTCGCGCCCTCCGTCGACGCTTGCGACCACAAACGATCGCAGGTCTCGATTACAAGATGCGGAATTGCAATGTCCGGATTACGGGCGCCGGGAGTACGGGGGCCGAGATGACACGGTGCGGGACAGCAAAATCCCGGCCGGAGCCTGGACGTCAGCGGATCGGCTGACGATGGGGTAATGCGGGTTCGAAGCCGCCGGCACCTCGGTCACGAATGCGGGGCGGCGTTCCTTGATCCACCCCCGGACCACTGCCATGTTTCAGCCATGCCGCCCCCGTATTGGCCGGATGCGGCAGGAAGGAGGGCGATAGCGAAATGACCATCATCGATATCGCCCCTGGCGCATGAGCGGACCCAGGCGCCTTCTCGCCCGGCTACGGAATCTCCGTGCCCACGGTTCCGCCCCGCTGTCGGCGCTGGTGCGGCTGGTCGCGTCGGAACTGGTCAGCGAGGTGTGCTCCATCTATGTGCAACGCCCCGGCGACATCCTGGAACTCGCGGCCACCGAGGGACTGAACCCCGAGGCCGTCGGCCGCACGCGGCTGCGGGTCGGCGAGGGGATCGTCGGCCTGTGCGCCGCGACCGCCGCGGTGATGAACCTGCCGGATGCGCAAAATCATCCCGCCTTCGCCTATCGTCCGGAAACCGGCGAGGAACCGTTTGCCTCCATGCTCGCGGTCCCGGTGCGCCGCTCCGGCCGCACCGTCGGTGTGCTGGTGGTGCAGAACCGGACCCCGCGCAACTTCACCGATCCGGAGGTGGATGACCTGGAAACCGTCGCCATGCTGCTGGCCGAGATGCTGTCCGGCAGCGGCGCGACCGATGGCTCGCCCGAGGGGCTTGGCGCCACGGTGCCGCGGCTGTTTGCCGGCGCGTCGCTGATGAGCGGGATCGCGGTCGGTTCGGTGGTGCTGCTGCGCGCGGCGCGGCCGATCGTCGCGCTGCTGGCCGACGATCCCAAGGCGGAACAGCTTCGGCTGGACCAGGCGGTGGATCGCATGCAGCGTGGGCTGGACGACCTGTTCGCCGATGTCCCGCAGAACGGCCGGGCGTCGGACGTCAATGCCTCGCGCGAGGTGCTGGAGGCGTACCGCCTGGTCGCCGCCGACGCCGGTTGGCTACGCCGGGTAGGGGAAGTGATCCGCGGCGGCCTGACCGCCGAAGCCGCGGTGCAGCGTGTGGCCAGCGAATTGCATGACCGGATGCGCCGCATCAGCGACGCCTATCTGCGCGAGCGGCTTGCCGACATGGAGGACCTGGCCAACCGGTTGCTGACCGCGCTGAGCGGCGAGGCGCCACGCACGCCGGTTCCGGAGGGGGCGATCCTGCTGGCCCGCCGGCTTGGGCCGGCCGAACTGCTGGACTGGCATGCGCGCGGCATCGCCGCGGTGGCGATCGAGGAAGCCAGTCCGGCGGGCCACGCCGCCATCCTGGCCCGGGCGCTGGGCATCCCGGCGCTGGGCGGCCTGCGCGGGATGCTGGACAGCGCCGAACAGGGCGACGATGCGGTGGTGGACGCCGATGAGGGCCAGTTCATCCTCCGCCCCGAGGCCGAGGTGCGGCGCGCCTATGAGCGGGGGCAGGAAGCCCGCAACGCCAAGCACGCCGAACTGGGGAAGTGGCGCGGCCGTCCCGCCGCCACCGCCGACGGGTTCGGGCTGAAGCTGATGCTGAATGTCGGCCTGAGCATGGAGCTGCCGCAGCTTGAGCGTACCGGCGCCGACGGGATCGGCCTGTTCCGCACCGAGATCGCCATGCTGGCCCGCGGTTCGGTGGCCGATGTGGCGGAGCAGGCGGCAATTTACGCCCGGGTGCTGGACGAGGCGGGTGACCGGCCGGTGCTGTTTCGCACGCTGGACCTGGGGGCCGACAAGCTGCTGCCGGGCACCATCAGCGAGGAAGAAAATCCGGCGATGGGCTGGCGCTCGTTGCGGGTGGGGCTCGACCGCCCTGCCCTGCTGCGACGACAACTGCGTGCGTTGCTGCTGGCCGCGGGCGGCCGTCCATTGTCGGTGATGTTCCCCATGGTGGCGACGGTGGCGGAATTCCGCGCCGCCAGGGCGCTGCTGCTGGCGGAGGCCAAGCGGGTGCGACCGAGCCCCGGTGTGTTGCGGATCGGCACGATGCTGGAGGTGCCGGCGCTGATGTGGCAGTTGCCTGAACTGTTGAAAGAAACCGACTTTGTCTCAATTGGTTCAAACGATTTATTACAGTTTCTTTTCGCGGCGGACCGCGGAACGCCTTCGTTGTACGACCGGTACGATTTCCTTTCGCCGCCGGTCCTGGACATCCTGGAACAACTGGTAGTTGCAGCCGCGGCGGCGAATGTGCCGCTTTCCCTGTGCGGCGAAGCGGCGTCGCGACCGCTGGAGGCCCTGGTGCTCGCGGCCCTGGGCATCACAAACCTGTCGATGCCGGCGAGCGGGATTCTTTCGATCAAGGCGATGTTCGCGCAGGTCGATTTGGTATCGTTTCGGTCTGTGCTGGCGGCGATCCGGCGCGGCGGTGGCAGCGGCCTGCGGGGATCAGTCGCAACCTGGGCGCGCGAGCGGGGCATCCTGAGTTGATCCTGGCGCCGCTTTGGGCGTTCGCGAACAACCGCCTTCCGAACTAATATCGCAGGCGATGCAGTGTTGTGACCGCCGCAACCGGGAAAATCATTGAAATTAGGGCGTTGGAAAAACTTATCGTGTGGTCTAGAAGCCCTTGGGCCTGCCTGTTGCCACAGGTTTGGCACATTGTTTCGGGTGAATCGCTACAAGAACGGGGCTGCCAGTGCTGCACGAACGCAGATCCAAACTGGTTGAAAGTCAGGGCATGATGTCAACCGTCACGCCAGTGGTGACGGAGCCACCCGCGGCGGCGCGGGCGGGCGCCGACCTGAGGGAGGCTCGGGAACGCCTGGGTCTGTCGTTGGACGATGTCGCCTTCACCCTGCGGATTCGCGCGCCGCATCTGGAAGCGCTGGAGGAAGGACGGATATCGTTGCTTCCAGGCAATGCCTATGCATTGGCTTTTGTCCGCACATACGCCAATTCGCTAGGCCTGGACGCGGAGGAAATGGTCCGCCGGTTCAAGGCGGAAGCCACCGAATTCAGCCGCCGCCCCGAACTGGTGTTCCCGGTGCCGATGCCGGAACGCGGGTTGCCAGCCGGCGCCATGGTGCTGCTGGGGCTGGTCCTGGCGGTCGGCGCCTATGCCGGTTGGTACCGGTTGTCAGGCGAAGGTCGCCTGCCCGCCGAGACGGTGACCGCGATCCCCGAACGCCTGGCGCCGCTGGC
>DATARX010000223.1:0-4486 GCA_036263955.1 Rhodopila sp.
CCAGGAAGCCGAGGAGGTTGCTGGTTCGTGCGACAGTGACCTCGGTCTTGGGGACGGGCAGGCGCGCGATCGGGATGGCGGACAGTGCGATCATCAGCGCGAATATAGCGAAGGCTGGAGCAAGGCCCGCGGCGACCAACAAGCCGCCGAGCGCCGGCCCCGCAACCTTGGCCGCTCGATCGGCGACGGAGCAGATGGTGTTGCTGGCCATCGAGAGACCGGCGGGGGTCACTGTGGCCCGGATGGCGAACAAGCCGGGCGTGATAAACAGGTCCAGGGTGCCGATACCGCCGATCAGTAGTTGCAGGAGGAACAGGTTTCGGCACCAGGGCAGCAGGGCGGTCAGGATGGCAATGGCGACCATGGCGGCACTGGCAACACGAGAGGCGCCGAAGCGGCGAAGCAAGCCGCCGGCGAGCGGGGCAAGCAGGACCTTGGGTATGATCCGCAGACCGAGACTGAGCACCAGCACCATGCCGGCCCCGAAACGTTGGGCGACCAGGATGGGCAGCGTGGCGATGACACACCAACTGCCGAGGTTATCGAACAGCAACGCCAACCAGAAGGCGCGGAAACGCGGCGCCGCAAGCAGCGCCTTCCAGTCATTCATGATGAGGTGTCAGTATCCGGTGCGCGTTGCCGCGACGGCGTAGTGCTTGCGGGGGAATTCCTCGGTGTAGGAGCGCAGGCCCTTGCCCATGCGGGTGCCCATGTCGCGATAGGGTTTGGCGCGCAGGCGGGCGACATCCAGGTCGATGCCGATGCCCGGCGCGGTGGGCAGGTCGACGAAGCTGTCGGATATCGTGAGCGGCGTGACGGCGATTTCGTCACAGGCGGGTTTCAAATTGACGAAACATTCGGCGATCCAGAAGTTGGGGATGATCGCCGACAACTGCACTGTCGCGGCGAGGCCGACCAGGGTGGAATTGTAGTTGTGCGGGGAAATGGCGACGGCGTGCGGCTGCGCCATCGCGGCGATGTCCAGCATGGCGGAGATGCCGCCGCAGTTGCAGATATCGGGGTTGATGATGTCGGCCGCACGGGCTGCCAGGGCCTGGGCGAAGCCTTCTTTTGAATAGATTGCCTCGCCGGTGACGATCGGCATCGGCAGGGCGCGACGGACCTCGGCGACGAGTTCGATGTTGTCGCAGAGGCAGGGTTCCTCGTACCAGCCGATGTCGTATTCGGCGATGCGCTGGCCGATGCGAATGGCATGCATGGGGGCGAGGCGGCGGTGGACCTCGACCAGCAAGGTGAAGTCCGGGCCAAGGGCTTCGCGCATCTGGCGGACGTAGCGGACGACGTGATCTTCGTCCTCGCGGTGGATGAAGCTGCGCCAGGGGCCGGGGAACGGGTCCCATTTCAGCGCAGTGTAGCCGGCTTCCTTGACCGCAAGGGCACGTTCGACGTTGCGTTCGATACTATCGGTGCCGCTGGACCAGCCGTTGGCATAGACCTTCACGCGTTCGCGGGAGGCGCCGCCGAGGATGTTGTACAGCGGTTGGCTGGAGTTCCTGGCGACGATGTCCCAGAGGGCGATTTCGATGGCGCTCCAGGCGGACATCAGGTCGAGCGAGGTGCGGCGCATGGCGAAATCCTCGAACACCACCTGGGCGGTGTGGCGAATCTGGAAGGCGTCGCGGCCGATGATGTATTTGGCGAGGTCGCGCAGCAGGTGTTCGGTCACCGATTCCTTGCCGGGGGTGACGTAAGCCTCACCCCAGCCGTGGATGCCGCTTTCGGTTTCGACGCGGCAGAACAGCAGGTTTTTGGCCGTGCCGGGGTCGAACAGGAAGGTTTCGATGCGGGCGATTTTCATGGATCGGTCTCCTCGGCCGGGGAGTCTAACCCGGGACCGCGGGGGGCGGCTAGGCGTTGGGGGGCTGGGTTCGCTACACCGGACGGATGAACATCCTGTTCCAGGACCAGCGTTTCGTTGTGCTGGACAAGCCGGCCGGGTTGCCGGTGCATGCCGGGCCGTCCGGCGGGCGGAGCGTGGAGGACTGGTTTCCGCTGTTGTCGCGGCGCAAGGATGGGCCGTGGCTGGTGCATCGGCTGGATGCGGATACCGCGGGCTGCCTGGTTGTTGCGTTGCGACGGGCGGCGTTGATCGAAGCGCAGGCGCTGTTCGCGTCAGGCGGCGCGCGGAAGGTTTACTGGTCCGTGGTGCGTGGCGACATCCCCGGTGAGGAGGGAACTGTCAGCGCGAAGTTGCGGCGGGTGAGCGGGCCCGCGGGCTGGCGAATGGTGGTGGATCCTGCCGCCGGCCAGGAGGCAGTGACCGATTGGCGGGTGCTCGGCCGAGCGGACGGGCTGACCTGGATGGAGATGCGGCCGCGGACGGGACGGACGCATCAGATCCGGGTGCATTGTTCGGTGCTGGGTGCCGCGATCGTGGGTGACGAGCGATACGGCGTTGTTGGTGGTGGGTTGCATTTGCTGTCGCGGGCAATCCATCTGCCGTTGGATGCGCCGATCGGTGCGGTTGCGCCGCCACCGGCGCATATGCTTGCGGCATTGCAACGGTGCGGCTTCCGGTCGTAGAGCGCCGCGCCGGCTTCATCGTACGACAACCCTGCGCTGGCCGAGGCCCGCTGATACCCCTGGATCACACCCGAACCGCCGGATGCTTGCGGCCGCGGCCGCGGCCACCGTCGCGGTTCGGGAGGCGGGGCGCCTACCGAACCACGACGCCCCCGGCGGGTATCAGTGCGAGATCCTCTCCAGTTCCAGGTTGCTGGTTGGCGGGCCGAAGATGCCGATCGACAGCACCACCATCAGCATCGCGAAGGCGATCAGGCCGAAAACGCCGATGGTGCCGTTAAACGCGGCGAAGAACCAGACAATGATGAAACTGGCGAACACCGTGCTGATGCGGCTGAACGCATAGGTAAAGCCGACCGCGCGGGCCCGCACGCGGGTTGGGAACAGTTCGCTCTGATAGCTGTGGAACGAGTAGGACAGAATGTTGTTGGCCAGGGTGATCAAGACGCCGAACAGGATCAGCAGCGGCATGGTGGACTGCTGGGAGAACAACACGCCGAACACGCCGATGCAGATCGCCGATCCGACCAACTGCCATTTGCGTTCGAACTTGTCGGCGAAGCTCATGGCGAGAAGCGGTCCGAATGGGCTCGCGATCGCAACGATGAAGGCATATTGCAGGCTGTGGGCAAGATCGATGCCGACCTGCTTGGCGATCAGCGTCGGTACCCAGGCGGCGAAACCGTAGAAGCCGAAGGTCTGGAAGAATTGGAACACCATCAACATGATGGTCCGGCTGCGATAGGGCGGCTGCCAGATTTCGCCGAAGCTGCCGCGGGCGGACATATCCTCCACCTCGTGCCCGGCGGGTTGCGGCAAGGCTTCGCCGTTACGATCCGCGAGCACCTTGGCCTCGATCTGGGCGGTGATGGCTTCGGCCTCGGCGAGGCGGCCGTGGGTCAGTAGCCAGCGTGGGCTTTCGGGGATGGCGCGGCGCAGAAACCAGACCGCCAGTGCGCCGATCGCGCCGATCGCGACAACCCAGCGCCAGCCGTCCCATCCCAGCGGCGATTGCGGCACGAGAATGTACGACAGGAACGCCACGATCGGAACGACCGCGAACTGCATCGTCTGGTTGAACGCGAAGGCTCGGCCGCGCAGATGTTTCGGCACCAGTTCGGCGATATAGGTGTCGATGGTAACAAGTTCCACGCCGATGCCGATGCCGGCGATCATGCGCCACAGGCAGACGCCGAAGCCGGTGTCCTGGAACGACATGATCAGCGTGGCGGCGCAGTAGGCGAGCATGGAGATCGTGAAGATCGCCCGGCGGCCATATTTGTCGGCAACGAACCCAAACACGAACGTGCCGATGAACAGGCCGAAGAAGGTGGAGGCGACGAACAGCGCCGGGCCGGAGAACATGCCGATGGCAACGCCGGTCAGCAGGCCGGCCTTGACCAACCCTGGAATGACGTAGCCGGTCATGAACAGGTCGTAGAACTCGAACATGCCGCCCAGGGACAGCAATGTGACCATTGTCCAGATGTGGCGGGTCGCCGGCAGGCGGTCGAGGCGCGCAAGGATGGCGGCGGCGGTTTGACGGTCGGCGCCATGAATCGCCGAGGCGGTGGTGGCAGACATATTCCTCCTGAGCGGGTGTGCCGCATCTGTTCAAAGTGGGCGAGCGGCGGGCTACACCGTGCGGCTCGAGTCGCCTACCCGCTAGTGTCGCGTTTTATGAAGATGGGATGCGGGGCACAAGGCCCGGACCGGCTGTTTCCGGCCGAGAGGCGGCCGCGGGTTCAGGCTCTGCGGGCCGATTCCAGCGGAACGATCTTTTTTTCCTCGAGCGCGGTGGCGATGCAGCGCGCGAGTTCGGCCTGGTTGAACGGCTTTGCCAGACGATGCGGCGGCGCATCGTCGGTTTCCAACAGATCGGCGTAGCCGCTGGCCAGGATAACCGGGATACGGGGCCATTGCTGGCGGATGACGGCGGTCA
>DATARX010000227.1:0-5867 GCA_036263955.1 Rhodopila sp.
AAAGCAGGCGGTGACGCTGGCCTGTTCGGCGGATGCGCGCACCAGGCCGCTTTCCGCCCGTGCGCCGAGGGCGAGGCCGAGACTGTCGAGGAGGATGGATTTGCCGGCGCCGGTTTCGCCGGTGAGGACGGTCAGTCCCTCATCGAACGCCAGGTCGAGGCGCTCGATCAGCACGACATCACGGATCGACAGCGCGGTCAGCACGCCGCGCCGCTCACACTTTTTAACAGAACGCGATCAGAACACCGCATGCCAGGTTCGGGAGAAGAAGCCGGGCTGTGTCGAGTCGTCGGTCGGCGATGCAGATGATGCCGGTGAAGCAGATGAGGCCGGCGATGCCGACGAGGTCTTGTTCTTGGAAACCGCCACGCCATTGTCCACGAGTTGGGCGTAGCTGTCGCTGTACCATTCGCTGCCGGGATAGTTGTAGCCGAGGACCGCGGCGCTTTTGCGGGCCTGCTCCTTGAGGCCGAGCGCGAGATAGATTTCGGTGAGACGGGCCAGCGCCTCGGGCACGTGATTGGTGGTCTGGAAATCGTCGACGACTCGCTGGAAGCGGCCGATCGCGGCCGTATAAAGATGTTGCTTCTCGTAGAAGCGGCCGATTTCCATCTCCTTGCCGGCGAGATGGTCGAAGCAGAGGTCGATTTTCAGCTTGGCGTCGGTCGCGTAGGCGGTGTCCGGGTAGCGGGTCACGACTTCCCGTAGCGCATTCATCGCCTGTTCGGTGCCCTTCTGGTCGCGCTCGATGTCGGCGATCTGCTCATAGTAGCACAGCGCGCGCAGGTAATAGGCGTAGGCGATGTCGCGGTGCGCCGGGTGCAACTGGATGAAGCGGTCGAGCGTGCCGATGGCGTCGGTGTATTTGTTCTGCAAATACAGGGAGTAACCCGACATCAGCTGGGCGTTCACCGCCCAGGACGAGTAGGGGTAGTTCTGCTCCACTGCGTTGAACTGGTCGTCCGCGGTGGCGAAGCGGCGCGCGTTCAGTGCATCCACGCCATTGTTATAGAGCCCCTCGACCGGGCCGACCGGCACGTTCTTGGGGGTGTTGTCCGATGACCCGCAGCCGGACAGCAGGGGTAGCAGCGCGGCGAATCCCAGGAACAGGAGGCGCGGTGAGCGATCGGTCATGGGGCAACTCGTTTTCATCGCGGGGCTTATATCATGGCCACGCGATCCGCGAATACCGGGTTTGTGCCGGTTGGGTCGTGATGGCCAGGAGGCTGCGTTCTGATTGCTGTGTTCGGACGGCTGCGTTCGGACGGCTGCGTTTGGATGGGGGAGGTTCAGGCTGCGGCCGTCAGGGGTTCGGTTGCGACCGAACGCCAGGCAGCGGCATCGGCGAACAGCGCGTGCAGCAGCCGGTTGTTCAGTTCGTGGCCGGTGCGATGCGCGACGAAGCGTCCATGCAGGCGGCCGCCGGCCAAGGCGAGGTCTCCCACCGCGTCCAGCAGCTTATGGCTGGCGAATTCATTCGCCATGCGCAGGCCGCCGGGATTGAGGATGTTGGCGCCGTCAACCACGATCGCATTGTCCAGGCTGCCGCCGCGGGCGAGGCCGGCCTCCTGCAGCTGCTGTACTTCCGAGGCGTGGGCGAAGGTGCGGGCGGCGGCGATTTCGTGCCGGAAGCTGTCGGGCGTCAGGCTGAGGGAGGCGGACTGGCGGCCGATGGCGCTGGCGGCGAAGTCGATCGACAGGTCCATTTCCAGCAACGGCTGCGCGGCCCGGGTGACCGGGCCCAGCGGCCGCAGTTCGGCCCAGGCTTCGCCGGCGGCGACGCGGACCGAACGGCGGATTTCGATGACGCGGCGGGGGGCGTCCTGTTCGACCGAACCGGCGCAATCCAGCAGGAAGACGAAGGGCGCGGCGGAGCCATCCAGAATGGGGATTTCCGGCGCGTCCACCTCGATCAGGGCGTTGTCGATGGCCAGACCGGCGAGCGCGGCCATCAGGTGCTCGATCGTGCCGATGCGGGCGGACGGCATGGCGGGGTCGGCCAGCACGGTGCACAGGCGGGTGTCGGTCACGTGGTCGAAGCGGGCGGGAAGGGTGCGATTGAGGTCGGTGCGGCGGAAGACGATGCCGTGATCGATGGGGGCGGGCCGAAGGGTCAGGGTGACTCGCCGGCCGGAATGGACGCCGATGCCGACGCAGTCGATCGCCGTCTTCAGCGTGCGTTGCCGCCAGCCGATCGAGGCGCCCTGCGAAGCGAGCGGCAGTCTGGCGAAGCCATCCATCAGAATCTATCCCCCATTAGAAGGTATCCATCACCGGAAGCTATCCCTGGGGCGCATCCAGGGCATCCCGTTCGGCACCAGGCGGGAGCGCTGGTGCGATAATGTCCCTAGCCCGTTTCGTTGAACCCGCCGAGTCAATGATTGTTGCCCGGTGTTACGCCCCAAGGTGTTGCTATTATTGATTTTGTTGCACTGCGTTACATTTTCGGAAAAGCCGAGCGACGGGCGTGGGCGTGGATTCACCGGATATTAACCATCGCATCGGTAATCTGGCGGGCAGGCAACGGACAGGATCCGGGATGACGCGGCTGCTGCTCGCCGATCGGGTGAAGGGACGGGCGGACAGTTTCCTTGGGCCGCTGATGGGGGCGTTGGAGCAACAGTACGAGACTCGATTCATTGCCGCCGGCCCCGGCGACGAACTGGCCGACGCGATTCGCTGGGCGGATATCGTGTGGCTGGAGTGGTGCTGGGATCATGCCGTGTGGGCGACGCGGCAGGTGCTGCCGCCAAGGGAGTCTCGGGTGAAGCCGTGTGTGGTGCGGCTGCACTCGATCGAGGCGCTGCAGACCGGCTATCCGGGGCAGGTGGACTGGACGCGGGTTTCGCGGCTGGTCACGGTGGGGGACGACATCGCGGACGTGCTGTCGACGCGCTTTCCGGCGGTGGCGGGGGCCGTGCCGATCGCGGTCATCCCGAACGGGATCGATATGGCTCGGTTCGGCTTGGGGGCGCCGGATCGGTTTCGGGTCGGATGGGTGGGGCATCTGGAGCCGAAGAAGAATCCGATGCTGCTGATGCAGGTCGCGCATCGGGTGCACACGCGGGATCCGCGATTCAGTTTTCATGTCGCCGGCGGCTTCACCGACCTGCGCACGGCACGCTACCTGCGGCAGATGCAGGCCGCGCTGGGTTTGGCCGGCGTGGTGCATTTCGATGGTCACGTGGCGGATATGCCGGGCTGGTACGGTGACAAGGGGGTGCTGCTTTCCACGTCGATGTACGAGAGCTTCGGAATGAATATTGGCGAAGCGATGGCGACCGGTGCGTTCCCGGTGGTGCATGGATTTCCTGGCGCGGAGGGGTTGTGGCCGGAGGAATGTCTGTTTGCCTCGGTTGAGGAGGCGGTGGCGTTGATTGGCGCGGCGCGGCCGGGATTGTATCGCGACTGGGTGGCGGATCGTTACGGGCTAGAGCGGCAGATCGCGCGTGTGCTGGAATTGCTGCGGTCGATTTCGGCCTGACGCCGGTCGAAGGCGGCAAGGCAGAGGGCGGGCGCTTCCGGGTGGGAGCGGTGGCTGAAACCCTGCAGAACATGGGCGTATTGGTTGCGGGTCAGGCCGTAGGCTTTTGCCACGGTCGCGTCGACCTTGGCGCGCAGGGTCCAATCCTGGTGATCGCGGGACAGGCGCAGCGTGGCGCCGGCGAGGAAGCGGTGGTCCGCGGGGGCGAGGGTTGGGATCGGCAGGGCCTGCAGCAGATACAGGCTGAGATGGGTTGCCGCCTTCTGGCGCACCAGCCAGTCGAACGGGAATGAATTGAACAGCGCGCAGAGGGCCAGGGCGTCGGCGGCGGTGCGGGCCCAGGGGGTTTTTTCCACCGTCGCGGTGTGGCCGAACACGGTCCCGGGTGGGGCGATGCAGGCGATCATGGTGCGTTCGTCGTTGGATCGGGCGATGTCGCGGAACACCAGGCGGGCGTGGCGTGCGGCCTCGGCCGTCACCGGCTTGAGGACTTTGGCGGACACGCTGTAGCGGGGCCTGGTGTCCCATCGGTCGGTATATTGGTGGAATGTTTTCCCCTCGTGCAGGATCAGGTCGGCTTTGCCGGCTGGGCGGAAGAGGGCGGCGTTGGCGGTCATGTGAAGATCGTTGCCGAAACGGATGTGGCGATCGGCGCACCAGGAGCCGAGGCGTTCTTGTTGGGCGAAGAGGGTTTCGGCGATGCGCAGGTCGGTGGTGCCGCGCAGTTCCAGGGGCGTGCCGCCGGTTTCGTGCAGGAATTGGGTGGTGACGGTCATGATTCTGGTGGGGTCGGCGGCATCCTCGATACGGTCGAGGTAGAAGCCGCAGCGCAGGGTCTCGGTCGGGCCGGGGCGGTGCGCGACGATCAGGTCGAACTTGAAGCGGCTGTCGATGTCGAAGATGCGGCGGCGGTTTTCGAACGACAGGCACCAGCTTAGCGTGGTCTGGCGGAGGTAGAGGCGGCGGATGCCGGTGGTGCCTTCGTTGGCGTGGAAGGCGGAGGGCATCAGCACGCCGATCGCGCCGTCCTGCGCGGTGAGATCCATGTTGCGTTCGGCGAACAGGCGGAACAGGTCCAGGTTGCCGGCGGTGGTGTCGGCGCCGGTGCCGGCGCGCTGGTGGTGGTAGAGGCGGGCGGCGATTCGTTTCGTTCGTTCGAAGCCGTCGCGATAGGCGGCGAAGGCGGCGGCGATTTCGGGACGCGACAGGATTGCTTGCTCGATCTTGGCGCGTTCGGGGCGGGTTCGGGCATCGAGGATGGTGGGGTCGTAGTCGGCGACGAAATCCTTGGTGTTGGGCAGGACGACGTCCCAAGGCGGGTTGCCGAGGACGACGGTGAAACCGGTGGGGAAGACGTCGGGGAATTGCAGGTCCCAGGTTAGGGCGTCGATGCCGGCTGCGAGGAGCGCGGTTTGGCGGGTGTTGAGGGTTTCCGGCCAACTGCCGGTGTGGGCGACATGGGTGGCAAGGGCGAGCCAGAGATCGTCGCTGTCGCGTTCGCGGAGCATGGCGGCGCCGGCCCAGGATTTGGCGAGTTGCCGCAGCGGGTGGAGGAGTTGGTCGAGGCGGTCGTTGGCAGCCTGTTTGGTGGCGAGATCGGTGAGGTCGCGGCCGATCGAGGCGTTCAGGGCGGTGACCAGGCGGCGGGCTTGTTCAAGGGTGGTGTTCAGGCGATCGGTGACTCCGGCTGCCAGAAGCGGGTCGAGCGGGCCGCCGGTGACGGGAAGGGTCGCGAGGGAGGCGAAGAACGGACCGGTGAGGGCATCGCCGTGAACGAGGCGGTGGTCGAGGAAGGTGAGGGGGAGGCCCTCGGCGTAGGATTCCAGCCAGAGCGAAAGTTTCGCCAGTTCGACCGCGAGTTGGTTGCGATCGCAACCATAGAGGCAGTGCACGGCGACGAGGCGGCGGCAGATGGCGCGGGCGCGGGATTCTGAGAAGCCTCGGCTGGGGAGGTAGGCGGCGATGGTCTGGTCCGGGTCCGGCAGGGCGGCGATGCGGTTGTGCAGGCCGCGTTCGTCGCACTGGCGGCAGGCGGTGAGCAGGGCCTCGCCGAGGTGGCGGCAGGCTTCCACCAGGAAATGGCCGCTGCCGGTGGCGGGATCGACGATCTTGAGGGTGAGGAGGCGGGCGGGGTGCGGGTCGTCCGGCGGGCTGAGGGCGGCGATCCTGGGGTCCAGGGTTTCGCGCGTCAGGAAGCGAACGAATTCGTGTGGGGTGTAGAACGAACCGGAGGCTTTGCGGCCCATGCCGGTGCGGAGGTAGAACTGGCCGGGTTCGATGTCGGGCGGTTGGCGTTCGGCTGGGACGACGGTTTCGGTCTTGCCGCGGCGGACGCGGAGCAAGGGTTCTGTTGCCAGTCCGGGTTCCTGTTCCAGCAGGCCTT
>DATARX010000311.1:0-1921 GCA_036263955.1 Rhodopila sp.
GCGCTACCTGCGCCTGCCGGTGCCGGAACGACTGGACAACACCGGGCAGGTCCTGCTGCCGCTGGATGAGGCCGCGGTGCGGGCGCTGATTCCCGTGCTGAAGCAGGAAAACGTCGAAAGCATCGCGGTCGGGCTGCTGCACGCGTTCGTCAATCCGGTGCACGAGCGGCGCATCCAGGCGATCCTGCAAGAGGCGCTGCCGGACGTGCCGGTGTCTTTGTCGTCGGACGTCTCGCCGGAAATGCGCGAGTGGGAACGGTTTTCCACCACCGTCGCCAACGCCTATGTGCAGCCGATGATGGCGCGGTACCTGCGGCTGCTGGAGACGGCGCTGCATGAAGCCGGCGCCAACGCACCGCTGTTCCTGATGATGTCGGGCGGCGGCCTGACCACGATCGAAACCGCCTGCCGTTTCCCCATTCGCCTGGTGGAAAGCGGGCCGGCGGGCGGCGCCATTTTCTCGGCCCATATCGCCCGGGAATGTGGCCTGGACAGCGTGTTGTCGTTCGACATGGGCGGCACCACGGCGAAGATCTGCCTGATCGACGATTTCAAGCCGCAAACCGCCCGCACGTTCGAGGTCGCTCGGGTTGGCCGCTTCCGCAAGGGATCGGGTCTGCCGCTGCGGATTCCGGTGATCGAGATGGTGGAGATCGGCGCCGGCGGCGGATCGCTGGCGCATGTCGATTCGATGGGGCGCATCGGGGTCGGGCCGGAAAGCGCGGGCGCCGATCCAGGGCCGGCGTGCTACGGACGTGGTGGCACGCATCCGGCGGTGACGGACGCCAACCTGTCGCTGGGCCGTTACGATCCCAGCCGTTTCGCCGGCGGGTCGATCAAGCTGGAGATCGGCGCGGCGCACGACGCGCTGCTGGCGGATGTCGGCAGCAAGCTCGGTTTGACGGCGGAACTATCGGCGCTCGGCGTGGTGGAGATGGTCGATGAGAACATGGCCAACGCGGCACGGGTGCACGCGATCGAATCCGGGAAAACCTATGAAGGGCGCACGCTGATCGCATTCGGCGGCGGCGGGCCGGTGCATGCCTGCCGGGTGGCGGAGAAGGTCGGCATCAGCCTGGTGCTGGTGCCCTCCGGTGCCGGCGTCGGCAGCGCCATCGGCTTCCTGCGCGCACCGGTCGGGTATGAGGTTGTTCGTAGCCTGTACCAGCGGTTTTCCACCTTTGACGTGGCGGCGGTGAACGATCTGCTGGACGACATGCGGCAGGAGGCGGAAGCCGCGGTGCGCAAGGGCAGCTTCGGCGCGCCGACGGTGGAAACGCGCACCGCGTATATGCGCTATGTCGGACAAGGCCACGAAATCCCCGTGCCGCTGCCGAACCGCGTGCTGGGTTCGGAAGATATCGCCTTGATCCGCTCGCGCTACGACGAGGAATATGCCCGGTTTTTCGATCGCCCGGTGCCGGGATCGGATGTGGAGATCATGAGCTATGCGGTGGTGGTTACGACGGTAACGAAAGACGTCGCGGCGCCGTCGCGGGACGGCACCGTGTTCACCACCGAGGCAAAGCCGGACCGGACCCAGCTGGTGCGCGATACCACCACCGGCGAGGTCTCCGAATGGGGGATCTACGACAGAGCATCGCTGGTGGCGGATGCGACGGTGGCGGGACCGGCGATCGTGGCGGAAAATGAGACGTCGACGCTGATCGGGCCGGGCTGGACCGCGACGATCAATGGGTTGGGGTATATCGAGCTGACGCGTCAGGACGGCTGAACCGGGCGGCGCGGCGTTCCGGCCTTATGCCGGGCGTCGCGCCCAGGATGGAATTTTGCCGTACGGCGCCGGACCGAATTGCATCCCCGGCGCGAACCGCCTAAAAGGGGCGCAGGACGCGGGTGTAGTTCAATGGTAGAACGGCAGCTTCCCAAGCTGCACACGAGGGTTCGATTCCCTTCACCC
>DATARX010000286.1:0-10297 GCA_036263955.1 Rhodopila sp.
GGCGGGCTATACGCAGGAAACCACGGACCAGGCGAAGGCCGCGCTGTTCTGGAACGATCCCGGCACGACGATCCAGCCGCCCGGCCACTGGCTGCAGATCGCCGATACCGCGATGAAAAGCCAGAACAGCAGCCTGCTGCAAAGCGCGCAATTGTCCGCGCTGCTGGTGGAGGCCGAGAACGATGCCGGCATCGCCGCCTGGGGTATCAAGTACAAGAATGATCTGTGGCGTCCGTTTTCGGCGATCCAGGATTGCGGCCCCGGCGGAACCGCCGCCGGCACCGTAACGTGGAGCAGTTACTTCACCACCTGCGATTCAAGCTGGAGTTCATTGATCGCAACGCCGCCGCACCCGGATTATGTCGCGGGCCATCCGGCCTTCAGCGGCGCCGCGGCGACGGTGCTGGCGGATTTCTTTGGCACCGACAACATCGCGTTTTCCTCGCAATCCAACTTTTACTGCAATGGCGGGACCGCCAATTTCAGTCCGACAACGAACCTTCTGGTGTCGTGCACGCTGAACGGCAAGACTTACTATGTCAGCAATCCGGACAATGGCGGCCAGCCGGACTGCGCCGATATCGAGAACGGCGTGGACAGTAACGGCAGCCCGCTTATCTGTCCGATTACCGAAACGTTCGACAGCTTTTCAGCGGCGTCACAGGGACCGGATGGCGCCGAATACAGCCGGGTGGTGGGCGGTATCCACACGCCGTTCTCGGTGGAGGACGCGCTGACGGTCGGCGATGCGATCGGCACGTCCGTCGCGGCGAACGCGGGGTTGCCCAATGAGGTGCCGGAGCCGTCGGGCCTGATGATCTGTACTGTCGGCGCGATGATCCTGATCCCCCTGCACCGTGGCCGCCGCCGGGCGCCTGTGCCGGATCATGTCCCCGCGCGGTGGACCATGAAACGTTCCCGACAGTAAGCTTTTATAGGCGATGACGATCTGACCGGTTCCCTATTGATTACCCGTTTCGTTCGTTCATCGCCTATACGTCGGAACAAGCGCCCTACGTCGGAACAAGCGCAAGGAATGCGACGGATGGTAATGGTCGAATGATGCCCCCCGATGTCGCCCAGCAGGCTGGCAACTCATCGCAAGCAACGGGCGTGCCAACCGCTTCGCCGCGCTCCGCTTTTGCGCGCCTGGGTTTCGGCCTGCGGCTGCACTACCTGCTGTTCATCGCCTTCACCTTCATCGCCGGCACACCGATCGCGGTTCTTGCGTTCTGGGAAGGGAGTAGCGCATACCAGAACGAGCTCGCTTCTGTTCGCGAACGGCATTTGCTGGTTGCCCGCAACCTGACCTCCACCATATCGCGTTACGTGAAGGACGTGGAAGCCGCCTTCGGACTGGCGTTCGAGAGCGATGCGCTGAATCATCCGGTTCCGGGCCTGACCGACCTGCTGATGTCGTTGGACGTGATCCACGTCTGGACCATCGCGCCGAACGGGGCGACCGAAGCGGCGTTGCCCGGCCTGTCGGCCGAACCGGCCGAGGCGTTGCCGCCGGCCTTGCTGATCGATCTGCGGACCTTGGCCGCGACCTCCCAAGGGCGGATCGCGATCAGCAACCTGTATCACGATATCGGCGGCTTTCCGGTGTTCTTCCTGGTGAAGCCGCTTCCGGCGGGCCGGCTTGGCGTTGGCGTGATGACCAGCGCCTACCTCGTCTCCCTGCAGCAAGCGATCGCGTTCGGCGATCACGGACACGCCGTCATCGTGGACGCGAAGGGCCAGGTGATCGCGCATCCGTTCAAGGACTGGGTCGCGGCCTCGCGCGACATCTCCGGCGTGCCGGTGGTGGCGGCAATGATACGGGGCGAAACCGGTGTCGGGCAGTTTTACTCGCCGGCATTCAACGGCAACATGATCGCCGGCTACGCCGTGGTGCCGGAGACGGGGTGGGGCGTCATGGTGCCGCAGCCGCTCGCTGAGCTTCGCCGCCGCGCCGACCAGGTGAACGAAATGGCGATGGTCATCGCGCTGGTGTCGTTCGCGGGCGCCGCACTGATGGCGTGGCTCGCCGCGCTGTACCTCGCCCGCCCCGTCCGTGCGGTGGCCGCCACGGCGGAGGCGGTGCTGAAGGGCCACGACGACGTCGAGGTGCCAGGCTTCCACGGCCTGGTGCCCTACGAAATCCGCCGTTTGGGGGCGGCCTTCAACACCATGTTGGAAGGCCTGGGCGAGCGCGCGGTGGAAACCCGGCAGGCGTTGCGCCAGGCGGAAACCTCCAACGCCGCCAAAAGCCAGTTCCTGGCCAACATGAGTCACGAGATCCGCACGCCGCTGAACGGCGTGGTCGGCATGATCGAACTGCTGCAACTGACCGATGTGTCGGCGGCGCAGCGGCGCTACATCGAAACCGCGAGCCAATCCAGCCAGACGCTGTTGCGATTGGTTGACGATATCCTCGACCTGTCCCGCATCGAGGTCGGCCGCCTGGAACTGGAACACGCGCCGTTCCACCTTCCCTCGCTGCTCCACGACGTGCGCGTCCTGTTTGCCGACCAGGCTCGGGCCAAGGGTTTGTCGCTGCTGACCGCGCCCCCCGATCCGCCAAACCTGATGCTGGTCGGCGACAAGCACCGTCTGCTGCAAATCCTGACCAACCTGGTCGGCAACGCGCTGAAATTCACCGCCGAAGGCACCATCACGCTGCGCAGCGTGGTCGAGCAGGATCTCGGCACCGCGCTGCGTCTCCGCTTCGAGGTATCGGACACCGGCATCGGCGTCCCGGTCGCCAAGCAGGCGATGATTTTCGAGGCGTTCAGCCAGGCCGACAGCTCGATGACAAGGCGGTACGGCGGCACCGGCCTCGGCCTGTCGATTGCGCGCCAGCTTTGTCACATGATGCGCGGCGAAATCGGCGTCGACAGTGTCGTCGGGGTGGGGTCGACATTCTGGTTCACCGTATTGCTGGAGCCGGGTGAGGCCATCGCGCCGCCGGCGCCGCAAACCGCGCCGGACACGGCGGCGCCCCCGGTGTTCGTGTCGGTGGCGAGTCGGGACTTCCAGGCAGCGCTGCGGCGCGGCGGCCGGGACGGGGCGTCCATCCTGCTGGTCGAGGATAACCAGGCGAATATGCGGGTGACCCAGGCGCTGCTGGAATCGCTGGGATGCCGAGTCACGCCGGCGCGCAACGGGCTGAAAGCCGTCGCCGCGTACCGCGACACCGTCTTCGACCTGGTGCTGATGGACTGCCAGATGCCGGAAATGGACGGCTACGAGGCCACCAGGGCCATACGGCAGCTCGAAGGGTTCCAGAACCGGCACACCCCGATCATCGCCCTGACGGCGCATGCGATGGAAGGCAGTCGGGAGGCATCCCTGCGCAGCGGCATGGATGATCAAATCACCAAGCCGCTGACCATGGCGATGCTGACCGGCAAGCTGGTGGAATGGCTGGTACCGGCCGAAGCGCGGTCGGACTAGCCGCTTTCGATCAGGCGGTAGTGAAGCGATACCGGATGTTGCGGCGATAGACGTCGCCGGGACGCAGGACCGTGGACGGAAAGGTCGGGCGATGCGGGGCGTCGGGGAATTCCTGCGGCTCCAGCGCCAATCCGGCTGACTGACGGTAGATGACCCCGCCATGGCCGGCGTAGGCGCCAGCCAGCTTGTTGCCGGTGTAGACCTGCACGCCGGGATGATCCGTGTGGATTTCGAGGACGCGTCCGCTGGCCGGATCGTGAACCCGGACGGCGGGTCCGTCGGCGCGCAGAACGAAGCAGTGGTCGTAGCCCAGGCCGTGGAAAATCTGCGGATCGGGCTGGCGAATCCGAGCGCCGAGGGGGGTGGGGTGGCGGAAGTCGAACGGGGTGCCGGCGACGGGCTGGATTTCGCCGGTCGGGATCTGGTCCGCGTCGGTCGGCAGGAATGCATCCGCCGCGATGGTGACGTCATGGCCGAGCACGTCGTCGCGGGCCGGGCCGCCGAGGTTGAAATAGGGATGGGCGCTCAGGTTGACGACGGTCGGTTTGGTGGTGTGGGCTTCGAACGCCAGCGACAGGGTGCTGGCGTCGAGTTGGTAGGTCGCCTGGACCGTGAGTTCACCGGGAAAGCCTTGATCGCCGTCCGGGCTGCGATGGGTCAGGACCAGCGTCGGCAGCGGGTCCGCCTCGGCGCTGGCAACGTCCCAGATGCGTTTGCTGAATCCCTCTGCGCCGCCGTGCAGGGTGGCGTTGCCGCTATTTTTGGAGAGGGCGAAGGTCTGGCCGTCCAAGGTGATGCTGGCCCCGGCGATTCGGTTGGCATAGCGCCCGAGCAGGGTGCCGAAGGAGCCGGCTGCGTCGTAGGCGGCTCGGGTGTCGAAGCCGAGCAGGACATGGTCCTGGCGGCCAGTGCGGTCCGGTGCCTCGATGCTGACCATGCGGCCGCCGAAATCGGTGATGCGGACTCGCAGGTGCTCGTTTCGGAGTGTGTAGACGGAGGTCGCGCGTCCGTCGGGCATCGGGCCGAATGGTTCGAAGGGTAAAGCGGTCATCAGCGGTTCCCCTGTGCTATGCGTGGGGATAATAAGGTGCCGATGCGATCCCGGGCACCCCCTTGATCCCCTGGAGGCATCGGGCGACGATGCCGCCAACAATAACGGGGGAACGCTAATGCCACGCCTTGAGGGAAAGGAATATCACCGATATGGCGCTGTTTTTCGCGTCGATCGGAACCGGGACGGTGGCCGGGCGGATCGATCCGGTGGACAGCCGTGTGATCACTTCCTGAAGTAATGAGGTTGCAACGATGAAGATCAAGCGGGTGGAACATATCGCTATCGCCGTGGACTCGATGAAGCAGTCGCTGGACCTGATGCGTGATACGTTCGGGCTGGAACTGGAATACGAGGAACAGATCGGCGCGACCAAGCTGGCAATGCTGCCGGTTGGCCAGAGCTACATCGAATTACTGGAAGGGCAGGGGCCGGAGGCAGGGGTTTCGAAATGGATCGCCGAGAAGGGGGCGGGGCTGTTCCATATTTGTTTTGAGGTTGAAGATATCGAGGGCGCGATCGCCGAACTGAAAGCCAAGAAAGTGAAACTGCAGAGCGACACCTGGCGGATTGGCCATGGCGGGTCGAAGATCATTTTTCTCGATCCGTCGGCGACCGGGAACGTGGTGATCGAACTGGCCGAACTGGCGCACTGATCGACCGTTAAAAAGGATTTTTGGACCACGAAGTCACGAAGACACAAGATCAGGGCCGGGCGGCAATGTTCCGGTTCCGAATGATAAGAGCTTCGCTTGCATGAAGTCATCTGACGCGGCTGATTAATGCCAAGCCCGTCGATACCGACTCTGGAACAACATCCGCGCTTCGTCCGCCGGTGGGCGGATTGGCCGGGACGCCCGAAGCAGGCGCCCGGCCATGACGGGACCGCAAGAGTTAAAGGTCAACGACGCTTGGGATAGGAGGCGTCAGGATGAACCGCCGTCCAAACCTATTTGCAGGCGGTAATCATGATCTCCACCAGTACGTCCGGCGCCGCCATTTCGGCCTGGACGCAGGCGCGCGCCGGGGCGCCGTCCTTCGGCAGCCACGGGGTCCACACTTCGTTCATCGCCGCGCGCTGCTTGATGTCCTTCACCCAGATCATCGCCTGCAGCATCCGGGTCTTGTCCGTGCCGTGGTGCTCCAGCATCGCGTCGATCTGAGCCAGCACGTCCGCGGTCTGGCCCTTGATATCCTGCTTGGTGTCGCGCGCCGTGATCCCCGGCAGATAGACGAAACCGTGGTATTCGACGGCCTTCGACAGGATCGGGCCGGGTTCGGTGCGGATAATCTTGCTCATGCAACTGCTCCAGGTTGAAAGTGTCGCAGCCTTCTAAGCCAAGACCCCGTGCCCGACCAGAGCGTCGCCCCCGCCTTGACCCGTGCGCCCGTCCTGGCGTCCGATACGGCAATCAAAAAGGGGTCGTCATGAAAATCTGCATCTACGGGGCTGGCGCGATCGGCGGCCACCTCGCCGCCCGGCTGCATCGTGCCGGGGCCGAGGTTTCCGTCGTCGCGCGCGGTGCCCATCTGACCGCGATCCGGGACAACGGCCTGACTGTGCATGCGGTCGATGGCGCGCACCATGCCCCGGTCCGGGCCTCGGCCGATCCGGCGGACCTCGGCCGGCAGGACGCGGTGTTCGTCACGGTCAAAGCCCCCGCCCTGCCCGCCGTTGCCGCCTCGATCCAGCCGCTGCTGGGCACCGACACACCCGTTGCCTTTGTCATGAACGGCATCCCGTGGTGGTATTTCGACCACCTGCCCGGCCCGCACGAAGGCAAATCGCTTCCTCGCATCGACCCGGGTGATGGGCTGCGCAGAGCGCTCGGGCCGGGGCGGGCGATCGGCGGCGTGGTGTATTCCGCCAGCGCCGTGACCGCGCCCGGCGTCGTCCATGTCGAGCAGCCGAAGAGCCGCTTCATCCTGGGCGAGCCGGACGGGACATTGTCGGACCGCGTGCTGACGCTGTCCGGCCTGATCAGCAAGGGCGGGGTCAGCGGCGAGGCGACGCCGGCGATCCGCACCGAGATCTGGAACAAGCTGATCAGCAACCTGGCCGGCGGCACACTGGCGGTGCTGACCGGCAGCGCGCCCAAGGGCATCTACGTCGAACCCGCCGCCGAACATGCCGCGCTGCGCGTGATGCATGAGGCAACCGCCATCGCCCAGGCGATGGGCGCGGACCCGACAACCAACCATGCGCAACGGATCGGCAACCAACGCGCCATGGACCATAAGCCCAGCATCCTGCAGGATCTGGAACTGGGACGGCCGATGGAGATCGACGGCATGTTCGATGCCCCGCTGGCCTTGGCACACATGGCCGGCGTCGACGTGCCGACGCTGGAATTGCTGGTGGCGCTGTGCAAATTGCGCGCCCGAACGGCGGGGCTGTATGACTAATACATAATCGCAATGGCCGGGCGGTTGCCCGCGCCAAGATCGCGTCCCGACAACGGGGCACATAGAGGGAGAAACCATTCATGGAAACACGTGTGTTCGGCCGCTCTGGCCTGCGACTTTCGATCCTCGGGTTCGGCTGCGGTGCCGTCGGTGGCCTGATGGTGCGCGGCTCGCCCGCCGACCAGGACAAGGCGATCGGCCTCGCGCTAGACGCCGGCATCAACTACTTCGATACGGCGGTGCAATACGGTAACGGCGTTTCCGAAACGAATCTCGGGCGTATCCTGGGCGCCCGCAAACCCGCGGGCGTTGCGGTCGGGACCAAGGTCCGGGTGCCTTCCGCGGACTACGGTGCGATTGCCAGGACCATCGCCAAATCGATGGACGGCAGCCTGCAACGCCTGAAGATGGACCATGTCGACATCTTCCACCTGCACAACCCTATCACCCTGAGCGGCGGCGGCGAAACCCTCAGCGTCGCGCAGGTCCGCAACGAAGTCGTTCCGGCCTTCGAAGCGTTGCGAAAAGCCGGCAAGACCCGCTTCCTGGGCATCACCGCGATCGGCGACACCGAGGCGCTGCACCAGATCATCGATGCCGAACTGATCGACAGCGCCCAGGTTAGCTACAACATGCTGAACGCTTCGGCCGCCACCGCCTTGCCGGCGAATTATCCGGCCCAGGACTACGGCCGCCTGTTCGACCACACGCAAAAGGCTGGGGTCGGTGTTGTCGGAATCCGCGTGCTTGCCGCCGGGGCGCTCAGTGGCGCCGCGGAACGCCACCCCACCGCCAGCGCGCCGCCGGAACCGATCGGTTCGGCACACAGCTATGAGATGGACCTGGAACGGGCTCGCCGCCTAATGCCGCTGGTCACGGAAGGATACGCCGCCAGCCTCGCGGAGGCGGCGACCCGTTTCGCCATCACCCACAAGGCGATGGGCACCATCCTGGTCGGGATGGCAACCGTGGAGGAATTCCAGGCGAGCCTCGCCGCCGTGTTGAAGGGCCCGTTGCCGCAGGCCGCGCTGGACCGATTGAATGCTTTGACCGCGAGCTTCTCGGGTGAACAACGATGAAGCGCCTGCTGCTGGCCGCGACCCCGATCATCGCGGCATTGGCCACCGCGACCCTGGCCACCGCCACTTTGGCCACCCCGGCACTGGCCGAGGTGCCGGAGGTGCGCATCG
This sequence comes from Rhodopila sp., assembly GCA_036263955.1. GTDB lineage: Bacteria > Pseudomonadota > Alphaproteobacteria > Acetobacterales > Acetobacteraceae > Rhodopila. Next base: position 8,086 of record DATARX010000286.1, read on the forward strand.
CCCGCCAGTTCTCCATGGGCTATCTCCAGCTGAATGTGATGCAACATGAAAAGCTGATCCAGAAACACGCCGCCGAACTTGGCATTCCGGACGTCAAGGTCACGGCCTACAAGTTCAACGGTCCGGCGGCGATGAACGATGCCTTGTTGTCGGACAGTATCGACCTGGTGTCCGGCAGCCCGCAGGGACTCCTGACGATCTGGAGCCGCACGCGCGGCACGGCGGGCGAAGTCCGCGCGGTGAGCGCGCTGGCGACGCTGCCGTTTGCGTTGAACACCAACAATCCGTCGATCAAGACGATCGACGACCTGGCGCGCTGCAACAAGATCGCGGTGCCGTCGGTGAAGGTCTCGGCGCAGGCGGTGACGATCCAGGCCGCCGCGGCGAAGGCATACGGGATCAAGGAATACGCGCGTTACGATCAGTATACCGTGTCGCTGTCGCCGCCCGACAGCACCATCGCCCTGCTGTCCGGCACCGCCGACGTCGCCTGCAACTTCGCCGTCCCGCCGTATATCCAGCAGCAGCTACAGCATCCGACCATCCACACCGTCTTGAACTCGTTCGACGTCTGGGGCGGCCCGAACACCTTCACCACGGCTTACATGTCGTCGAAGTTCCGCGCCCAGAATCCCATCCTGTTCAAGGCGATCTTCGCCGCGCTGCAGGAGGCGACGGCCAGGGTGAACGCCGATCCCGAAACCGCCGCGCGCTACTGGATCGAGGATGGCGAGTCGAAACTGCCGCTGGACTTCGTCAAGTCGGTGGCGACGGCACCGGGCACGACCTGGACGATGACCCCGCAAGGCACCGAGGCGGTGGCCGCGTTCATGAACCAGGTCGGGTCGATCAAGGTGAAGCCGGCGTCCTGGAAGGACTACTTCTTCCCGGAGGCTTATGGGCTGAACGGCTCCTGAGCAGCAAGGGGCCCAGACCGGCCGAAATCGCCGCGGCGGCGTTATGTCTGTTTGCATCGGTCATGCCGCCTGAAGCGAACCAGGCGGTATGATGCGATATCCACTTCGCCACGCCAACGAAATTGTCAGAACGGGGGATGGGGTTGGACTGCGATCATCATCCCCCATCCTACAGGGGGCGGTGGTCGTTGCCGCTCGCATGGTGTAGCAAGGATGCTGCACCCGCGAAGGCCCTTTCTGACTGGATTATCATGCCGGATCATCGACCAGGAGCGCACTGGATGCCAAAAATCATACCTGTTGCCATCTTCGATTGCGTCGTTTTCGGCGCGACCGGCGACCTGACGCTGCGCAAATTGCTGCCGGCGCTGTATTACCGGTTTCGTGACGGCCAGATGCCCGGGGAATCCCGCATCATCGGCGCCGCCCGGTCCCATTTGACGGACGACGAGTATCGGGAGCGTGCCGGCCAGGCGCTGGCCAAGCATGTCGCGAAAGCCGACCAGGACCCGGACGCCATGCGCCACTTCCTGGGGCAGTTGCACTACGTCGCGATCGACGCCACCGCACCGGACGCGGACTGGAGCCGCTTCGACGACGTGCTGGACGACGACCGCGTCCGGGTTTTCTACCTTGCCACCTCGCCGGACCTGTATGGCCCGGTCTGCCGGGCCCTCGGCGCCAACGGGATGGTGACCGCGAATTCTCGCGTCGTGCTGGAAAAGCCGATCGGCCACGATGCGGCCTCCGCCCATGCCATCATCGAGGAAGTCGGAAAGGTCTTTTCCGAAGCGCAGACCTTCCGCATCGACCACTACCTGGGCAAGGAGACGGTGCAGAACCTGATGGCGCTGCGCTTCGCCAACACGATCTTCGAGCGTCTGTGGACGGCCGACGTGATCGACCACGTGCAGATCACTGTTGCCGAAACGGTCGGGCTGGAGGGGCGCGGCGGATATTACGACAAGTCGGGGGCGCTGCGCGACATGGTGCAGAACCACATGCTGCAGCTGCTCTGCCTGATCGCGATGGACCCGCCGGTTTCACTCGATGCGGATCGCGTGCGCGACGAGAAGCTGAAGGTGCTGCGCGCGCTGAAGCCGATGGAACCGCATGAGGTCGCCAGCCTGACGGTGCGCGGCCAGTACACGCATGGCGCGATCGACGGCAAGCCGGTGCCCGGCTATTCGGTGGACCTTGGGACCGACGAGGTCTCCGCCACCGAAAGCTTCGTTGCCCTGAAGGCCGAGGTCCGCACGTGGCGCTGGGCCGGCGTGCCGTTCTACCTGCGCACC